>NZ_JBGGKS010000014.1:0-181438 GCF_041287095.1 Mycobacterium sp. pUA109 | reverse complement strand
CCAAAAGTTCCCTCAGCTACGACTCCCCCTCCCACGTCTCCGGCACCAACGGCACCCGCGGACCACCACCAAACCCATCGACGGCCAAGGTCGCCAGCCCGGTTGCTTGGGCGCCGGCTTTGGACACCGTGCCGGTGAACCCCAACGGTCCAGCTCCCCGGTCCGAGGCCAGGTAGTGCGGGTCGTCGGTTTCCAGGTATTCGTAACGGTGGCCGGGATCGGTGAGCCCGGTCCTTCGCCGGCGGCGCAGTGACGTCTCCTGGGTCGGGTCGGTGTCGGTGGCCACCGCCGCCGGCACCCCCGCCCGGACGAGAGTTTTGGCGCTGGCGCTGCTGGGGGCGCTGAGCCCGGAGCCGATCCAGCCGACCATGTAGCCGTAGGAGGCAGCGCCTTCCACACCGGTAAGCGGCGGCGCCGTCGGTGGGGCCGCCCCCGCAGGTGCGGCCGGCGGCGTCGTGGGGGCCGTCGCCGGCGCCGACATCGGAGCCGACGCCGGCACCGAAGCGGGTGTGGGCGAGGCCAGGCCCGTGACGCCGACGGCGGGTGTCGCGGGGATCATCGGCATCGGCGGCGCCGGCAGCGGGGTGGGCGCACCCGCCGGCACCGCGGCCAGCCCGGACAAACCGGCCAGCCCCGCCAGCGGGGTCAGACCGCCCAGGCTGCTGGCCGCCAGGCTCAGACCGACCGTGGTCAGCAGCGGCAGCTCCTGGACCAAAAACCGCAGCGTGCGTAGCGTCCAGTTGACGGCGCGGTAGGTATTCCAGGCGATCAGGTAGGTCAGAAAATCCGGTCGTGCCCAATTCGCGGGATTCAGCAGGTACTCGATGGTGCTGCTGGGCACCTGGGTGAATAGATTCGGCAACTGCTGCAGGTACTGTTCCGGGGTCCAGTTGCCTTGCCCCTGGCCGGGGATCTGCTCCCCGTCGGGGCCGAAGATCATGTTCCAGATTTCGGCCGGGGTCGGCAGCTGAAACGACCCGCCGCCGCCCCCGCCGCCGCCTCCCCCGCCGCCGGAACCGCTGCCCGCACCGGAACCGCTGCCGGTACCGCTCCCCGCACCCGACCCACTGCCCGAACCCGCGCCGGACCCGGCGCCGCTGCCCGAACTGGCGGACTCGGCGGTGGCCTGATAGGCGCTCATGGTGGTGGCCGCCTGCGTCCACATCCGCGCGTAGTCGGCCTCGTTGACCGCGATCGGAATGGTGTTGACGCCAAAGAAGTTGGTCGCCACCAACACCCCGTGCACGACGTGGTTGGTGGCCAGCTCCGGCAGGGTCGGCATCGCCGCCAGCGCGGCGCTATAGGCGCCGGCGGTGACCTCGTGCTGGGTGGCCGTCTCGGCGCTGACCGCGCTCGCCAACCCCAACCACGCCAGATACGGCATGTGCGCGGCCACATACTGTTCGGCCGTCGGCCCCTCCCACATCTGCTGCGCGCCGGCCAGCGCGGCCGTGAGTTCGGTTGCCGCCGCTTGATATTCGGTGCTCAACGAGCTCCATGTCCCGGCGGCGGCCAGCAACGGCCCCGGCCCCGGACCGCTGCTCAGCAGCGCAGAATGCACCTCCGGCGGAAACGCCATCCAGACCGGCGCGATCATGCTCAGGCGCCGGCACCCAGATAGGTCGCGGCCGCCGCCGCATCGCCGGCCGCGTAACTGGCGCCGGCCAGGCCCACCCCGACCCCGGCCCGGCCCAACACCTCAACACCTTGGGCCGCCGCCGCCGAATGTTGACCGCCGCGGGCGCTGAACGCCGCCGCCGACTGCAGCGATACCGGATCCGCCGCCGGCGGGGCCACCACCGAGATCACCGGGGCGGCGGCGGCATGTGCGGCGGCCAGCCGGGCGGTGATCGCCTCGACGGCTGCGCTCGCCGCGGCCAAGCCCTCGGGAACCACTTGCAGCGTCATGATCGGAACTCCTTCCTGGTGCCACCGCGCGGCAGGCGCGCATCCACGGACTTTACTCCGGATGACCTGCACGTTGACCCGCAACTGAGTGATTGCGGCGCGGATCCGGTCATGATTTGCCCAGGCCGCGTCGGCGGGGCTGCCGCGGCTGCGGTTTCAGGTCGGGCCAATGACGCCGAGCCCCGCGCGATCAGTGCTTTTTGACGACGGCGCGCGGGGCGGTGCGCCAGCTGCGCCCGCCGTCGGGCCGCTGCCGGGGCGGGTCCAACAACAGCACGCTGCGGCCGTCGAGCAGCACCGGGCGCACCCAGTCACCCAGCTCAATGGGCTCACTGGGCGCCGGTGCGCGACCTGCGCCGTCGCGGACCTCGTCGATCGGCACCAGTGCGCGCAGCTCGTCGACGGTGGCTTCGGTGGGCAGGTCTTCCAGGCCGGGCAGGGTGATGAACAGCCCGTCGTTGCCGGACAGGTGCAGCCCGACCGCGGCCAGCGCACCCAGTACCCCGTCCTCGGTGCCGCCGTGCCCGGACAGGTGCACCCCCACCCGGGCGGCAAGTCCTCGGGCCTCGGCGGGGCGCAGCACCTCCCGTTTGGCCCGCTGCCCGAACTGCACCAGCAGCGCCGCAGCCTCACCGAGGTCGTCGGGCACGGCCACCACCAGACCGGGGTCGGCGTCGGGCGGGCACACCCGCTCCAAAAACCGCCCGGCCCGCTCGATCACCGCGGCCCGCACGTCGCGTGGGTTGCCGGCGGGGCTGCGCCAGGCCAGGCAGGCGCTGGAGTTGTGCGAGGTGTAGGGGATGCGGTCGTCGACCAGCAGCTGATGGCGGGTCGCCCCGGCCGACGACCCCAGGCCGGCGGCCGCCAACTCGACCAGCAGCGCCCGGGCGCGACGGCCGGTGCCGGGGCTCCACAGGTCATCGGTGTCGTCGATGCCGATCAGCAGGTCGACACCGGCCTGCGCGGTCACGGGTTGACCACCAGGGCGGTGACGTCGCGGACCCAGCGGCCGCGGTCCAGATCGGCGCCGACCAGCTTGAGGGTGTGGCGTTTGGTCTCGCTCAAGATGACCCGCTCGGTCAGCTCGCCGGTCAGGGTCTGCGCCGGGTCGCGGCCCTCCACCCGCACCCGGTCCACCTGGGTCGCGCCGGCGGCGTCGAGCACCGAGCGCACCGTGGGTCCGTGCTGGACTTGCGCGCCGCGCGACTGCGGTGTCGCGATCTCGACCTGGCGCAGTTCGCGCAACCGCGCCAGCGTGAAATCGGCCAGCGCCCGGCCGTTCTCGCTGACCGCGAGGTCGACGCCCCGGTCCGCGCACCCACCGAGCAACAAGATCGCCAGGATCAGCAGCTGTCCGGTGAACGCGCGCACCGATCGACCTTATGGGTCGTATCAGCGGAGCCTCAAGCCGGCGACGCTCCGCAACTGAGGTTGTGCGGGGCTGACGCGCGGGCCTACCGTGAGCCGGTGACCGTGCTGCAGTCGACAAACCCGGCGGTGAGCCGCTGGGCCCGCGAGGTGGTGTTTCCGGTGCTCGCGGTCGCCGTCATCGTCGGGTACGCCGACCTGCGCATCCCGATGGGGCTGCCCGGGCACCGTGGTTTGATCTGGCTGACACTGCTGGTGGCGGTGGCGTTGACCACGCGGCGGCGGGAAACGGTGCTGGCGGTCGGGGCGGGGTCGACGGTGGCGTCATTGCTGCTGCACTTGGCGCCCGGGCCCGCCGACAGCGCCCGCTACCTGGCCGCGGCGGTGCTGCTGTACGCGGTGGCCGCCGCACCGGTGGTGCGTCGCCGCCGCTGGCTGGTCGCGCTGGCGGCCGCCCCGATTCACCTTGTCGCCCTGGCGGGTTCGCTCGCGCCCATGCTCGGCGGGGGCCACCTGCTGGTGTTGGCCTCGGCCGGGATGACCGAACGGGTGCTGTTTCACCTCGGGTTCGGACTGGTGGCCGGGCTGCTCGGTTGGGCGATCGCGTTCGGCCTGGATCGCGGCCGCCGGACCACTTAGGCGTTAGGCGCAGCCCACCCATTCGTCGGTGCCATCGGCGAAGAACTGATGCTTCCACACCGGCAGCCGCGCCTTGACGAGGTCGACCAGTTGCGCGCACGTCGCGAACGCCGCCTGCCGATGGTCGGCGGCGACCGCCGCCACCAGCGCGGCCGCCCCGATGGGCAACGGCCCGACTCGATGGCTCGCGGCGATCGCCCGCACTCCCACGCATTGCTCGGCGAGTTCGGCCAGCACCTCGGCCAGCACCCGTGCCGCCGACGGGTGCGCGGAATATTCCAGCCGCAGCACCGGACGCCCATGGTCGTGGTCGCGGATCGTCCCGACGAAGCCCACGATGGCCCCGGCGCCCGGCCCGCCGACCAGTTCCTCGTGTTCGGACAACAGGATTGGCTGCTCGGTGACCACCGCGCGCCGCACCAGCACGGACCGTACACCGGGCGTGGTCGCGGTCACCCGGTCACCCACCGATCGCACTCATCGGCCGGGACGGCTGCACGAAGCCCGGCTCGTTGATGCCGTGGCCGGCCGGCTTCGCCCACATCGCCGCCCGCCAAGCGGCCTCGATCGCGTCGTCGTCGGCACCGCCGCGCAGCAGCCCGCGCAGGTCGGTCTCCTCGCGGGCGAACAGGCAACTGCGGAGTTGCCCGTCGGCGGTCAACCGGGTGCGGTCACACGCCGCGCAGAAGTTGTGGGTCACCGACGCGATGATGCCGACGCGGCCGCTGGCACCGCTCGCGCGGTCGGTGACCTGCCACAGCTCCGCGGGCGCCGAACCGCGCGGCGCGGGATCGGGCTGCAGCGTGAAATGCCGGCCCAGCCTATCCAGCACCTGGTCGGCGGTGACTTCGGCGTCGCGGCGCCACTGATGTCCGGCGTCCAGCGGCATCTGTTCGATGATCCGCAGTTGGTAGTCGGACACCAGGCAGAACCGCACCAGCGGCACCGCGTCGTCGAGGCCGGTGGTGGGATCGAGCACCGCGTTGACTTTCACCGGCCGCAGCCCGGCCGCATGCGCGGTGGCGAGGCCGGCCAACACCTCGGCCAGTCGGTCGCGTCGGGTGATCGCCGCGAAGTGGGCCGGGTCGGTGCTGTCCAGCGACACGTTGACCCGGTCCAAGCCGGCCCGCGCCAACGCCTGCGCCCGCGCGGCCAATCCGACCCCGTTGGTGGTCAGCGCGAGCTGGGGGCGTGGGCGCAGCGCCGCCGCGGCGGCGACGAGGTCCTCGAGATGCTTGGCCAGCAACGGTTCTCCGCCGGTGAACCGCACCCGGCTCACCCCCAGCCGCGTCACGCCGATGCGCACCAACCGGTTGATCTCGTCGGGCCGCAGCAGCTGCTGGCGGGGCAGCCACGGCACGCCGTCGGCGGGCATGCAGTAGGTGCACCGCAGGTTGCACCGATCGGTCACCGACACCCGCAGGTCGGTGGCCACCCGCCCGTAGCTGTCGATCAGCGGACCGTGTGACGGGACCGCGGTGCTGCGCGGTTCAACCCGACGCAGCACCACCGGAATACCCAGCGCCGTGACCGTCATGCCGGCGTGTTCACAGTGACGGGAACTGCACCGGGCAGTCGATCTTGTTGCCCACCGTCAGCGTGCCCCTGGGGTACACGTTCACATCGACGTACTGCGACTTGGGGATGTCCATCGCGTAGTAGTCGTGCGCCGAATCGTCGTCCATCGACATGTTGCCCCGCTCGTCTTTGGCGCGGCACCGCAACGTGTACTCACCGGGGGTGACGTGCTGCCAGGTGAACGACCAGCCGACCCAGGCCCATTTGCCGAACGGTTTGTCGAGTTTCGCGAACGACCAGGTGTCGCCGCCGTCGAGGCTGACCTCCACGCTCTGGATGCCCAGCCCGCCAGCCCAGGCCCGGCCCCGCAACTCGACGGCGTCCGTCTCCTCCAGGTGGCGGATCCGACACAAGAAGTCGGGGATGCCGGGCGGGATCATCATCGCCCGGACCTTCTCGAAGGTGCACGGGATGCGGTTGGGGTCTTCGTCGTTTTCGGCGTAGCTGTACCACTTCATCTGGTTCTTGGTGAGCCGCCAGTCGATCGCCTCGATCGAGTCGATCCATTTGACGTTGGTGGCCCCCAGCCAGCCCGGCACCAGCAGTCGCAGCGGGAAGCCGTGCTGCGGCGGCAACGGCTGGCCGTTGATCTCGTAGCACAGCAGGACATCGTTGTCGGGGTTCATCACGTAGTCGACGGTCAGGCTGCGCTGGAAGTACTGCACTTCGGCGCCGTCGGGCGGGCCCTGGATGCCCTTGTCCCGCCCGGTGAACAGGATTTCCACCGCGTTGTCGTGCAGGCCGGCTTCCTCGAGGACCCCGCGCAGCGGCGTGCCGGTCCACTCGGCGGTCCCGATCGCGTCGTGGTTCCACGGCACGTGCGCCCACAGCCGCCAGCGCTGGCTGGCCCGGCCGTTGCCGCAGCATTCCATCGTGGCCGGGATGGTGACCTTCGGCATGCTGCGCAGCTTGTCCATGTCCAACGTCAGCTTCTTTTTCACCAGGCCGTCGACCTTGACCTGGTAGCTCTTCTCGTCGATGTAGGGGATGTCGTAGTGGATCAGCAGGTAGTGCATGCCGATCGGGGTGATCGGGTGGGCCAGGCCTTCTAGATGCATGCCGTGGCAGCGGCTCTTGCCGGCGACCTCCATCACGGTGAAGTTGTCCAGCCGGTCGGTGTGTTGATAGTCCATGTAGGGCGGTATGTCGTTGTCGGCGTGCGGGTCCGCGCGCGACGCCGCCAGCGCAGCGGGCGGCACATCCAGGGTGAAGCGTCGGCCGTTCGCGGTCGGATAGGCCTGCGTCTTGGTGCTCATCGTGCCTCCTCATGCGGGTCGGGATCGCTGCCGCCCTCGCTGCTGGCGGTAATCGACGCGCGCCAGCCATCGTCGACGAGTCAGCGGGAACCAGGCTAGACGTCATTATTCGCCCGATAAACCGCGGAAGCAGGCGCATTGGTGAATGTTGTGCGAATTGCTGAAAGTGATGTTGATACGGTGTTACATCCCCCCAAAGACGTACAACACCAGCCCCACCAGCGGACACCGCAATTGCTGGCTGAGTTCCAATTCTGCGACGCAATTACGGATTGACTGGGGCCTCTTGACCCGCGTCAGCGCAGATCCGGTATCCGCGTACTCATGTTGCGGCAGAGGCACTTCGGTGACACCGAACCCCTCCCAGCGTTAGCATGGCCGCGGCCGGACCCCTCGGCGACATCGGCGGCCCACCCGGCGATCCGCAAATGCGAAAGATTTTCGAATATCAATCATGGTTTGCGGGAACAGTATGCCGTGGCGGACGGAAATCGGTGCGCTCGGAGCGCGGCCAATGCACCCGCGGACATTCTCCGCAATTGAGTGACCGTTTCTCGTTGCGACGGTCATTTGCGGAACACGCGGGCCGGGTGGCGCCCGGACGGGGGTCCGTGGCGTTTGGTCGTCACCACAGGGTTCGCGCGGTGTTTTCAGCAGCTCCCACAACATTCGTCAATGACAGCGCTGGCCGCGTCTACCCGGCGAATAATGGGTCGCACCCTCGGTCCGCTGGCTAGTCGGTGACATGTGGGGCGCGCGCACCGCCTGCCGACGCACGGGGAAGCCTGCCCGAAACCAACTCGAGGAGCGGCGCTCATGACCACGGACAAGTTCACCACGACCGATGCGGGCGCCCCGGCGCCCAGCGACACCCAGTCGCTGACCGTGGGCCCCGACGGGCCGATTCTGCTGCAGGACGCCTACCTGATCGAGCAGATGGCCAACTTCAACCGGGAGCGGGTGCCGGAACGGCAACCGCATGCCAAGGGGACGGGGGCCTACGGAAGATTCGAAGTCACCAACGATCTCAGCGCCTACACCCGGGCGGCGGTGTTTCAGCCGGGCGCGGTGACCGAGGCGTTTGCCCGGCTGGCCACCAACGCCGGCGAGCGGGGCAGCGCAGACACCCTGCGCGACACCCGCGGGTTTTCGGTGAAGTTCTACACCGCCGAGGGCAACTACGACATCGTCGGCAACAACGTCCCGATCTTCTTCGTCCGCGATCCGATCAAGTTCCCCAACCTGATCCGCTCCTCCAAGCGTCGCGCCGACACCGACTGCCACGACCACAACATGCAGTGGGACTTTTGGACGCTGTCCCCCGAGACGGCGCATCTGGTGACGTTGGTGATGGGCGATCGGGGCATCCCCAAGACGTTTCGGCACATGAACGGTTACGGCCTGCACGCCTTTAGCTGGGTCAACACCGCCGGAGAGATCTGCTGGGTGAAGTACCACTTCAAGTCCGATCAAGGGGTGCAGTGCTTGACCCAGGAAGAGGGCGACCGGCTGGCCGGCAGCGATCCGGACTGCTGCATGCAGGATCTACACGACGCGATCGCGGACGGGGAGTTTCCGAGCTGGTCGCTGAAGGTGCAGATCATGCCGTTCGAGGACGCAAAATCCTATCGGTTCAACCCGTTTGACGTGACCAAGGTGTGGCCGCACGCCGATTACCCGCTGATCGACGTCGGCAAGCTGACCCTGGACCGCAACGTCACCGACCACCACGCCGAGGTGGAGCAGGCGGCGTTCGCCCCGTCCAATCTGGTGCCCGGGATTGGGCTGAGCCCCGATCGGCTGCTGTTGGGACGGCATTTCGCCTACGCCGACGCCCATCGCACCCGGATCGGGGTCAACCACAACCAGCTGCCGGTCAACGCCCCCCGGTGCGCGGTGCACACCTACTCCAAGGACGGGCGGATGCGGTTCAGCAACGCCTCCGACCCGGTGTACGTGCCCAATTCCGTTGGCGGCCCCAAGGCCGATCCGGCGCGGGCGGCCGAGGTGCGCTGGGCCGCCGACGGTGAGATGATCCGCGCGGCCTACACGCTGCGACCCGACGACGACTGGAGCCAGGCCGGCACCCTGGTGCGTGAGGTGATGGACGACGCGCAGCGGCAACGGCTGGTGCACAACGTCGTTCACCACGTCTCCGTCGGCGTGAAAGACCCGGTGTTGTCGCGGGTGTTCGAATACTGGCGCAACATCGACCCCGATATCGGTAAGAAGGTCGAAGACGGCGTGCGTGCCAGCCGGGGCCGGTAAGGCCGCTGGTCCGCGAGGCGCTGCATCATGACGCGTTGTCGAGGGCCGCGCGCTTCCTGCTCGCCAGGGCGTGGCCACCGGAGATGAGCGCCGGGATCCACACCGGCGCCACGACGATCAGCATAATGAAAATGGCAGCGAACATCGCTTTACTCATTTCTGGGGTCGGATTCACGAGTTTCTCTAAACCGCTTCGGCTTTAGCATTCTGAGTTGGTCGAATTCCGCCGTTGCGTTCGTCATAAAAGCTACGCACCCCGCCCCCGCGCAGCGACGTCGTCAACCGACGAACTCTTGGCGGATCGTCGTCTTGCGGGAACAAACGGGCGGCACGGCCTGACATACACGCAGGCCAAACCTGCCGGAACCGGCAACCGGCCCGGCGGGCACTACGGCCCGGGCACCGCCTCAGTCGATCTTTTCCAGTGCCGATCCCTTGTGCATCGCAATGTGATCGGTTTTATCGCTTTTAATTTCGTACTGCGGTTCGTCCTGGCTGGCCCGACGCTTATGCCCCTTGTATTCGGTGTCTTCGGTGTGGACCTTGGTGATCGTGCCGCTGACGTGGCCCGCTTCGGAGTTCCACCGCACATGGTCGCCGACCTGGAAACGTGTGGACATACGCCGCTCCTCGATTCCGTCCCTCGCCGCGGTGTGCCCCATGTCCCGATTTCTCAAACCGAGCGCGGCAAACGTCACCGGGCCTTGGAGTGGGTGACCTCGATCGGGACGTCGTGAGGCCTGCATCACACCCGCCCCAGACCGCCTTGATGACCGCCGAGTGGCACTCTCACGACGCATCGTCGGCGCGTCGCGTAGTGAGAGTGCCACTCGCGCCAGCGGCAGCCGATCGCGGCTTTAGCTACGCGCGTTGGCGCGGACGCGCTGTTCGACTTGTTGGCCGAGGTCGGGGTCGATGTTGTGCCAGTAGGCGAAAACGCGGGACAGGACGGGCTCTTTGACGCCGTTGGACACGTGGCCGACGATGTTGGAGACCAGCCGTGCCCGTTGTTGGTCGTCCATCACCGCGCGGACCAGCGTTCGGGCCTGGCCGAAGTCGTCATCGTCTTTGCGCAGGGTGTAGGCGACGCGCATCATCTCCCCGTCGGCGTGCCACCCGACTTCGGATGCCCGTACCACGTCGGCGTGCGGGCCGCCAACGGTGTTCGGCGTGTAGACCGGATCCGACACGTTCTGCACCCGCATCCGCCCGTCCTTGGAGTAGCTGCGCACCGGCACCTTAGGGGCGTTGACCGGGATCTGATGATGGTTGACCCCGATCCGAGCGCGGTGTGCATCGGCGTAGGCGAAGCAGCGCCCCAACAACAACCGGTCCGGGCTGAGCCCAGTACCGGGCACGATGTTGTGCGGCCCGAACGCCGCCTGCTCGACCTCGGTGTGATGATCGGTCACATTGCGGTCCAACGTCATCCGCCCGACCTCGATCAGCGGATAATCCGCGTGCGGCCACACCTTGGTCACATCAAACGGGTTGAACCGGTAGGACTTGGCGTCGGCGAACGGCATGATCTGCACGTAGAGTGTCCAACTCGGGAACTCACCCCGCGCGATCGACGCGTGCAAATCCCGCATGCAACGGTCGGGATCGGTGCCGGCCAACCGGTCGGCCTCCTGTTGGGTCAAACACTCCACTCCCTGATCGGAGAGGAAGTGGTACTTGACCCAAGAAATCTCGCCACCGACGTTGACCCAGCTAAATGCGTGCAACCCGTAGCCGTTCATATGCCGCAACGTCTTCGGGATACCCCGATCGCCCATCACCACCGTCACCAGATGCGCGGTCTCCGGTGACTGCGTCCAAAAGTCCCAGACCATGTTGTGGTCGTGACAGTCGTTATCCGCGCGGCGCCCGCCGGCGCGGATCAAGTTGGGAAACTTGATCGGATCCCGGATGGCAAACACCGGAACGTTGCTCCCGACGATGTCGAAGTTGCCTTCGGTGGTGTAGAACTTCACCGAAAACCCGCGGTTATCGCGCACCGTATCCGCACTTCCGCGCTCACCGCTATTACCCGACGAAAACCGGGCGAACACCTCCGTGGTCGAAGCCGGCTGAAACAGCGCCGCCTTGGTGTAGGTGCTGACATCGTTGGTGACCTCGAACCGGCCGAATGCGCCGGCACCCTTGGCATGCGGTTGCCGCTCCGCAACCCGCTCCCGATTAAACGCCGCCAACTGCTCAATCAGGTAGGTGTCCTGCAACAGGATCGGACCATTGGGCCCCAGCGTCAGCGGCCGCTCGTTGCTCGGCGCCGGCGCACCCGCGCCCGTCGTCGTGAAGTTGTCCGCCATCTCGCGCCCAGCCTGCGCCCGTGCGTGCTAGTGGTTGAGGTTCGCCCGTACCCCTTCTTCGACCTTCTTCCCGATTTCAGCGTCGACGTTGCGCCAGTATTCGAACACCCGCGAGAGCACCGGCTCCGTCACGCCGTTGGACACGTGCAGAACGATGTTGTGGACCAGTCGTTGACGCTGCGCGTCGTCCATCACCTCCCGTACCAAGGTGCCGGCCTGGCCCCAGTCGTCGTCGGCGGGGCGCAGGGTGTAGGCGGCGCGCATCATCTCCCCGTCGGCGGCCCACAGAACTTCGGCCGCCCGTGCCGGGTCGGCGACCGGACCGCCAACGGTGTTCGGGGTGTACACCGGGTCGGACACGTTCTGTACCCGCATCCGGCCGTCCTTGGAGTAGGAGCGGACCGGCACCTTGGGCGCATTCACCGGGATCTGATGGTGGTTGACGCCGATCCGCGCCCGATGGGCGTCGGCGTAGGCGAAGCTGCGCCCCAACAACAGCCGGTCCGGGCTGAGCCCGGTGCCGGGCACGATGTTGTGCGGCCCGAACGCGGCCTGCTCCACCTCGGTGTGGTGATCGGTGGGATTGCGGTCCAACGTCATCCGCCCGACCTCGATCAGCGGGTAGTCGGCATGCGGCCACACCTTGGTCACATCAAACGGGTTGAACCGATACGTTTTGGCGTCCTCGAAGGGCATGATCTGCACGTAAAGTGTCCAACTCGGAAACTCCCCCCGCGCGATCGCGTCGAACAAGTCCCGCTGGCAGCAATCCGGGTCGGACCCGGCCAGCCGGTCGGCCTCCTCCTGGGTCAAACACTGGACACCCTGATCGGTCTTGTAGTGGTATTTCACCCAGCAGATCTCCCCGCCGAGATTGGTCCAGCTAAACGTGTGCAACCCGTAGCCGTTCATGTGCCGATACGTTTTGGGGATGCCCCGGTCCCCCATGATCAGCGTCACCAGATGCGCGGACTCCGGCGACTGGGTAAAAAAGTCCCACACCATGTTGTGGTCGTGGCAATCGTTGTCGGCGCGACGTTTGTTGGAGCGGATCAGGTTGGGAAACTTGATCGGATCCCGGATGAAGAAGATCGGCACGTTGTTGCCGACGATGTCGTAGTTGCCCTCGGAGGTGTAGAACTTCAGCGAGAATCCCCGGGAGTCGCGCAGCGTATCGGCGCTGCCCCGTTCACTGGCGTTGCCGGCCACTCGCACGAACACGTCGGTCACCGCGCCCGGCTGAAATACGGCGGCTTTCGTGTAGGCGCTGACGTCATTGGTCACCTCGAACCGGCCAAACGCCCCGGTCCCCTTGGCGTGCGGTTGGCGCTCCGGAACCCGCTCCCGGTTGAACGCGGCCAACTGCTCGATGAGGTAGGTGTCCTGCAACAGGATCGGGCCATTGGGCCCCAGCGTCAACGAGCGCTCATTGCTCGGCGCCGGAGCGCCCCCATCGGTTGTGGTGAAGTTGTCCGTCATTTCGCCGTCCTCTCGGTGTTGTGGGTCGAGCTGATGTCACCGACCGCCCTGCCGTGGGCGGAGCGTTGGACGACTCGGCGGGCCGGGGCGGTGCACCCGCCCCGCCGAGTCGGTCTGCGGCCTACTGTGCGTAGGACTTCGCCCCCGTGCCCGCGAACTTGCCGCCCTCGACGATCAGGTACTCCGAGCGGATCGGCCTGCCGGCGAACCAGTCTTCGAGGATCTCCCGGGTGCCGGCGGCATAGCGGGCCTGCGCCGACAAGCTGGAACCCGAGATGTGCGGGGTCATCGCGTGGTTGGGCATGGTGCGCCACGGGTGATCGGGCGGCGGCGGCTGCGGGAACCACACATCGCCGGCATAGCCGGCGAGCTGGCCGCTCTCCAAGGCCGCCACGATCGCCTTCTGGTCGGTCTCCTCGGCGCGGGCGGTGTTGACGATGTAGGAGCCGCGCCGCATCGACTTGAGCAGCTTCTCGTTGAACATGTGGTGGGTCTGCGCGATCAGCGGTGAGTGGATCGACACCACGTCCACCGAGCGGGCCAGCGACTCCACGTCGGGGTGATAGGTGACGCCAAGTTGCTGCTCCAGCTCCGGCGACAGCCGGTGCACATCGAAGTAGTGCAGGTTCACGCCGAACGGCTTCATCCGCTCCAGCACCGCCCGCCCGATCCGGCCGGCCGCGATCACCCCGACGTCCATGCCCTCCACGTCGTAGGAGCGCTGCACGCAGTCGGCGATGTTCCAGCCGCCATCGACGACCCACTGGTGCGACGGGACGAAGTTGCGCACCAACGCCAGGATCTGCATCACCGCGTGCTCGGCGACGCTGACGCTGTTGCTCCAGGTTTCCTCGGCGACCGTCACCCCGCGGGCCTGCGCCTCGTGCAGGTCCACATGATCCGACCCGATGCCGGCGGTCAAAGCGAGCTTGAGCTTGGGCGCCTTGGCAAACCGCTCCTTGGTGATGTAGGCCGGCCAAAACGGCTGCGAGATCACGATGTCGGCATCGACCAGCTCACGCTCGAACTCCGAGTCCGGGCCGTCTTTATCCGAGGTGACCACCAACTCGTGCCCGTTCTCCTCGAAGAACTTCCGCAGGCCCAACGCCCCCGACACACAGCCGACCAGCTCGCCGGGCGTGAAGTCGATCTTCGACGGAGTCGGCAAGCTGCTGCCGTCGGGGTAGCTGTCGATCACCGGGACACTGTCGCGGGCATACTTCGGCGGATACCCGGTTACCGGATCCGGGTACAGCACCATCACGCACTTCGCCATCGGTTCCTCCTCAAAAGCGGAAATATTGAGCTGAGTTCGTCGTTGCTTCAGCCACTTTTCAGTCTTGTCGGGCAACACCCGGCTGTCCAAGGCGTAGCGCCGATCGGCTGATAGGCCAGACCGATCACGGCAGGCCGGGGGCAGCACGGGTGGTCCCGGGCTGCCCCCGAGTGCCGCCGCGCCCCGGAGCGGGTCGCAGGGCGAGCAGCACGCCGGATTACTTGAAGACGTCCGTGTGGTCGGCCTTGATCAGATCGGCACCCTTCTCCCCCACCATGTAGACGGTGTTCTGGATGCGGCAGTCCGGGATGATCGGGAAGACGGAAGCGTCGATGACACGCAGCTTGTTGATGCCGTGCACCTTCAGCTTCGGGTCGACCACACCTTGTTCGATGTTCTTCGACAGCCGGTTGGTGCCGCACGGGTGATACGACGTCTGGACGCGGTCCTGGACGGACGTCCTCATCAATTCGTCGGAATGCAGCGGCATATCCCACGGGTACTGGCTGACGACCAGGTCCTTGAAACCGTCACCCTTGGTGAGAATGTCGTAAGCGAACCGGACCCCCTCGCGCAACGCGATGATGTCCAGCTCATTGGACAGGTAGTTCAGGTTGATGTTGGGCGCCATGAACGGGTCATCGCTGTTGAGCGTTAGCTCACCACCGTCGTAGGCCGGACGGACCAGGTCCACCATCACCGTGATGTGGTCGCCGTCCGGGGGTGTCGGGTACTGCCACTGGAACGCACTGCCGAACGCGGGGACGAAGTCGATTTCGAAGTGCGGCTGCCCCTCCGGCGAGAAGGGGTCAAGTCCGCCGTTAGCGGCCTTGGCCTCAAGGTAGACCGGGTCCTTCTCCAGGTACTTGTCGACGCGGGGAAATCCGATCATCTCCAACAGGCCCGAGCCCAACGGCCCGGAGTGATCCTTCGCGTACGCGGCCAGCGCCGCGTCGTGTTTGGGACCCGGCCGCAACAGGCTGCTGTCCAGCGCGAAGCCGTCCTTGATCCGCAGCACGAACGGGACACCGGGGTGGTCATACAGGTGTTGGCCGACGTGGCGCGAGTCGACGACCACCGGGATGCCGTGCTTGGCCAGCTCGCGCGCGGGGCCAATACCGCTGAGCATCAGCAGCTTCGGGCTTTCGAAGACGCCCTGAGAGAGGATGACCTCACGGGTGGCGTAGTAGTTGCGCTCATTGCCGGCGGGGTCGATGACGGTCACACCCTTGGCCGTGCGCTCGGCGTAGTCGACGATCAGCTGCTTGGAGCGGACTTCGGGCACGATGGTGACGTTGGGCTTGTCCTTCACGAACAGGAAGCTGCCGGAGCGCACGCCCCGGTAGATGGTGTTGACGGCGTGGGTAAGGCCCTGCATCTCACCGTCAAAGATGTTCTCGGTGAGCGGCTCACCCCGGGACGTCCAGGCCTTGGTGATGACATCACGGAACGGCTGCAATTCCGGGATCAGGTTGTGTGAAATGGGCAGCGGACCGCCGGCGCCGATCTTCTGCAGGTCGGATGAGAATGTCCCGGAGTCGTCGTGGTAGGTCGCGCTCTTGCGTAAGTACGGAACCAGCGGCTCCCAGGTCCACTCGGAGCCTCCGTACTCCGCCCAGCGGTCGTATGTCGGCTTGCAGCCGGGGACCCAGCTGAAGTAGTTGGCGGAGGAACTGCCGCCGAGGATCTTGCCGCGGGTGTCCTGCTTGTCGATGCGTTCCCACACGCCGCGGTCAACAAACTTCGCCTTGTAGTCCCAGTCATATTGGCTGTGGCGGAGTTCCATCGCCGTGCCCGGGGTGGTGACCCCGTCAAGGTCCCAGGGGTTGCCGACACCGGCCTCGACGATCAGGACCCTGACGTTGGGGTTCTCGGCCAGGCGGCCGGCGACGACGCAGCCCGCCGTCCCACCGCCAACGATTACGAAGTCAAAACTAGCTCCATCGGGCACGTTGGCCATCAGTTCCTCCTCGGTTCGGGATCGTCATCTGCAACTAGCAGCATCTGCGGTCCCCGGTTCGATAGCTACGGAGCCGACTCCGAGATATCCCCGCCGACTTTGGTGGTGACTACAAACCAGGCAGCAGCATGGGTAGCTGCCCGTGGCAGCGCCACTCGAGGTGCTTAATTGGTCGTTGTGTCAACATATTTCAGTCTCACCGGCCAGGCCTAGAACACATCTCTCGGCTTGCCGTTTCGTTCGAGAGCGTCAGGTCAGCTTCCCCGGCGCGGGGTTCGCTACCCGTCGCCATCCCGCCAACACGGGCCGAAAGCCGTCGCATCCCTATTTGCGTGGAGACGTACCGCAGTTCTGCGTTTGACTGTCCCCTCGCAGCGATTGGGTGGCTACGGAGCCGGCTCCGAGATTTCGGTTCCCGCTTTGGGCGCCCCTACATGCGCATCGCCGACAACTCGAGCGCCCACCACAGCTCGATGAGCACCTCCGTGTCGCGCAGACTGGCCCCGGTCAGCTCTTCAAAGCGGGCCAGCCGATATCGCACGGTGTTCTGATGTACGAATATCCGGGTCGCGGTGCTTTCCACCCGCATTCCGCAGGCCAGATAGGCCCGCAGCGTCGCGATCAGATCGTCGGCGGAGCCGCCCGCGGTCAACGGCTCCAGGTAACGCCGGCGTAGCAACTCGCCCACGTCGGCGTCCATCGCCACCGCCGAGCGCAGGCCCAGCGAAGCAATGTCGTGGGAGCCCCGCAGCGTGCAGGCCTCGGCGGTCACCAGCGCACGCGCTGCCAGCCGGTAGGACTCGGTCAGGCGCTGCAGCGGCCGCGGCGGCCCGAACCCGACCACCGCATCGATGTTGCTCGGCGGCGGTTCGATCAGGAAACCGGCGAGGTCACCGTCCACCAGGGCGCACAGTCCGCGCGGGTGTTGCGTTCCATCCCGAAAGCCCAGCGCCTGTTCGAGCTGCCGTCGCGAGACACCCTCGCCGAGCCGCGCCCGGATGGCAACGTACTCACCGACCGGGTCGAGTCCGTAGATCTCGGCGTGGATACGCAGCTCAGCGGTCGAGACCGCACCCAATAACGTCGTCCGCACGAAGCGTTCCCGGTCCTCGTCGGCCGCGGACGCCAACGCACGTTCCACCCGTCGGTGCGCGCTGGCAGTGGCGATCATCGCCGTGTCCGACCACGCCAGCATCGATTGGACAAACTCCAAAACCTGAACGCCGTCGATACCCAAATCTTGGGCGGTCTCCCGCGCGCATCTCACCAGCACCTCGACGCCGATGCGCCAGCCACGAAGCAGGTCGTCGATGCCGACGCCCTGACGCGCCCGGGTCTCGCCGATCGCGGCAAGCTCCACCAGGTCCTCATCGTCGACGGTCGCGCGCCCCGGGTGGACCGACCCCAATGCCCGGTCCACCGCGAGTTCGACCTCGGCATCGAGCACCCCTAACGGAACCGAGCGATACGACGGAAGCCGGGTCCGGAGAGCTTCACTGACCCGCCGGGCAAGCGTCTTGCGCTCGCCCCGCAACGCGTCGACAAGCATCGCCCAGTCCGCGTCCGGGGTTCTGGGCCCGTCGAAAGTTTCGCGGCGCCGGTGCGAGTTGGTCGCACCATCGATTGGCGTTGCCCGCTCATTCATCGCGGCACCCGACAATTGATTGCGACGTCTGACCGTGCCCCACCATTAAGGCACGGGCACCTGTCAGATCCGCGAAACAGCTTATCCCACAAGGGATCTTAGCCATCGGACACCCCGCTGAATTTCGTCGTTTCCTAACGTGCTTTTCAGTCTGCGGGGACGAGGTTGACGGTGTCCAAGACGCGTTTCCGACCGGGTGATAGGCCAGACCAATCGAGCGGTGAATCGTTAGCCCGCGGCGGGCGGCCCACCGAGCACAGCACCGATGCCGGCCTCGCGCGCGGTCTGCAGCAAGGTGCGCGCCAGCACCGAGCCGGGCTGCCCCGCGCTGGTCACCAACGCGACCGGCGCGGTCAGCGACGGATCGCGCAGCTGCAGCGTGACCGTACCGGGCAGCCGCAGGGCACGGATCCAGGTTTGCGGAACGATCGTGGCCCACCGGCCTGTGCCGACGTGGGCGAGCAGGGCCACCACCGAATCGGTCTCCAGCCGCGGTGTCACCGCCAGGCCGTGCGTGGCCAGCGCATCGTCGATGAGCCGGCGACCGCGCATCCCGCCGGCGAGCAGGCACATCGGCAATTCCACGACATCTGCCCAGCTGATGGTGTCGGCTTGGCCGGTGAGCAGGTCGGTGCCGGCGACGAGGACCTGCTGCTCCTCATACAGCGGGGTGACCACCAAATCGGCGGTGTCCTCCCGGTCCGGGTGGATGACGCCGGCATCCAGCTCGAACCGGCGGACCCGCTCGATAATGTCGGCCGACCGCAGACTCGTCTCGAGTTGCACCCGCACCAGCGGGTGCGCGGCGCACAGCGGGTCGGTGAGCAGGGCCACCGTGCTCGCGGCGGCCGGGATGACCCCGAGCCGCAGCTCGCCGGTGAGCCCGGTCTGCAGGGCGGTGACCTCCTGTTTGAGCGCGTCCCGGTCGGCCAGAATGCGCCGCGCCCACAGCACCAGCCGCTCCCCCTCCGGGGTCAGGCCCTCGAATTTTTGGCCGCGCCGCACCAGCGGCACCTTCAGCTCGTGTTCGAGCTTGCGGATCGCCTCCGACAGCGCGGGCTGGGAGACATAGCAGGCGGCGGCGGCACGGGCGAAGTGCCGCTCCCGCGCCAGCGCGACGAAATATTCCAGCTGACGAAACAGCATGGCCCATTGGACCACGCCGTTGACCGGTTTGCGGCTACACCAGCGGGCGACCGGTCCTGATGCGGCGATCCACGTCCCACAGCAACACGTTGAACGGGAAGTTCCGGATGAACCCGGGCAGCAGGTTGTTGGCCACCCGCAGCACCCGCATCAGCCGGTCGAACCGGCGTTGTTTGACGTCGTCCCACGGCAACCGCATCTCGTCGCGGAAGCGTTGCGGGAGAAAGCCGGTGGTGATCAGCAGGGCCATGCGTTCGGATGCCCGCTGCAGCGGGCCGGGCAGGGTCATCCCACGCATCCGGGACGCCGCGATCGGATACAGGTACTCGCGCACCGTGTCGTCGATGTGCACGTGGTCCAGCTGCTCCTGCCAGTACCGGTCGAACGCGGCGCGGTTGGCCGGCCACATGTCCTCGGGCACCTGCAGCATGGTGGCCATCGCCTTGCCCTCGCCGTGGTAGTGGCGGTCGGCGTGGTCGGCGTCCATCTCGCCGAGGAAGATGCGGTGGATATCGACCTGCCCCTTGTACAAGCACGCACCCACCCACAGCTGCAGCTTGGGATCGAAAGCGTTGTATTTCACCGGGCTTTCGGCGGTGGAGCGGACCTGGCGGTGGGCGGTGTTGACCGCCTCCCGGAACGCGGCCTTTTGCGCCGGGCTGCCCTGGGTGGACACCACCAGGTAAGTGAAGGTGGTGCGGGCCCGCTTGATCGGATGCAGGTCCACCCGACCGCTTTCGACCTTGCTCTCCAGCACGCCGTAGCCCACGCCCGGGCTGGCCAGCTGCATGATCACGTTGGCCGGGCCGGCCAACAGGGCCGCCCCCATCATCATGTTGTCGGTGCAGGCAACCTGCGGCAGCCAGCGGCGCCGCCGGGCCGGGCGCGACCGGTCCAGCGCATCGCTGACCGTGCGCTCGACCAGGGGAATCGACTCGCTGACAGTCATCGCCTGCTCCTCGCCAATTGTGAGAACGTCTGATTCCCGATATTGCACGCGCGGTTGACAACTGTCAAGATGGTGGGCGTGGTTCCAGCCGTGCGCGAGCGCCCCTACCGTGGCGTCCAGGCAGCCGACCGGCTGGCCGCGCGCCGGGCCCGCCTGCTCAACGCCGGCCTGGACCTGCTCGGGGCCGCCCCGCAGGAGATGGCCGAGCTGACCGTGCGCGGCGTATGCCGACGGGCCGGGGTGGCCGCCCGGTATTTCTACGAGAGCTTCGCCGACAAGGACGAGTTCGTCGGCGCGGTGTTCGACTGGGTGATCACCGATTTGGCGACCTCGACCCAGTCCGCGGTGGCGGCGGTGCCGCCCGCCCAGCAGACCCGCACCGGGATGGCGCATCTGGTCAACACCATCGCCGGCGACGCCCGGATCGGCCGGTTGCTGTTCAGCGCGGAGCTGGCCAACGCGGTGCTGGTCCGCAAGCGCGTTGAATCCAGCACGCTGTTCGCGATGCTGTCCGGCCGGCACGTGGAGAACGCGCTGCAGGTGCCGGAGAACGACCGGATCCGAGCCGCCGCCCATTTCGTGGTCGGCGGGGTGGCCCAGACCCTCAGCGCCTGGCTGGCCGGTGCGGTGCGGCTGCAGCCCGACCAGCTCGTTGACCAGCTGACCTCGCTGCTCGACGAACTCGCCGACCCCGCGCTGTACCGCGACTAGTGCGCGGCCGGAACCCGGCGGTCCGCGGCGGTCTTCGGCACCGTCCGGGTGTCCGCCTCGGTGAATTCCTTGACCCAGCAGGCGAACTCGAGTGTGATGCCGTCGGGATCCTGAAAGTAGAATGAGCGCACGTAGACTCCGGGGTGCACCGTCGCCGAAACCTGCATCTCGGATTCGTCGTGGTTCAGCACCGGGCCGACCCGCACGCCTTTGGCCTTCAGCTTGACCCGGTACTCGTCGAACTTCTCCGGCGGAACCTGCAGGGCGACGTGGTTCAGCGAGCTGACCGCGCTGACGATGTCGCCGATGCCGGGGATCGCCGCCGGGGCGGTGACTCCGGGTACCGAATCCGGGGCCTCGGCGAACCAGAAGAACGCCAGGCAGTCGCCGTTGCCGGCGTCGAAGAAGAAATGCTGGCCCATCCCATTGGGCAGATCGAGCGCCTTGACCAGCGGCATGCCCAGCACATTGGTGTAGAAGTCGACGGTGCGGGCCATATCGGAGCACACCAGCGCGACGTGGTTGAAGCCGCCCAGGTCGAATTCGCTGTTGGTGTTGTGGGGTCGGATCATCTCGAATCCTCCGAGCGCTAGGCAAGGACTGAATCTGAATCTAACATCAGGTTCAGATTCGATCAATGCCGTCGAAACCGGGAGTCACATGTCGGCGCAATCCAGCCAGCTCGGGCAGCCCACCGCCCGCGGCCGGCAGACCCAGGCCGCGATCGACGCCGCCGCGCGGGCGGTGATCGCGCGCAAAGGCATTCTGGCGGCCACCATCGCCGATATCGCCGCGGAGGCCGGGAAGTCGACGGCGTCGTTCTACAACTACTACGACTCCAAAGAGGCGATGCTGCGGGAATGGGCGCTGCGGTTCCGCGACGAGGCGAATCGGCGCGCGGCCACGGTGACCCGGCACGGCTTGTCCAACCGGGAGCGCGCGCATGAGGCGGCGGCCGCGCATTGGCGGACCTACCGCCACCGGCTGGCCGAGATGATCGGGGTGTCCCAGCTGGCGATGGTCAACGACGACTTCGCCCAGTACTGGGCCGAGATCTGCGCCATTCCCATCGCTTTCATCACCGAGATGGTCAAACGCGCCCAGGACGAGGGCTACTGTGCCGGCGACGATCCTCGGCTGCTCGCCGAGGCGATCGTGGCCATGTTCAACCAGTTCTGCTACGTCCAGCTCAGCGGGGCGGCCAGCGATCCCGACGACGAGGCCTGCATCACCACGTTGAGCAACGTTTTCTACCGCGCCATCTACTGCAGGGAGGGTAGCTGATATGACTCAATCCCGCACCGGCACACCGGGTGTTGTCCGCGAGTTCATCGGGCTGGACTCCCCCACCGCCCGGCGCGCCGGCGCCGGCGGTCACCCCTGCCAGGGGCTGTATCACCGCGGGGTGGGCCGCAAACCGAAGGTGGCGATTATCGCCACCCACTACCAGATCGACTTTTCCGAGCATTACCTCGCCGACTACATCGCCACCCGCGGCATCGGGTTCCTGGGCTGGAACACCCGCTTCCGCGGCTTCGAGAGCAGCTTTTTGCTCGATCACGCGCTGGTGGACATCGGGGTCGGGGTGCGCTGGCTGCGCGACGTGGCCGGGGTGGACGTCGTGGTGCTGCTGGGCAATTCCGGCGGCGGGTCGTTGATGGCCGCCTATCAGTCCCAAGCCGTCGACCCCAATGTGACCCCGCTGCCGGGGATGCGGCCGGCGGCCGGGCTCGCCGAGTTGCCCGCCGCCGACGGCTACGTGGCCAGCGCCGCGCATCCCGGGCGCCCCGAGGTGTTGACCGCGTGGATGGACGGCGCGGTGGTCGACGAGAACGATCCGGTCGCCACCGATCCTGCCCTGGACCTGTTCAACGAGCACAACGGCCCGCCGTACCCACCGGAGTTCGTCGCCGCCTACCGGGCGGCCCAGGTGGCGCGCAATCACGCCATCACCGACTGGGCCCAGACCGAGCTCAAACGCGTTCGGGCGGCAGGGTTTTCCGACCGCCCATTCACGGTGATGCGGACCTGGGCCGACCCGCGGATGGTCGACCCGACGCTGGAGCCCACCAAACGCCAGCCGAACATGTGCTACGCCGGGGTGCCGGTCAAGGCGAACCGGTCCGCGCACGGCATCGCCGCGGCCTGCACGCTACGGAACTGGCTGGGGATGTGGAGCCTGCGGACCGCACAGACCCGGGCCGAACCGCACCTGGCCCGGATCACTTGCCCGGCGCTGGTGATCAACGCCGACGGCGACACCGGGGTGTACCCGTCGGATGCCCAGCGCATCTATGACGCGCTGGCCAGCGCCGACAAAACCCTGTGCTCGATCGACAGCGACCACTACTTCACCACCCCGGGTGCGCGCAGCGAGCAGGCCGACACCATCGCCAAGTGGATCGCTAAACGGTGGCGGTGACGGTGCTGGCCCACTTCGTGCCGGGCGAGGCGGTGCTCGAGCGGGTGGCGCGCGAAGCGGACTGGCTGACGGTGCGGTGGTGCGCCGCCGACGACGACGCCACCTTCTACGCCGAACTGCCCGCGGCCGAGGTCATCTGGCATGTGCTGCGGCCGCTGCCGGCCGCCGATCTGCGGGCCGCCCCGCGGCTGCGGCTGGTGCAGAAGCTCGGCGCCGGAGTGAACACCGTCGACGTCGGCGTCGCCACCGAGCGTGGTATCGCGGTCGCCAATATGCCCGGCGCGAACGCGCCGTCGGTGGCCGAGGGCACGGTGCTGCTGATGCTGGCCGCGCTGCGCCGGCTCATCACGCTGGACCGGGCGACCCGCGCCGGCCGCGGCTGGCCGGCCGACCCCGAGCTGGGCCAGCACTGCCGCGATATCGGCGGGTGCACCGTCGGGCTGGTCGGCTACGGCAATATCGCCCAGCGGGTCGAGCAGATGGTCGCCGCGATGGGCGCCACCGTGCTGCACACCAGCACCGGCGACGACGGCCGGCCCGGCTGGCGGCCGCTGCCCGAGTTGCTGGCCGCCAGCGATATCGTCTCGCTGCACCTGCCGCTCACCGACGCGTCCCATCATCTGCTGGACCGGGCGGCGTTGGCCGGGATGAAGCGGGGCGCGGTGCTGGTCAACACCTCTCGCGGTCCGATCGTCGACGAGGACGCGCTCATCGACGCGCTGCGCGACGGCCGGCTGGCCGCAGCGGGGTTGGACGTGTTTGCCGTCGAGCCGGTGCCGGCCGATAACCCGCTGCTGGTTCTGGACAACGTGGTACTGAGCCCGCACGTCAGCTGGTACACCGCCGACACCATGGCACGCTACCTGGACATCGCCATCGACAATTGCCGCCGTTTGCGCGACGGTGAGGAGGTAGCACATGTGGTGAATGGCCCCTCGATCCGTCTCCTGACCGACGAGTAAGCTCGCCCCCAACCCACCGGTTATTAGGTACTGGCACGAACTTCAAAGGGGAAGGCAAGCCGATGCCCATTGCGATCACCTCCGAACATCAAGACCTGGCCGACTCGGTGCGGTCCCTGGTGGCGCGGGTCGCGCCGTCGGAGGTCCTGCACGCGGCGCTGGAAACCCCGATCGAGAATCCGCCGCCGTACTGGCAGGCGGCCGCCGACCAAGGCCTACCGGGCGTGCACCTGGCCGAATCCGTTGGTGGGCAAGGCTTTGGCATCCTGGAGTTGGCGGTGGTGCTGGCCGAGTTCGGCTACGGCGCGGTGCCCGGACCGTTTGTGCCGTCGGCGATCGCCAGCGCGCTGATCGCCGCGCACGACCCCGACGCCAAGGTGTTGGTCGAGCTGGCGTCCGGCGCGGCGATCGGCGCCTACGCCCTGGAGTCGGGGCTGACCGCCACCCGGCACGGCACCGGGCTGGTGATCCGCGGCGAGGTGCGGGCGGTGCCCGCGGCGGCGCAGGCCTCGGTGCTGGTGTTGCCGGTGGCGATCGACAGCGGCGAGGAGTGGCTGGTGCTGCGCGCCGACCAGCTGGAGATCGAGCCGGTCAAAAGCGTCGACCCGCTGCGCCCGATCGCGCATGTGCGCGCCAACGCCGTCGAGGTCGGCGACGACGTCGTGCTGAGCAACCTGCGCCAGCCGGTGGGGCACGCGCTGATCACCACGCTGCTGGCCGCCGAGGCCATCGGCGTCGCGCGGTGGGCCACCGACACCGCCGCCGCATACGCCAAGATCCGGGAACAGTTCGGCCGACCGATCGGCCAGTTCCAGGCCGTCAAGCACAAGTGCGCCGAGATGATCGCCGACACCGAACGGGCCACCGCGGCGGTGTGGGACGCCGCCCGTGCGATCGACGAGGCCCGCGAAAACAACTGGGACCTGGGTGATTCCGCGATGGAATTCGCCGCCGCGGTGGCGGCGACGCTGGCACCGGCGGCCGCGCAGCGCTGCGCCCAGGACTGTATCCAGGTGCACGGCGGCATCGGCTTCACCTGGGAGCACGACACCAACATCTACTACCGCCGGGCGCTGATCCTGGCCGCCTCGTTCGGTCGGCACGCGGAGTACCCGCAGCGGGTGGTCGACACCGCGACCAGCACCGGGATGCGCCGGGTGGACATCGATTTGGACCCCGACACCGAGAAGCTGCGCGCCGAGATCCGCGACGAGGTGGCCGCGCTCAAGGCGATCCCGCGCGCCGAACGCAACGCGGCGATCGCCGAGGCCGGGTGGGTGCAGCCGCACCTGCCCAAGCCGTGGGGCCGCGCGGCCAGCCCCGTCGAACAGATCATCATCGCCCAGGAGTTCACCGCCGGGCGGGTGCGACGGCCGCAGATGGGGATCGCGGCATGGATCATCCCGTCGATCGTCGCCTACGGCACCGACGAGCAGCAGCAGCGGTTCCTGCCGCCCACCTTCCGCGGCGAGATGATCTGGTGCCAGCTGTTTTCCGAGCCGGGCGCCGGGTCGGATCTGGCCAGCCTGACCACCAAGGCCACCAAGGTCGACGGCGGCTGGCGGATCACCGGGCAGAAGATCTGGACCACCGCCGCCCAGTTCTCCGAGTGGGGCGCGCTGTTGGCCCGCACCGACCCCAGTGCACCGAAACACAATGGCATCACCTACTTCCTGCTGGACATGAAGGCCGACGGCGTGACGGTCAAGCCGCTGCGGGAACTCACCGGCGGCGCGATGTTCAACACGGTGTTCATCGACGACGTGTTCGTGCCCGATTCGATGGTGCTCGGCGAGGTGAACCGCGGCTGGGAGGTCAGCCGCAACACGCTGACCAACGAGCGGGTGTCGATCGGCAGCAGCGAGGCACCGTTTTTGGCCAACCTCGACGAGTTCGTCGGGTTCGTGCGTGACGGCCAGTTCGACCAGAGCGGGCAGCACCGGGCCGGGCAGTTGATCGCCGAAGGCCACGCCGCCAAGGTGCTCAACTTGCGGTCCACGCTGCTGACGCTGGCCGGCGGCGACGCGATGCCCGCGGCGGCGATCTCCAAGCTGCTGTCGATGCGCACCGGGCAGGGCTACGCGGAGTTCGCGGTGTCCTCGCTCGGCGGCGAGGCCGCGATCGGGGACGCCGAGCAGCTGCCCGGCAAGTGGGCCGATTACCTGCTGGCCAGCCGGGCCACCACCATCTACGGCGGCACCTCGGAGGTGCAGCTCAACATCATCGCCGAGCGCCTGCTCGGCCTCCCCCGCGACCCGTAGGGGGTTGAGTTCCCCGCGAGCGTGCGTGTCCCCGGCCGCCACGCCGGCGGTTTCACCGTTTCTGCGCACGCTCGCGGCCAGCCGGAAAACCCGTCGCGGCCTCGCCGGGGTCGGTGCTAGGTTCGCCGTCATGACCGAAGCCCCACCCAATCGTCGCGACCGAACGGATGCCGGCGAGCGCGAGACGCTGGAGTCGTTCCTGGACGACTATCGAGACATCGTGGTGCGCAAGGTGTCCGGCCTCGCCGACGCCGACGCCCGCCGTCGGCTGGTGACCTCGGCGACGACGGTGGGCGGGTTGGTCAAGCACCTGCGCTGGGCGGAGTACGGCTGGTTCGACCAGCTGCTGCAGGAGCGGGTCGACGACAACCGTCGCCTGCACGAGCGGGAGTGGGAATTCGAGGTCGCTCCCGAGGAGTCACTCGCTACGTTCGTCGCCGAATATCGGCAGCAGTGCGCGCAGTCCCGCCTGATCGCCGCGCGCTACCCGCTGGAGCACACCGTGCCGCACCGCCGGTTCGGCCAGGTGTCGCTGCGCTGGATCTACGTGCACATGATCGAGGAGACCGCCCGGCACAGCGGGCAACTGGACATCCTGCGCGAACAACTCGACGGCGCAACCGGATTCGACGGGTGAGCCAGCTGCGCTGGACACGGTGAGATTGCGGCCATGGTCGTTGCTAGGCCAAAAAGCACAGCCCTAGAAACAATTTCACCGGACCGGCTGTCGGCCCGCCTGTCGGCCCGCCGACGCGAGCGTGCGCAGAAACGGAGAAAACCTCGGCGTGTCGGCCGGGGACGCGCACGCTCGCGGCAGAAGGTGCGCTCGCGGCAGAATTACAACTCCCGCAGCTCGCGCTTGAGGATCTTGCCGGTGGGGTTACGCGGCAGCTCGTCGAGGAAGATCACCTCGCGGGGCACCTTGTAGCGGGCCAGGTGCTCTTTCACGTAGAGCTTGATCGCGTCCTCGTCGACACTCGAATCGGCCTTCTTGACCACGAACGCGCGCAGCCGCGCCCCCCACTCGGAGTCCTCGACACCGAGCGCGGTGGCCTCCACCACGTCGGGATGCCCGCTGATCAGGTCCTCGACCTCGGCGGGGAACACGTTCTCGCCGCCGGAGACGATCATCTCGTCGTCGCGGCCGGACACGTAGAGCAGCCCGTGCTCGTCGAAGTACCCGACGTCCCCCGACGACAGCAGCCCGTCGATGATCTGCTTGCCGCCGCCGCCGGTGTAGCCCTCGAACGGGAAGAAGTTGCCGACGAAGATCCGCCCCACCTGGCCCTGCGGCAACTCGTGGCCGTTCTCGTCGAGGATCTTGACCTTCACGCCTTTGACCACCGGCCCGACGGTGGACGGGTCGTGCTGCAGATCCTGCGGCCGCGCGATCGTCGCGAACGCCACCTCGGTGGACCCGTACATGTTGTAGATGACCGGCCCGAGATCCTTCATCGCCCGGCTGGCCAGCTCGCCGCCCAGTTGCGAGCCGGACACGAACACGATCCGCAGCGCCGACAGGTCCGGCCGGGGGTCGGTCTTCTCCAGCTGGTCCAGGAGCCTCGACAGCATCACCGGGACGACGACCATCGCGGTCACCTTGTGCTTGTCCAGGTCCGCCAGCACGGTGGCCGGCTTGAACCGGCGCCGCAGCACCAGCGTCGACCCGAAGAACATCGCCAAGGTGGCGTGCAGATACCCCAGCGCGTGGAACATCGGCGACGGCAGCGACGTCACCTCCCCGGCCTTGAACGGCACGTGCGACAGGATGCCGCCGACCGGGGCCAGGGTGGCCGGGGTGGCCCGGTTGGCGCCCTTGGGGGTGCCGGTGGTGCCCGACGTCAAGATGATGATCGACGCGTGCTTGGTCACCTTGGGCGGCGGCGCGGCGCTGCCGCGGGCCACCACCTCGGCCAGCGTCTCGTCGGTGCTGCCCGACGGCTGCTCGCTGTCCGGGTTGACCCCCAGCGCCCGCAGCTTGCCCAGCGGCGGGTTGGCCGCCGCGACGGCGGCGGTGTACTCGTCGTCGTAGATGATGACCTTGGCGTTCTCCCGCTCGGAGACGTCCTTGATCTGCGGGCCGGAAAACTCACTGTTGAGCATGATCATCCGGGCGCCGACCCGGGCGCAGCCGTAGTTGGCGATCAAAAACCAGCGGTGGTTGCGGGCCAGGATCGCGACCCCGTCACCGCCGCGCACCCCCATCGCCAGCAACCGGTTGGCCACCGCGTTGGCGGCGTCGTCGAGTTCTTTGAAGGTCAGCGTGCCCTCGTCGTCGATGACCGCCGTGCCGTTGGGGGTGCGTCGCGCGTTGAGGGCGGGGATCATGCCCAGCTCCCCCCACCGCACCCCGTCGGCGACCGCAGTCGCGAGCACCTGCGGAGACTCCAGCTTCAACGCGCCGGATTCCACGACTTTGCGCAAGTAGTGCAGTTCGGCCGAGCCGCGCTCGGCGTACTGCTGAAGTTTGGCCGCGACCTGCCCGGGCAGGTCAATGAGGTTGAGCATGGGTTCACAATATGTGACGCGTGTCGCAGCGCGGCGCCGAAACCTACCATCGAACCCATGGCTGCTCGCCGGGCGCTGGACGTGGGTGAGCACCAGGTTGTCGTCACCAATCCGGACAAGGTGGTGTTCCCCGCCCGGGACGGCCACCCCGGCATCACCAAGCTGGACTTGATCCGCTACTACCTGGCCGTGGCCGACGGCGCGCTGCGCGGGGTCGCGGGCCGACCGATGATCCTGAAACGCTTCGTCAAGGGCATCGATGCCGAGGCGATCTTTCAGAAGCGGGCCCCGGCCAACCGACCGGACTGGGTGGCGGTCGCCGAGCTGCGCTACGCGTCGGGCACCTCGGCCGCCGAGGCCGTCATCGGTGACGCCGCCGGGCTGGCGTGGGCGATCAATTTGGGATGTGTGGACCTCAATCCGCATCCGGTGCGCGCCGACGACCTGGACCATCCCGACGAGCTGCGGGTCGACCTGGATCCGATGCCGGGCGTCGGCTGGGCCCAGATCGTCCAGGTGGCGTTGGTGGCCCGCGAGGTACTGGAGGATCACGGGCTGACCGCGTGGCCCAAGACGTCGGGGTCGCGTGGTTTCCACCTGTACGCCCCGATCAGCCCGCGCTGGCCGTTTGCCCAGGTGCGGTTGGCCGCGCAGACGGTGGCCCGGGAAGTGGAGCGGCGGGCTCCGGAACTGGCCACCAGCCGCTGGTGGAAGGAGGAACGTCAGGGGGTCTTTGTCGACTTCAACCAGAACGCAAAGGACCGCACGGTGGCGTCGGCGTATTCGGTGCGGGCCACCCCGGACGCTCGGGTGTCGACGCCGCTGCACTGGGACGAGGTCGCCGGATCCGACCCGGCGTCGTTCACCCTCGCCACCGTTCCGGAGCGGTTCGCCGCGATCGGTGACCCGTGGTCGGGCATGGACGACGCCACCGGGGGTCTGGAGCAGTTGCTGGCCCGCGCCGAGGAGCTGGGCCCGGCCGAAAAGGCCCCCAAGGGTGCCCGCAAGAGCGTGGACGGGCGACGCGCCTCGCCGATGCCGCTGATCGAGATCGCGCGCACCAAGACCCGCGAGGAGGCGATGACCGCGTTGGACACCTGGCGGGACCGCTACCCGGCGGTGGCCGCGCGGCTGGAGCCGCCCGACGTCCTGGTCGACGGGATGCGCGGACCCAGCTCGATTTGGTACCGGATCCGGATCAACCTGCAGCATGTGCCGGCCGCGCAACGCCCCCCGCAGGAGGAGCTGATCGCCGACTACAGCCCGTGGGACGGCTATACCGGTCATCAGCGCCCGCATCCGTAACCGGGTTCCCCACCGACGAGCGGGAAACTCACGACGCGTCGCCGGCGTGTCGCGTCGTGAGATTCCCACTCGCGGGGTGGTCGGGTATCCGATCGCCGACGGTCGCGCCACCAAAACGGTTAGTCTCACGCGATGCGGCAGTTGAGTCGACGCGAGTTCTTCGGGGCCGCCGGCGCCGCCGGGCTGCTGACGGCGGCGGCCTGCTCGTCGGAGAAGCCGGCCGAGAAGGCGTCGGATGGCGGCGCGCCGGTGACCATCCCGCACATGTTCGGCGAGACCACGGTGCCCGCGCCGCCCAAACGGGTGGTCAGCGCCGGCTACACCGGGCAGGACTACCTGCTGGCGCTGGGGGTGGTGCCGATCGCGGTGACCGACTGGTTCGGCGATCAGCCGTTCGCGGTGTGGCCGTGGGCGCAGCCCAAGCTCGGTGCCGCCAAACCGGTTGTGCTGAACCTGGACAACGGAATTCAACTCGACAAGATCGCCGGGCTGAAGCCGGATCTGATCGTGGCGGCCAACGCCGGGGTGGACGCCGACACCTATGCGAAGCTGACCGCGATCGCCCCGACCGTCCCGCAATCCGACGGCGACGCCTTCTTCGAGCCGTGGAAGGATCAGGCCGCCGCGATCGGTCAGGCGGTGTTCCAGGCCGATCAGATGAAAGCACTGGTCGACGGTGTCGACAAGCACTTCACCGATGTCGCCGGCGCGCACCCCGCCTTTAAAGACAAGAAGGTGCTGCTGCTGCAGGGCCAGCTCCAGGGCGACACCGTGGTGGCGGTGACGGGCTGGAGCACCACGTTTTTGACCCAGATGGGCCTGGTGGTCGCCGACAGCGTCAAGCAGTTCGCTGCCGGGCAGCGGGCCGCCATCCCGCGCGATCAACTCAAGGGTGTGCTGGGCGCCGCCGAGGTACTGATCTTCACCACCGACAGCGACGACGACAAAACCGCCCTGCTCGCCGATCCGGATATCGCGGCGGTCCAGGACCGCAGCATTTTCACCAGCAAGGAGCAGGCCGGGGCGATCGCGTTCGGCTCGCCGCTGAGCTACCCGCTGGTGGCCGATCAGTTGCCGCCGCTGCTGGCCAAGATCCTGGGGTAGACGACCGGCGTATGAGCGTTTGCTAAGGCGGCTCTGGCAGTGCTCGAAAACTTCTGGCCGCGGTGGCTACTCGGCGGTAACTTCGATGCATGAGTGTGGCAACGGATCTCATGGTGACTGACACCGTTTTGGACTACGGTGACCGGGCACTGCTCCTACAGTTCGACAACACCGCCGAGGTGCTGGCCTGGACGGCCGCGCTGCGCGAGGCGGCGCTACCCGGCGTGGTCGACATCGTCCCCGCCTCCCGCACCGTGCTGGTCAAACTCGACAGCGCCCGCTACCAAACCGCCATCCGGCAACGGCTGCGGAAACTGCAGGTCCACCCGGAGGCCGTGCCGACCGCCCCGCCCGGTGACCGCATCGATGTGGTGATCGACGTCGTCTACGACGGGGCCGACCTGGCCGAGGTCGCCGACTACACCGGGTTGACCATCGCCCAGGTGATCAACGCGCACACCGCCACCCCGTGGCGGGTGGGGTTCGGCGGTTTCGCGCCGGGCTTCGCCTACCTGGTCGGCGGCGACCCGCGGCTGATGATCCCGCGCCGCTCCGAGCCGCGGACCGCGGTGCCGGCCGGTGCGGTGGGGCTGGCCGGCGAATTCAGCGGGATCTACCCGCGCCGGTCCCCCGGCGGGTGGCAGCTGATCGGGCACACCGACGCGGTGCTGTGGGACATCGACCGACCGCAGCCGGCGCTGCTGACGCCGGGCCTGTGGGTCCAATTCCGGGCCGTGTAGCCGCGGGGAGGAGACGAACCATGACCACGCTGGAAATCCTGCGCACCGGCCCGCTGGCCCTCGTCCAGGATCTGGGCCGGGACGGGCAGGCCCATCTCGGGGTCACCCGATCCGGGGCCGCCGACCGACGCTCGCACACGTTGGCCAACCGGCTGGTGGCCAACCCCGACGACCGGGCCACCATCGAGGTGATGTTCGGCGGGTTCGCCGCGCGGGTCCGCGGCGGCGACGTCGACATTGCGGTGACCGGCGCCGACACCGACCCGACCGTCAACGGAGTTGCCTTCGGCTCCAACAGCATCCAGCATGTCCGTGACGGTCAGGTGATCGAACTGGGCGCGCCGTACGCCGGGTTGCGCACCTATGTGGGGGTGCGCGGCGGCGTCGACGTGACCCCGGTGCTGGGGTCCCGCAGCTACGACGTGATGGCGGCGATCGGCCCGTTGCCGCTGCAGGCCGGCGACGTGCTGCCGGTGGGCGAACACACCGACGACTACCCGGAAGTCGAGCAGGCCCCGGTGGCCGCCATCGACGAGGGCGGTCTGCTGGAGCTGCAGGTGGTGCCCGGACCGCGGGACGACTGGCTCGAGGACCCCGACGCCCTGGTGCACAGCATCTGGATGGTCACCGACCACAGCGACCGGGTCGGGATGCGCCTGGAGGGCCGTCCGCTGCGGCACCGCTGGCCGGACCGGCAACTGCCCAGCGAGGGCGCCATGCGCGGTGCGATCCAGGTGCCGCCCAACGGGTTACCGGTGATCCTGGGACCCGACCACCCGGTCACCGGCGGCTACCCGGTGGTGGGGGTGGTGACCGAGGACGATGTCGACAAACTCGCCCAGATCCGGCCTGGTCAGTACGTGCGGCTGCACTGGTCGCGGCCCCGGTCCCTCCCGTCCGGGCGGCCGGCCTGGTAGACCAAAGGGTGTGCAGACCCAGGTTCACACCGCCCGGCTCGTCCACACCGCCGACCTCGACCAGGAGACCCGGCACGGCGCCCACCAGATGGTCGTTGACGCCTATGACGGCGAGTTCAGCGACGCCGACTGGCAGCACGCGCTGGGCGGCATGCATGCCCTCATCTGGCATCACGGCGCGCTGATCGCCCACGGTGCGGTGGTGCAACGGCAGCTGCTCTACCGCGGCGCACCGCTGCGCTGCGGCTACGTGGAAGCCGTTGCGGTGCGGGAGGACTGGCGCGGTCAAGGGCTGGCCACCGCGGTCCTGGATGCCTGCGAGCAGGTGATCCGCGGCGCCTACCAAATCGGCGCGCTGAGCTCGTCGGACATTGGCCGGCGGCTGTACACCTCGCGCGGCTGGCTGCCGTGGCGGGGGCCCACGTCGGTGCTCGCCCCCACCGGAACCACCCGCACTCCCGACGACGACGGCAGCGTGTTCGTGCTGCCGGTGCAGGTCCAACTGGACCCGACGGCGGAGCTGACCTGCGATTGGCGCGACGGCGACGTCTGGTAGGTAGCGTGGGGCAGGTGAGCGCCCCGGCCCCCGACCCGGAACGGTTCGACCGCCTCTACCGCGGCGAGCCGACCTTCGACGGCTTGCCCAAACCCGCCGGCATTCCGTGGGATGTCGGGCAGGCGCAGCCGCGGCTGATGGAGCTGGAGGCGCTCGGCGGCATCGCGGGCGAAGTCCTCGACATCGGTTGCGGGCTCGGCGACAACGCGATCTTCCTGGCCTCCCGCGGGTATTCGGTGACCGGGCTGGACGGTTCCCCGGCGGCGATCGACCGGTGCCGCACCCGGGCCGCCGAAGCCGGTGTCACGGTGACGTTCGCCGTCGCCGACGCCACCAACCTGACCGGCTACGACGGGCGGTTCGACACCGTGGTGGACAGCGCGCTGTATCACTGTCTCGACGACGACGGCCGCCGCGCCTACGCCGCCGGCTTGCACCGCGCCACCCGTCCCGGCGCCCGCTGGCACCTGTACTGCTTTTCCGGCGGCAACGTCAACGGGGTCATCGCCCCGATGGGGGCGGTGCCCGAGACCAACATCCGCGACACCTTGACCGGTGCCGGCTGGCACATCGACTTCCTGGGCCCCACCACGTATCTGGCCAACACGGCGGGCTTTCTCGGCGACGCCGACCAGCTGCCCGAGGCGGTGCGCCAGCAGATCGGCGAGGAGCGGGTTGCGCGGATGCGGGAATTGGCGGAGCGGTTCAAGACCATCGCCCCGCTGCTCGCCGACGAGCGGGTGCATCTGCCGTTCACCGTCGCACACGCCAGCCGAGTGGGCTGACTCGTTCGGCGTCGAGCCTGCACTGGCGGCTATCGATTACAGGCCGCGGCTGCCGAGCCAGGCGTGGATGCGCTCGGCGACCGCCTCCCAGCCGGGCTCAAGCATCATGTCGTGGCCCATCGCGGGGAAGATCTCGGCTTCGGTGCGGTAGGAGCACGCCAGGGCATTCACATCCTTGGGGGTAAAGCAGCGGTCGTGTTCGCCACCGAGCACCAGCAGTGGCGTGGCGACCCGCGCGGGTCTGGACACGTTGAATACCATCCCGTCCAGCAGCACCCGTTGGCTTTCTTCCCGCAGCCGTGCCACGTGCCGCACCACGTCGGCGCCGGGGACGCCCGCTGAGAAAAGCAACTCACGCGCACGCGCGGGCGTGTTGACGCAGGCCACCGATTTGCCCGCAATCAGCGATCGCGCGACCAGCCACGGATGCCGCGTGGCCAGTCGCAGCATCAGGCGCTGTATACCCCGCGTCGACATGGACCCCAGCAGCACACCCGCGGGCGCCGCGCGCGATTCCAGATACTTCTGCACCACATAACCGCCCATCGAGTGGCCGATCAGCACGGGATGAGCGGGCAGGCTCTCGGCGACCGCGCGGACATCGTTGACATAGTCGGTGCACGAACAGGATCGCAGTCGCCCGGGCAGCGGGCTCTCCCCGTGACCGCGCAGGCTGACGGCCAGCGCGCGGTAACCGTTGCCGGCGAAGAAGTCCAGGAAGTGGTCGTCCCAGCACCAGGCGCCGTGCCAGGAGCCGTGCACGAACAGCAGCGGAATCGGATGGGTGAGTGTGCAAGTACCCTTGTCGATCACCTCGAGTTGGACCGCGGCCGTCGTCGGCGACTGCTCAAGCATCGATCCGCTCCGTCACCCGGGCGTAAATCGGCGCGTCCGCGACCGTGGTGAACGGCACCGCCATCGGGAATTCGTCGCTCAGCGAGTGAATTTCATGGCCCCGCACGATGGTGGCCAGGGCCAAGGTGGCCTCCAGCATGGCGAAGTGGTCGCCGATGCAGGAGCGGGGTCCGGCACCGAATGGGAGGTACTGCCAGCGGTCGCGGGCTTTGGAGTTGTCCGGGCTGAACCGATCCGGGTCAAAGACCAGCGGACGATCCCACAGCGCCGGGTCGCGATGCAGGGCGTAGATCCCCACGATCACGATAGAGCCGGCCTCGACGCGGTAGCCGTCGACCGCAATGTCCTGCACCGCGGTTCGGCCGGTGACGGCGCCGGGAGGACACAGCCGAAGGGCCTCGTGCAGCACCTGGACGGTGCGGGGCAACCGGGGCACATCGTCGGGGGTGAGTTCCCGCCTCCCGATTTCGGCGACCTCGGCGGCCACCTCGTCCTGGAGCGCGGTGTTGTTGCCGAGCGCCCACACCGCATAGGTCACCGTGGTCGCGGTGGTGTCATGACCGGCCAGCATGAAGGTGACGAGCTCGTCGCAGATTTCATCATCGGTCAAAGCGGCGCCGGTGGCGGGATCGGTGGCGGCGATCAGCGACTGCACCAGCGGCGCGTTCCGGGCCGGGTCGGCGCGGCAGGACCGCAGGATGTCCTCGGCGAGCCGGCGCAGGGTCGCGCTGGCGCCACGTGCCCGGCGCCGCGCCGGGGTGGGCAGCCAGCGCGGGGCGTGTACCGGCGCGTTCCCCCGGTCCGCGACGAATTCCAGTGCGACGCGCAGCGGTGCGGCGATGGACTCGGCGTGCACGTCCAGGTTGAGACCGAGCACCGACCGCCCCAACGCGCGCAGTGTCAGCCGGCGACACTCGGTGTCGAGGTCCACCACCGCACCGTCGCCCCAGCCGCCGACGACCATCTCGGCGGCCTGCGCCATGTCTCCACCAAATTCGCGGACGTGCTGCTTGGTGAAAAGCGGTTGCAGGGTGCGTCGGCGCGGCAGCCAGGGCTCGTGCGGCAGATCAAAGAGGTTGGGTCCCATGAGGTGGCGCATTTCCTCGTGAACGCGCGTCCTATCGACCAGCGCCCCACCGCGACCGAGCACGTCATGGGCGCCCTGTGGCGAGGTGACCACCACCACCGGCGGCATCAACCATTTCGGCGCCAAGATGAGGCGAGTCACCGGGCCGCCGGCGTCACGCAGGGCTTCACATCCCGTGTGAAAGGCACGCAGGGCGCGAACCTGCTGCCGGTGCGGCAGCGGGTTTTTCGGTGCCAGCGGCAGCGCGGCGACATCATCTTTCACTGCCGTCGCGGTGGACGCCGTAATCATTGGTGCAGGCTTTCGCGCGGCGCGGCGGTGTGCACCGCAGAAGACGTTCTGCCGCGAGGCTGAGCCTTGGCAACGTGGACCACGAATCGGGGGCGCAGCAGCCGCGAAGGCGGGTCGACCATCCCGGTGATCCGCACGAACTGGGCAGCGACGTCGGGATCGGTTTCGCAGGCGTTCAGCACCCAGTTCAGGTAGGCGTTGCTGATCCGCATCGATAGCGGCCGGTGTCCGGCGATTTCGGGCAGCGCCAGATCCGAGCCGACCGCTGTCTTCCAGGCTACCGTGATCGGCTTGGCAGCAGCACGGAAAAACCGCCGGGGCAGGTCCCAGTCGCCGCGGGCCAAACAGTCCCGCAACGCCAGTGCCTCGATCGCGGCGACGGTCATGCCCTGCCCGTAGATCGGGTTGAAGCTGCAGATCGCGTCACCGGTGACAAGGAACCCCTTGGGGAACCTCGACATTTCGTCGTAGCGGCGCCAGCGATTGGACGGGACGTGGTAGTGACAGACGTCGCCCAATGGCTCGCCGGCCCGGATCGCGTCCAGCGCATGCACGGGTGCGAAATCCCCGACAAACTCGATCATCTCGGCGCGTTCCCGCGGGGGCTTAGCCCCAGCCATCGCACCGACCGCGAACATCCAGGTGTCGTTTTCGTTCTCAACAAGGCCGAACATCTTGGGCTGGCCCGGCGCAGGGAAGATCCCAATAAGGTGTTCCTTGACGGCGCCCGGCGCGATGCGCAGCTGCTGGCAGGCGTAGGCCAGATGCACCATCAGCTCGTCCTCGGACGGGCGCCCATAGCCCAGGTTTTCCAGGAAGATCGGCGCCCGCGATCCGCGGCCGGTGGCGTCGACGACGAGGTCGGCGGTCAGGGGTGCTTCGCGGCCGCTGTCGCGGTCCACCACCACGACACCGGTGACCCGGTCCCGGCGTGGGGTGGCCGTCAAGTCGGTGGCGTCATGGCTGGCCAGAATCGTCACGTTCGCGATACCCCGCACCCGCTGCCGCACAGTGCATTCGAGCATCGGTCGACTCGGGAAGAAGACCGACGGTGCGTTCGCCGACGTGCCGAATCGCACCGCATGGTGTCCGCCAACCGATATGCACATCCTGGAAAAGTCGCCGTCGTTCCAGATCGGCACGCCGCCGGCGGCCAGTTCGCCCGTGAATCCGGGGAACAAGTCGTCGAGAATTTCGCTGCCGCGCGAGAGCAGGGCGTGGATCATCCGGCCCTGCGGCACGCCGCGGCGGTTTACCGGCTCGGTGGGCAGGGTGTCGCGTTCGACCACCGTGACCCGGTTATAGAAGTCGGCCAGTACCCGCGTGGCCAGCAGGCCGGCCATGCTGGCGCCCAACACCACCGCGTGATCGCCGCGTTTCGTCATGGTGCACCCCTAACGTCGGTTGCTGGCCTCGTGATCAATCAATCAGGCCCGCCTCGGTGCTGCCTCATCCGAACGGTTGAAATTTGGGGTTTGCGACCGACCCTGTCCGGCGGGAATGAAATCGAGTGGTCGACTACTCTAGGCAGCCCGTTTCGCCAGGCCGGAGACTTGCTTGAGTGCCACCAGTGACAACTGAGGTGTCCCATGCAGAATCCGACCTGGCGAAACGGGGTCCACGTCACCAACCAACCACGCCCGATCCGTCGGCGCCTCATCCGAACGGTTGAACTATGGCCATCGCTGTCCGCACCGGAGACCAGCCATGATCACCGTCGATGAGTTCTCCCGCATCGTTTCGGCCATCCACAGCTCGGCCGTCACCCCGGACAACTGGACCGCGGTGGTTGACGACGTCCGGCGCACCCTCGACGCGAAGGCATGCGCATTGGTGGTGGCGGACGGGAAAAACCGGTCGGTCAAAAGCGGCAGCATCCTGGCGGAGGCCCGAACCTCCTACGACGCGTACTACCACCAGGTCGACTACGTGCTCGAGGCCGTCGAAACCAGCCCCGTCGGTTTGATCCGGGGCGGCCGTTCGCTGACGGCGTTGCACAGCCGGTCGGAGTTCCACGCGGACTGGCTGCGACCCCACCAAATGCAGGACGGATTGTTTGTGCGGGTCACCGACGGTTCGGCACCAACTTCCTTCCTGGTCGCGGGGCCGCGCCGCCCGGAGCCATTCGTAAAGCTGGTCAGCGCCCTGGTCCCGCACCTGCAGCAAGCGCTGCGCACCGAGGCGCACCTGAAAGATCTGCATCACCGCAGCAACGGCCTGCACGAGGCCGCGCAGGCGCTGCGCCACGGCGTCGTCATCGTCGCCGCCGGATCTCGGGTGGTGTACACCAACGCCGCCGCCGACCGGATGCTGCGGTCAGCCGATGGGGTGCGGATTCGCGCCGGGCACCTCGAAGCGGTAGCGCCGGGCGTCGACGCCGAGCTTCAGCACGGCATCCATGCCGCGCTGGCGGCCGACAGCACCGAGCGGTGCGGCACGTCATTCGCCTGTCCTCGACGCTGCGAGCTGCGCCCCTACCTCATCGACGTGCTGCCGCTGGATTCGTCGCCGCACGGCGCCATGCTCGTCGTCGTCGATCCCGAAGACCAGCCCGAACCTCCCGCAGCCCTGCTGCGCCGGGTGTACGGACTCACCTCCAGCGAGGCCGACATCGCGTTGCTGGTGCTGCACGGCCACGGCCTCCAGCACATCGGCGACCAGCTGTCGCTGTCCCAGGCGACGGTCAAGACCCATCTGCAGCACATCTTCGACAAGACCAACACCCACCGCCAAGCCGAACTGGTCCGGGTGCTGCTGGCCCTGCGCCCGGTGTGTCGGTGACGCGGCCCTAAGCCCGGCCCGCGCCCAACAGCCGCCGGGTGAGCAGATCCAGGCCGTAGCCGAGTACACCGATCACCACGATCACCGCGACGACCTGCCCGTAGGCCAGCTGGTCACGCGCGTTGAGGATCTGATAGCCCAGACCCGAACGCACACCCAGCATTTCGGCGGGCACCAACACCACCCAGGCGATACCCAACGCCACCCGCAGACCGGTTTGCAGGTGCCCGCGGATCGCCGGCAGCACCACCGCGGTCAACAGCTCGGCCCGGGTGGCGTGAAACGACCGCGCTACCTGCAGATGGCCGGGGTCAACGGCGTGGACTCCGGCCGCGGTGTTGATCAACACCGGCCACACCGCGGCCGCGGCGATCAGGAAGATCACCGGCTCGTCGCCGATCCCGAACAGCGCCACCGAGATCGGCGCCCACGACAGCGGCGAGATCATCCGCAGGAACTGGATGACCGGGCGGGCGGCCCGCTCGGCGGGGTCGCTCAAGCCCAGCAGCAACCCCAACGGAATCCCGATGACCGCGGCCACCAGCAGTCCGGCGATCAGCCGCCACACGCTCACCGCGATGTCGGGCAGCAGCACGCCCCGGCCGAACAGTTCGGTCAGCGCGGCGGCAACCTGCCCCGGAGCGGCGTGCCGCAGCAAAGATTGCGCCGGTGCCAGCACGCTGGTGGCCAACCACCACAACATGATTGCCGCGGCGATGGCCGCCGTCGGCGGGCCCCACCGCCGCAGCGCGGGGGCCGCGGTATCACGCACGGTCATCGCAGTCCACCTGTTCAATTCGGGTGAGGTCGGCGGGCAGACCGAACGCGGCGGGACCGCCGTGCGCGGTCAGCGCCGACCGGACGAAGCTGTCATCGACCAAGCCGGCGTGCACCCGGTCGACGTCGAGCCGGTCGAGAAAGCGCCGGTCGCCGTCGACGACGGTGTCGCCCATCGCCTCGACCAGTCGGCGGGTGAAGCTCGGAAACGGGAAGGGCTGAAACCCGAGCTGTTGCGGCCGCCAGCCCGGATGGGTCAGCCCGGGCTGCGCCGGATAGCTCAGCGCCATGTGAATGGCCGGCGCCGGCTGCGGCAGATAGCCGTGGGCCAGCGTCGTTGCCGCCGCCGCGCGGTCGGCGTTGATGCGGTGCTGGGCGCCGACGATCGCGTCGACGAGGCCCTGCGCGGCCCGCGGTCGGTGTTCAAGCAGGTCGGCGTGGGCCAGCACCACGCAGCAGGCGTGGTCGCGCCAGACATCACCGAGGAAGGTGTGGATGCGCCCGATGTGCCGCAGCTGCGCCATCGCGTTGAACGGGTCGGCCACCACGTACCCGGCGATTGAGCGATTGGCCAGCGCCGGAACCATGTCCGAGGGGCTCATCACCACGAGTTCCACGGTGCGGGCCGCCCGCGAGGCACCTTGGCGCACGACGGGTTTGAGCCCGTGCGACCGCAGCAGCTGCTGCAGGATGATGTTGTGGATCGACCACCAGAACGGGATGGCCACTTGAGCGCCGGCGAGTTGGTCGAGGTCGCCGATGTGCGGGGCGACGGTCAACGCCGACCCGTTGGTGTGGTTCCAGGCCAGGATCCGCACCCGGGATCCCAGCACGGAGCGCAGCTGGATAGCGGTCGGCATCAGCATGTGCACGGCGTCGACCTGGCGGGTGACGAACGCTTCGGCCAGCGAGGCCCAGCTGCGGAACAGCACCGGTTTGGCGGCGCTGACCACGTCGGGCGGGTAGATGCCAGCCGCGTGCGCGATCAGCAGTGGTGCCGCGTCGGTGATCGGCAGGTAGCCGATGCGCAACCGCCCGCTGGTGTTGGTGCGGTCGGTGCTGGCGGCGTGCACCAGGTCGGCGACGCCGGCCAGGCCGCCGGCCGCGGCCAACCCGACCGCGCCGGTCAGCAGGGTGCGGCGGGAGACGGCGACGCTCATTGGTCGGCCGGACGGTAGTGATCCAGAATATCTTGCCGCAGCGTATCTTTCGCCGCGCTGGTTGCGGGACGCCATTCCCGTCGGATCCGCCCATCGGGCCCCAGCAGCAGCACCCGGTCGGCCAGCAGCAGGGCTTCGTCGACGTCGTGGGTGACCAGCACGACGGTGATGCCCAGTTCGGCGGCCAGCGCACCCAGCCAACCCTGCAGGTCGGCGCGGGTGACCGGATCCAGCGCGCTAAACGGCTCGTCGAGCAACAGCAGCCGCGGCCGGACCGCGATCGCGCGAATCACCGCCGCCCGTTGCGCCTGGCCGCCGGACAGTTCGTCGGGGTAACGGTCGGCGACCGGCTCCAGCGCGAACCGGCGGATCAGCTCGTCGGCGTAGTCCGGCTCGAACGCGGCCCGGTGCGCGGTCAACCGCCCGGCGAAACCGACGTTTTCCCGCACCGTCAGCCACGGCATCAGCAGCGGCTGCTGAAACACCACGCCGGTCTGTGGGCGGGATGCGGTCCCGTCGGCGCCCCATTCGATGGTCCCGGCGCTGAGCTCCTCCAACCCGGCGATCACCCGCAACAGGGTGGACTTGCCGCTGCCGCTGCGGCCGAGCACGGCCAGGAATTCGCCCTCGTCGATGGCCAAGTCGACACCGGCCAGTACCGGGGTGTCCCGGTGAAAGCTCTTGTGTCCAGCGGTTATTCGTACTGTGCCAGTTCCCACCGCAGCTGTCCCTCCGAAGGTGATTGGACCGGCAAAAAGGCGGCCTCGCGGAATCGCCGGTTGGCAGCGGTGCCCAGCACGTAGCCGGCGCCGCCGCACAGCGTCGATTCCAGCCGGGTGGCATTGACCGCGGTGGTGGACGCGTCGAGCCGCAGCCGGATCAATTCGGGCAGTGCGGTCCGGTGTGGGGCGCGGGCCGCGGCATACAGTTGCTCACCCAAGGTTCGATGCGCGGTGCGCAACCGCTCGGCCTCGGCGTGGAAGTGTCGGTCGATGCCGGTCGACGTCGCCTGGGCGGCGCCGAGTGCCGCGCCACCGACCCCGAGGCAAAACGCGGTCTGCAGCAGCAGAAACGTCGGCCGGATCCGGTGCACGAATCCGGTCAGGTCGGTGCTGATCAGGTCGTCGGGTCGCACCCGCACCCGGTGCAGGGTGAGCGAGGTCGACGCGGTTCCGGTCAACGCCATCAGCGGTGGCGACGGGTTGATCGTGATGCCCGGCGCATCGGCGGTCACGGCGGCGACGTAGCTTTGGTCGTCGTCCGCCCGTACCGGCAACACGATCAGCGAGTCGGGAAACACGTTGGACGCCCAGCGGATCGGACCGCTGATGGACAGGCCGCCGTCGGCCCGCTCGGCGGTCAGCGGCACGGCACCCAGCCCGGCCACCTGCCGCAGCCCGGCGGCCATAGCGGTGACGCCCACCCGGGTGCCAGCCAGCAGATCGGCCAGGTGCCGGTCGCGCAGCACAGGCGGAGCCAGTTGCAGGTATTCGATAGTCATCCGCTGGGCCCAGGCGGAAAACCCGGCGGACAGGCTGACCGCGGACACCTCCTCGATGACCCGGGCCATCTGGTCCACACCCAAGTCCAGCAGTCCGCGCTGTCCCAGCGTGGCGATGTCGGCGCGCACGTCGGTGCTGCCCGCGTCCAAGGCCGCGGCGCGGTCGGCCACCGCGTCGACCGCGCCGCGCAGTTCGGACACGGCGGCGGCGGTCACGGCAGGTCTTCCAGGCCGTGCAGGCGGTCCACCGGGGTCTGCACCGCGTCGCGGGCGCGCAGCACCGCATCGTGATCGGGGGCGTCGTAAAAGCACAGGCACTTGGCCATGTCTTCCCGGACGTAGGTGCGCAGGAAGTTGACCTCGGGCACGTCGGCGTACTTCGGCGCCTTCGCGGCCTTGCGGGCCAGATAGGTGTCCATATCCAGGTCGGCCGGCAGATCCCACTCCACCAGGTAGCCGGCGGTCGGTCGGGCCGCCTTCACCGCCTGCAGCGCCGGACCGACCAGCCGGACCGGGTCGGGCCCAGCGACCTGGTCAGCGCCGGCGGTAGCCGGATCCAGTGGCGGCGCGGCGTCGTCGTACTCGGCGATAACGAAGACCCGGCCGTGTCCGGCGGTGACCTGCGCCTCAATCAGATCCCCCCCAGCGGCGCCGATTTGGGTGTCGACTTCTTTGAGCAACCGCTCGGTAGCGTCGCGGCCGGCGTCGGCGGGCACCACTTCATACAGGTACAGGACCATCCTCAACTCGCTTTCTTCCACGTGCCATCCACTCGGACTCGACTCGGACGCTGGCACAGACAGACCACTCTGTCTACGCCGGTGCAATCGGCTAGCGTGATGCGAATGGACACCACCGAGCATGTGGCGCACGCGCCAACCGGCGACCGACGTCGGTCCACCGCCCCCGCTGAGCGCCTCTTGGCCACGGCGTCACACCTGTTCGCCACCAACGGGATTCGCGCTGTCGGAATCGACAGGATCCTGCGCGAATCGGGGTGCGCAAAGGCCAGCCTGTACACCTCCTACGGATCCAAGGACGCCTTGGTGCTGGCTTACCTGTCCCAATTGGATCAGGCTGATCGGAACCGTTGGCAGCGTGCGGTCGAAACCGTGACCGATCCGGCGGTGAAGATCCTCACCTTTTTTGACCTGGCGGCCCGCGGAGCGCGTCAACGCGATTTCCGCGGTTGCCTGTACGCCAACGCCGTCGCAGAGTTCCCCGGGGTGCAGTTGGCGCCGGTGCGCGCCCACCGGCGCTGGGTGCGGGCCACCCTCACCGACCTGGTGCGCGACGTGGGCGCACCGGATCCGGCGGCGATCGCGCGCGAGATCCTGCTGCTCTACGACGGCGCGCTGACGGCCTCCAAACTGGAGCGGTCCGTGCAGCCGATCCGGGAGGCCCGCCGCCTGGCCGCCCGCGCTCTCGAGGGCGTCCGATCCGGCGACTGACCCTCACGAATCGGCACGTCAACCGGTGAGCGGATATTCACCGTAGCGACACTGCCAGCAGCGTTTCGGCAACAATGCTTTCTTAGCGTGGCGCCATGCCACGTTCACACCTCATCACCGACTGGGATCCCGAAGACACCGTCGCCTGGGAAGCCGGCAATAAAAACACCGCCCGACGGAACCTGATCTGGTCGGTGGTCGCCGAACACGTCGGCTTCTCGATCTGGTCCATCTGGTCGGTCATGGTGCTGTTCATGCCGCAGGACGTGTACGGATTCTCCGCTAGCGACAAGTTCCTGCTGGGTGCCACCGCAACCCTGGTCGGCGCCGGCCTGCGCATCCCCTACACGCTGGCCACCGCGACGTTCGGCGGCCGCAACTGGACAATGTTCTCCGCGTTCGCGCTGCTGATCCCGACGCTCGGCACGCTGCTGCTGATGGCTCACCCCGGGCTGCCGATGTGGCCGTACCTGCTGTGCGCGGCGTTGTCGGGCTTCGGCGGCGGCAACTTCGCCTCGTCGATGACCAACATCAACGCCTTTTACCCCCAGCGCCTCAAAGGCTGGGCGCTGGGACTCAACGCCGGCGGCGGCAACATCGGGGTTCCGGTGATCCAACTGGTCGGCCTGCTGGTCATCGCCACTGCCGGCAACCGGGCGCCCTACTGGGTGTGCGCGGTCTACCTGGTATTGCTGGCGTTCGCGGGCATCGGCGCGGCGCTGTACATGGACAACCTGGAGCACCACCGAATTGACCTGTCGGCCATGCGCTCGATCCTGTCGGTGCGCGACACCTGGATCATCGCGCTGCTCTATGTCGGTACCTTCGGCTCGTTCATCGGCTTCTCGTTCGCGTTCGGCCAAGTACTACAGATCAACTTCACCGCCGGTGGGCAGACCGCGGCGCAGGCCTCGTTACATGCCGCCCAGATCGCGTTCATCGGTCCGCTGCTGGGGTCCATCACTCGCGTGTACGGCGGGAAGCTGGCCGACCGCATCGGCGGCGGGCGGGTCACGCTGGCCGTGTTCACCACCATGATTCTGGCGGCCGGGCTGCTGGTCGCCGCCAGCACCAACCAAGGCCATGGCGTGGCCAACACCGCCACCATGGCCGCCTACGTGGTCGGCTTCGTCGCGCTGTTCGTCCTGTCCGGGATCGGCAACGGCTCGGTGTACAAGATGATCCCGTCGATCTTCGAGGCCCGCAGCCGTTCGCTGGACCTCACCGAGCCCGAGCGTCAGCAGTGGTCGCGGGCGATGGCCGGCGCGCTGATCGGATTCGCCGGCGCCGTCGGCGCTCTGGGCGGGGTGGGCATCAACCTCGCGTTGCGTCAGTCCTACCTGACCAGCGGTTCGGCGACCACAGCGTTCTGGCTCTTCGTCGTGTTCTACCTGGGTGCCGCCACACTGACCTGGATGCGGTATGTGCGCCGGCCGGTGTGGGCGACCGCGCCGCAGGCCGCGCTGGTGCGCGTGTAACCCAGATCACCGCCAAGAGCGGGGTGCGGCGACCGCCGCACCCCGCTCTTGCTTTCCCGCGCTCATGTGCCGCCAGGCCGATGCGCCCTGTAACAAGGGTGTTACACGGCAGTAGGTACGAAACCCGTTGCGGCACCCAAATAGTGGCCACCGTCACACCCGTTACGCACCAAAGCAGATACCCAGGAAATCCCCAAGAAGCACGGAGCGTCATCACAGCGCCTGCTGCGTATGCTCATTGCAACTTAGTAGACGCAAATGGCTATTACCCTCGGCCGCCACCGACTTCAAGAGACAAGAGAGTTTGATGCTCCTAGAGTTCTGGGAGAACTTCCGCCACAACCTGTTCAAGCCCCTGCTGCTGTTCTTCTACCTCGGCTTCCTGATTCCGATCCTGAAGGTGAAGTTCGAGTTCCCCAGCGTCATCTATCAGGGCCTGACCATGTACCTGCTGTTAGCCATCGGCTGGCACGGCGGTGAAGAACTGGCCACCATCAAGCCCTCGAGCATCGCCAGCGTGGTCGGGTTTATGCTGGTCGGCTTCGTGTTGAACCTTGCGATCGGGTTCGCAGCCTTCCTACTACTGAGCTGGATGACCTCGCTGAGGCGCATCGATCAGGCGACGATCGCCGGCTACTACGGGTCGGACTCGGCGGGCACCTTCGCAACCTGTGTCGGCGTCCTCGCAACCATCGGCATCGCGTTCGACGCGTACATGCCGGTGATGTTGGCGGTAATGGAGATTCCGGGGTGTCTAGTCGCGCTGTATCTGGCGGCTCGGCTTAGACACAAAGGGATGAACGCGGCTGGGTTCATGCCGAATGAGGCTGGCTATCACCACACGCCATCCGCGACGGCCGGCCCAGGGTCGGCCACCCGGCCGGCCCCCGGACACACGCTCGACATGGAACAGCAGTTGGACGCCGAGCCGGGGCTGGAGGTATCGCTCGAAGAGCCGACGTCTCCCGAATCTGGCGCCACAACTCAGCGCATCGTCTCACCCGAGCTGCTTCGGGAAGTCTTGCTCAACCCGGGGTTGTGTCTACTCTTCGGCGGCATCATCATTGGCTTCGTCAGCGGGCTACAGGGAGAAAAGGTCGTTCACGACGACGACGCCTTCTTCATTTCGGCGTTCCAGGGCGCTCTGTGCTTGTTCTTACTCGAGATGGGCATGACCGCCTCCCGCAAGCTCAAGGATCTGAAGTTCGCCGGCCGCGGCTTCATCGTCTTTGGTCTGCTGGCACCCAACATCTTCGCGACACTGGGGATTGTCACCGCCCACGTCTATGCCGACCTCACCCACACCGCGTTCAAACCGGGAACATACATCCTGTTCGCCGTGCTTTGCGGGGCGGCGTCGTACATCGCCGTACCCGCAGTGCAGCGGCTGGCAATCCCGGAAGCGAGCCCGTCCTTGCCGTTGGCCGCCTCGCTCGCGTTGACGTTTTCCTACAACGTCACGATCGGGATCCCGCTCTACACCGAGATTGCCCGCCTCGCGCAGAACTGGTTCTGAGGGGTAGGACGCAATGGATCAAAATAGTCTGGCATACCACATGAGTCATGTACGAAGTCGGCACTTGGGCATCGAGGGATACCTACGTCGCCGAAGACACCGCCCATGGCGCACTAGGGGATCGTAGACACTCGGATCGACTCCGGCCGACAAATGTCCCGAATCAGTCACCCGGATCGGCAATTAGCCGGCTGGCGATTGGTCGATTTTGACTCCGCATAAAGGTTACCGCGCGCCGACTCGGCAGCCGCGGAATTCACTGTGCGCGAATTAAAAAGCCAGAGGAAATCCTCACCAGAGCTGGAGTCGTCGCAGTGATTACTGGTTTACGTCGCGATTACGCGACGGCAACCGAACACCAATGCTTATGCAGGACCATGACGTAACAGGACGCTGCACCAACTCGGGTCAACGAGGACCGAAATTTCCATCACCGTCTGGAAATTCGGGACTGGACGAAGTCAATAAGGAAGTTTGCGCGAAGCGACGGGTTTGGTTACGAAAGCCCGGCAAGATAGGGGTTTAAGACATGGATTTCGGGATGTTACCGCCAGAAATCAACTCGGGCCGAATGTATTCCGGAGCGGGGCCGGGCTCGATGTTGGCTGCCGCGACCGCCTGGGATGAGTTGGCCACGGAATTGAGCTCGGCTGCATCGTCTTACGGGTCGGAGATCTCCGGACTCACCGCCGGGGCGTGGTCGGGCCCGTCTTCGGAGTCGATGGCGGCCGCTGCCGCGCCCTATGTGGCATGGATGAGTGCGACCGCGGCCCAGGCCGAACAGGCCGCCACCCAGGCCAAGGCGGCGGTGGCCGCCTATGAGACCGCGTTCGCGGCGACCGTTCCGCCGCCGGTGATCGCGGCTAACCGGTCCCTGTTGGCGACGCTCGTCGCGACCAACTTTCTGGGTATCAACACCCCGGCCATTGCGGCCACCGAGTTCCACTACGCCGAGATGTGGGCGCAGGACGCCGCCGCGATGTACGGCTATGCCGGCGCGTCATCGACCGCAACCCAACTGCAGGCGTTCAGCTCGCCGCCGCCGACCACCAACCAAGCCGGGGCGGCCACGCAAGGCACCGCGGTGGCACAAAGCGCCGCCAACTCTGGCAGTTCGACCGTGCAGTCGGCACTGTCGCAACTGACCTCGCTGGTTCCGAACACGTTGCAAAGCCTCGCGACGACCGCCACCTCGACGTCGACCTCGACGTCGTCGGGCACCTCGGGACTGCAGTCGATCATGTCCAGCATTTCCACCATCGCGTCGAACCTCACCGGGGCGTATTCCCCGGTGGGGGTGCTGGGCATCCCGGGCGGCTGGTGGCTGACCGCCACCCAGATCCTCGGCCTTGCGCAAAACGTCCCCGGCGTCAGTTCATTGCTCGCCGGCCCGAAACCGATCACCGGGGCGCTGGGTCCACTGTCGGGTGGATACATGTCGTTGCAGGCACCCACGTTGGCCTCTGGCCTGAGCGGCGGACCGGTCACGGGGGCAATCGGTCGCGCCGGCCTGATCGGCCAGCTGTCGGTGCCGAGCAGCTGGGCCTCCGCGGCGCCGGCCGTGCGGACCGCCGCGATGGCGATGCCGAGCACCGCCTTGACCGCCGCCCCGGTCGCCGCCACCGGCGAGAGCGGCTTGTTCACCGAGATGGCGCTCTCGAGCCTGGCCGGTCGCGCCCTCGGTGGTACCGCCGCCCGCTCGGTCGTGGGTGCCGGTGCGCGCGTTGCGGGCAGCGCCGCGCCCGCCGTCGCGGCCGAGGAGGCCAACACGGTCAACATCATCGTGATCCCAGCCGAGGATTGAGGAGGCCTAGATGTCCTTTGAGACAGCGCAACACGCGGTGCTGGCGGTAGCAGCGGCCAACTTGGCGGGCATCGGTCTATCGATGTCGGCGCACAATGCCGTGGTGGCGTTGCCGACGACGGGTCTGGCTCCGGCCGCCGGCGACGAGGTGTCGGCGTTGATCGCCGCACAGTTCGCCGCGCACGGCCAGATGTATCAGGAAGCTCTCGCCGGGGCTGCCGCAATGCACCGGAAGGTACTCGGCGAGCTGACGTCGCTCGTCGGCTCATGTGCAACCACCGAATCCGCCGACACGGCCGCAGCCGACTAAAGGAGCAGTGCAATGGTTTTCTGGTCATTACCCCCGGAGGTGAACTCCGCGCGGATGTACGCCGGTCCCGGATCGGGCTCGTTCCGGACCGCAGCTGCGGCGTGGGAGGCGCTAGCCGCCGAACTGCAGTCGGCCGCATCGTCGTACGGTCAGGTGATCACCGGTCTCGGCGGGTCGTGGACGGGCCCGTCGTCGGAGTCGATGGCGGCAGCGGCGGCACCCTATGTCGGGTGGCTGTCCAGCACCGCGGCCCAGGCCACCGAAGCGGCCACCCAGTCACGTGCCGCGGCGGCCGCCTACGACACCGCGTTCGCCGCCACGGTGCCGCCCCCGGCCATCGAGGCCAACCGAAGCCAATTGGCGTCGTTAGTGGCCACCAACATCCTCGGCCAGAACATTCCAGCCATCGCTGCCACCGAAGCCCAGTACGGCGAGATGTGGGCCCAGGACGTGGCCGCGATGTTCGGCTACGCCGCCTCCTCAGCATCCGCCACCCAGGTGACACCGTTCAGTCAGCCGCCGCAGACCACCAGCGGGTCCGGGCTGGCCAGCCAGGCGGCCGCGGTCACCCAAGGCACCGGTACCTCCGGCGCCACCAGCACCCAGTCCATCCTGTCGAAGATCCCCGACCTGCTTCAACAACTGGCGACAGCCACCACCAACTACAACACGCAGATGGGCAACCTGCTCAACGGGTTGACGGGGAATTCATCGGCGGGATCGATGTATTCGAGCGGGTTCTCCACGCTGGCATCGGTCACCAAGTTCAGCACGATGGCTAACGACGCGATGAGTGCTCCCAACCTGGGCATGGTGCAGTTCAAGACGTTTTTCCAGCCCCCGGTCGCCCCGGAGATCCCGAAATCGGCGCTGGGAGCCGGGCTCGGGCTACAGCCGACGGTATCCGCCAGCACGGTCCGTGCCGTCTCTGCCGGTGTCGGCGAAGCGTCCACAGTGGGCCGGCTTTCGGTCCCACCGACCTGGGCGGCCGCGACCCCGGCTGTCAGGCTCGCCGCCAACATGTTGCCGACCACCAGTGTGGCCGCCGCTCCCGCGTTCGACATCCCCAGTGGCCTGATCAATCCAGCGACGCTGGGCAGCTTGTCCGGGGGCGCGCTAGGCGGTTCCGCACCACGTGTCGCCAGCGGAGCCCGCGTCTTAAGCCGCTCCGTCTCGGACAAGGAGCAAGCCAAGGGGCCGGTCAAGCTCGATCGGGTCATCGCCCAGCTGCAGCAGCGGCCAGACACGGTGCAGCACTGGCAAACCGACGAGGCCGGCCTCGATGACCTGCTCGCCGAGCTGGCGAAGAAACCCGGCAACCACGCGGTGCACTTGTCGCGCGGCCCCAAGACCGCGCCGCTAACGCCACACTCCCAATTGGGCTAGCACAGCTGGAATCGGGCGTGTTACCTGACGATAACCATCACGCGAAATGAGGATTCGATGCGGACGCTACTAGCACCCTTCGGCGTGGCCACGATGATTGCGTTGGCCGTACCGGCACATGCAGACCCAGGTGTCGACGGCGGAACTCCGGACGCAAGCTTCCTGGCTTCGCTGCGCGCGGCAGGGCTCACCTACAGCGACCCCACTCAAGCCATCTCGGCCGCCCAAACGGTGTGCGGGCTCATCGGCAGGGGTGAGTCAGGCCTGCAGGTCCTCAAAGACCTCAAGACCACCAATCCCGCAATCACCACCGACGGTGCGGCCCAATTCGCCGCGCTGTCGGCGCAGTTTTACTGCCCCCAGCAGTTGACGCCCAACGACGGCGGTAAGTCCAAGTAACTGCCGGCCGTCGAAGGCGCCGCTTACCGTGTCGGGCAGCGGATCTACCCTGCCCAGGTGGGAGTTGGCGCGGCGCGGTTCCGCGTGCCTGGTCCTTATCCGCCAAAGGTGGGACGCGGCATCCGGAAGCGCTGATCCCTCATCCGCAGAACCTTCTTCCGTAACGGAGGCCCTGTCATCCGCGTCAGGGGTCCCATGCTCACTGGCGGTGTCTCACCCGAAATGCTCGTCACGGGGTTTGCCGCCCACGTCGGAAGTGCTCTGAAGCCCGTCCCCGATGGGCGCGGCGGCTGGGCGGTAGTGCTGGCTGCGGGAGTTGCCGATGCCCAGCTCTGCGGAACGGACAAGCCGCCGACCGGTGTCGCCTGGCCTACGCTGGCGAGCACACGGCCACGGGTGGCCGCTGAGCCGGATTCCAACGTCGTGTTCGGCGTGGCGTCGACGAGTCGAGGAGTCGGGTTGGGTTGAACCGCGAGGTTATGCGCTTCAAAGTCACCCTTGACGGCATAGATGAGGTTCACCCACTGATTCGTTGAGTAGGTGACCTGCCAGGCCGGGGTCAGCGGTCCGGCGAGAGTGTTGAAGTCACCAAAGGCGGTCAACAGCGCGGCAAGGGGATCCACGGCGGCAGGGTCAGCCGCGGCGGAACTCGTGGGCGCACCCGATGTGAGGGTCTGCAATTGCTGTGGCGCTGCGAACATTAGCGGTGACACGGTCGACCGGGCATTTCCGGCGGCAGAGGTGCCGACGGCGCGCGCCGCGGCGGCGATTTGACTGGATTGGCCGCCAGCTTTGGTGGTCGGCGGCGGCGGGCTAAACGGTTTAAGTGTGGCTGCCACCGACGAGGATGCGGCGTAGCCGTACATCACCGCGGCATCTTGCGCCCACATCTCGGCGTAGGCAGCCTCGGTGGCCGCGATCGCCGGGGTGTTCTGCCCCAGGAAGTTGGTGGCAACCAACGACACCAACTGTGCGCGGTTGGCGGCGATGACCGGTGGCGGCACCGTGCCGGCGAACGCAGCCTCGTGGGCGGCCGCGGCGGCCAAGGCCTGGGTAGCGGTCTGCTGGGCTTGGACGGCGGTCCGGCTCATCCAGGCGATATAGGGTGCGGCCGCGGTTGTCATCGAGATCGAGGACGGACCCTGCCAGCATTCCGCCAGATCCGAAGTCGCCGTCTCATAGGAGGACGCTGCCGCACTTAACTCCGTGGCCAGCGCCGTCCATTCAGCCGCCGCCGCCATCATCGGTCCCGCCCCGGGGCCGGCATACATCCTCGCCGAGTTCACTTCGGGCGGTAACGCCCCGAAATCGAGCATGAACAGTCCTTGCGGTCGACATGACGGTGGCAACCCGGCCGCTATCCGCCGGTCGGCGGGCGCGGCATCTTGAAGCGGCGAGGCCCGACGCGCAATACGCTGCTGACACTGGCACGGGCCGGCATGCCCGCCATCGGTCCCATGCCCGCCGTCGGCGCCGCGCCGACCACGCCTGGGCTCGCTTCCGTGGAGGGGGCCGCAGCGGAATTGGTCTCCGGACCCCACAGCGGTTCGTTGCCGAGCAGGGGCGCCGGTGTTGGCGGCCTCCAGCTCGGTGGGACCGATAAGCCGCCGACCGGTGCTGCCCCGCCCACATTGGCAGCCACTGGTGGACGAATGCCCGCCGGGCCCGACTCGAACATCTTCGGCATGCCGCTGACGGGAGGTGGTGCCGGTTGGGGTGGCGGAGCCGGCTTGGGTTCTGGAGCCGCCGTATGTGTTTCGAAATCCCTTTTTGCCGCATAGCCCATGCTGCCCGCCGACGTGTATGTACGGCTAAGGCCGGCTCCGAGATTCACCGGTGAGGTAAGGGTATTGAAGTCGCTGAACGCGGTCAGCAGCGAAGTGGACACCGACGAAGACGACGCCGACGACGTGGCGGCAGAGCTCGTGGTTCCCCCTGCCGCCAAGGCTTGCAGCTGCTGCGGCACCGCGGACATCAGCTGTGACAGCGTTGTCTGCGAATGCCCGGCGGCTGAGGTGCCGACCGCCTGGGCCACCGCGGCGCCCTGGCCGGATTGCCCGGCCGGGTTGGTGGTCTGCGACGGCTGGCTAAACGGCGTCAGCCGGGTCGCGGCCGCCGACGACGCGGCATAGCCGTACATCGCCGCGGCATCTTGTGCCCACATTTCCGCGTACGCCGCCTCGGTGGCCGCGATCGCCGACGTGTTCTGCCCGAGAAAGTCAGTGGCGACCAAGTTCGCCAACTGGGTGCGGTTGGCCGTGACCAGCTTTGGCGGCACCGTCGCGGCGAACGCCGCCTCATAGGCAGCGGCCGCCGCCCGAGCCCGCCGAGCCGCCTCCTCGGCCTGCGCCCCGGTGCTCGTCGCCCAGGCCACATACGGCGCCGCAGCAGCAACCATCGCCTCCGACGCACCGCCCGACCAATTTTCGCCTTGCAGTCCCGAGATCACCGAAGAATAAGTGCGGGAAACCGAATCGAGCTGGCCGGCGAGCCCGTCCCAGGCCGCAGCGGCCGCCATCATGGATCCCGCGCCCGAGCCCGAATACATCCGGCCCGAGTTCACCTCGGGCGGCAAAGCTCCGAAGTCCAGCATCCAGATTCCTTTCTGAACGGTCCGTAACGTCCCTTCTCAACCGGGCTCGGTCAGCGCGGTCATCGTCATACGCGTTGGCGGGCACGGTCATGCGGTCAAGAACGACAGAATTCGCCGAAGAGTTCTCTTGAGAATTTGGCGCGGGGCATTCACGCCACGCTCGCGCTGGGGACCTTACGATCCCCGGCTACGCCATTGCCGATGCCTTCGGCGTTGTAGGCATGCGTCAGTACCAACGCTGTGTCGCAACGTCGAAACGTCGACGCTGCGCCAAACACGCCGACTTTCAATCAAACGCACGCTTCTGGCGTGCGCCCAACCGGAACAGGTCGTCGAATCTTGGCCTATCAGCGTGTCGGCCGACACCGCGTGGCCCTCGGTACCCAGCGCTACGACCTGAAGCCGAGCGGCACCGCCGCGCGCTTCAACGACGTCCAACTGGTTACTGATCGGCATCTTAAGCATTCTCCCACTCCGATAGATAAAGCGTAATAGGCCGACGCTGTGAATTCGATGATGTGACACTGGAGATGGACTGGAAATATAGGTTTGAAAGATATTGTCACGTCGAGTGTTTTGACAACACGATCCGCTCGACGGGTAAACATCCCAGCAGGCAGCACGTCGTCGCGAGGCCGGCCAGTCGGCTTCATTAACCCTGACTGCGCCAAGTCGGCATTAAGGAGAATTGGCCCCGCTCCTCAGAGGTCGACTTGCCTCGGTACCGACGACTGAACAAGTCCACCATCGACGTCCGACGTCACCGACTCGGCCTGCATAATCACCGCGGTCGACCTACCGGCGACGGGGCGGCGCACGTACATCGACCACGTGACCACCGCCGCCGCAAAGTACATCACCAGGAAGATCCAGAACGCCGTCGTGTCTGTGCCGGTGCTCTGGTAGGACTGGCGCAGCGCGAGATTGACACCCACGCCGCCGAGCGCGCCGGTCGCCGCGGCGAATCCGATTAGCGCTCCGGACATGTTGCGTGACCAGTGGCGACGCTCGGCTTCGCCGAACTCCCTCGTGTGGCTGCGAGCCTCGATGACCGCAGGGATCAGCTTGAACACCGACCCTTTGCCAAGTCCAGCCAAGACGAACAGGGCGAGGAGGCACCCGATATAGCCGACCATGGTGAACATTGTTGTGGGGCCGGGGGTGTGGTCGTCGTGGGTACTGACGCTGGCCAGCACCGTGGTGGTCACAACCATGCCGACGAATACGGCCAGCGTGACGCGGTCCCCACCGAAACGGTCCGCTAACCGACCCCCGTAGATCCGCGCCAGCGCGCTCAGCAACGGCCCGATGAACGCGAATTCGGCTGCGTGCAGCGATGCGTCCGCGGCGCTTTGCCCGCCGGCGACGAAGTTGATCTGTAGCACCTGACCGAACGCGAACGAGAAGCCGATGAACGTGCCAAAGGTGCCGACGTAGAGCAGCGCGAGCACCCAGGTGTCGCGCTCGCCCATAACCGACCGCAGGGTTGCCACCTGGATGCCGTGCTCCAGGTTGTCCATGAGCAGCGCCGCCAGGATTGCAACCACCGTCAACAGCACCAGGTAGATCGCGCACACCCAGTACGGCTGCCGGTTGCCGGCAATCGCGAGCACCAACAACCCCACCACCTGGACGGCCGACACCCCGAGATTGCCGATGCCAGCGCTGAGCCCCAACGCCGAACCTTTGAGCCGATGCGGGTAGAAGGCATTGACATTGGCCAGCGAGGCCGCATAGTTGGCGCCACCGCACCCGGTCAGCGCCGCACACACCGCGTACATCCACAGCGGCAGACCGGGGTTGGCCAGCAACACGATGGTCCCGCCCGTGGGGACCAGCAGCACCAGCGCCGCACACGTGGTCCAATTGCGACCTCCGAGCGCCGCAATACCCAGCGTGTAGGGGATGCGCAAGCATGCCCCGACCAGGGTGGCGGTGGCGCCGAGCAGAAATTTGTCGGCAGTGGAAAAGCCGTACACCGACTCGGGCATAAACAGCACCATCACCGACCAGAGCGCCCAGATCGAGAAGGCGACGTGATCGGCCGCCATCATGCATAACAAGTTGCGCCGGGCGATCTTCTTGTTGCCGGCGTCCCACGCAACGACGTCCTCGGGGTTCCAGTCAACGATCCTATGGCCGCGGCCCATCTAATCTCCTGACAGTCAAAAATATTGGGAACCAGCCTAACTCAGAGAATCGTCGACAGCCACGCGCTGGCAACTGTGAATTACCAGTGGATTTCGCCGCGTTGGATGTCGCCAGCGGTTGGCCAGCCGGGCACGCAGCTTGCCGGCACCACCTAATCGGTGGTGCCGGCAAGGTCGGGCCACAATGAGTCAGGGGCCGGTCGTGACAGAGGTTTCTGCGTTGTTCTCCAGATTCTTGACTGCGCTGGGGTCGTCGCCGACGCCGATTTTCGAGGCGCCACCCGGTGAGCCAAGTTCTACGAAGAAGTCGGCGTTGATCTGCCGGTATTGGCTCCACTCGTCTGGTACGTCGTCTTCGTAGTAGATGGCTTCGACCGGACATACCGGCTCGCACGCCCCACAGTCGACGCATTCGTCGGGCTGGATGTAGAGCATCCGCGTTCCCTGATAGATACAGTCGACGGGGCATTCGTCAATGCATGCCTTGTCGTTAACGTCGACACACGGTTCGGTGATCACATATGTCACACCGTCTCCTTCCCTAGTGGTATCAAGAGGATTTGCGCAACACGTTGCTGGACGGCGGTTCGCCGTGGCTGATGCGCAACAACTCCGCTAGGCGCGCCACCTTGATGCGCGGCCGCCCATGTAGCTGGCCGGCAGAGCGTTCATATTCGTCGATCAGCCGCCAATGCGCGTCAGTGACCAGGTTCGGCTGGCGCGACGCCAACCACTCGGCGAGTTCGTCGGCCCGGTCGTCGGGAAATTCCGCGCGGCTGGCTCCGACCAAATCGTCGAGCAGTGTATCGACGGTGTCCTGGGAGTCTTTCTTGTTGGTGCCGATCACCCCGGTCGGCCCGCGTTTGATCCAACCGACTACGTACTCGTTGCGACTGCCCTCCACGCGGCCAGCGTCGTTCGGGATGGTTCCGGTCCCGTTATCGAATGGCAGTCCCGGTGTGGGCCGGCCGCGGTAGCCGACCGCACGCACCACCAACTGCACCGGCAACTTTTCGCGCGCGCCGGTATCTTTGGCCACGACCCGCCCCCTGTCATCGCTGACCAGCGCGTTGTGGCCGAGCACCATTTGTTCAACTTTGCCGTTGCCGTTGATCTCGATCGGAGAGGTCAGAAACCGGAAGACGATTCGGCGGTGCCCTGGTCGCGGTGCGCGTCCCGCGTAGTCACGCAGCACCTTGAGGTTCTGCGTGGCTGTCTTGCCCGCAGCCGCGGCATCGTCCTCGCTGATGCCCGCCAGCTGCGCTGGATCGACCACCACGTCAACGCCGTCCAGCTCACCGAGTTCGCGTAGTTCTAGCGTGGTGAACGCACTCTCCAGTGGGCCGCGTCGGCCGATAACCACAACTTCGTTTATGCCGCGGGTTCGTAGCAACGCCAGCGCGTGGTCGGCGATGTCGGTGCGGGCCAGCACATCAGGGTCAGTTACCAAGATGCGTGCGACATCGAGCGCGACGTTGCCGTTGCCCACCACAACGGCACGACCGTCGGAAAGATCGGGCGACATGTCGCAAAAGCGTGGGTGGGCGTTGTACCAGCCCACGAAATCCACCGCAGCGATGCTGCCGGGCAAAGCTTCACCGGGGATGTTCAACGCTCGATCCGATTGCGCCCCAATGGCGTAGATCACTGCATGGTACTGCTCGGCAAGTTCGGCCGCCTCCACGTGCTCGCCCACGGCGACATTGCCAAAGAACCGAAAGCGAGGGTGGTCGGCGGTTTTTTCGAACTGTTTGCTGATCGATTTGATCTTGGGGTGGTCGGGCGCGACGCCGGAACGCACCAGCCCCCAGGGCGTCGGCAGCATCTCCAGCATGTCGACCGCGATGTCGATCTGTTCAGAAGAATCGGCGGCCTTGAGCAGCGACGCTGCCGCGAAAAATCCCGACGGACCGGAGCCGACGACGGCGACGTGGCAGGGACACATGATCAGAGCCCTCCACGGCGCTGAGCGCCATGCTCGCCACGTCGGCGCGCACCATGACTGTCTCGGCGAAATATCCATGCAGCGGAAAAGGTCATGGCGTCGATGGTTTCGAATCCCAGGGGCCTCCGGTAGGGGTCTCTATGTTGTGGTGTCACAAAGCTCCGTTGTGCCCACCACTGGAAGTTGACTTGGAGTCCGCTGGGGATTCTCTGGCAGATTGTCTGCCGCCAGACATATGGTGGCACCATGGCTTTTCACCCCTTGGGAGTCCTAATAGTAGGGATAGCCCGCAGGTCTCCGCGCCACTCCATACGGCGACTTAAGCGCCGCGTGAGCAGCGGCCGGCTCGTTACAAGCCGATCATTTTCATGAGGTAGACAGGACGCATGACGTTCCCACAAGCCTAGACAGTGATTTGATCCACCATGCCACTTAGTTCTCGCATGCCCGAACTCTCCTGGTTCGAAACGTTTTTGGCTATCGCTCAGACAGGCAGCCTGGGCGGTGCCGCCCGCGAGTTGGGGTTGACCCAGCAGGCTGTGTCAGCGCGTTTGGCCTCGCTGGAGGCACAAGTCGGTGTGCGGTTGGCAGTCCGAACGAGACGGGGGTCACCGCTCACGCCCGCCGGTGCGATCGTCGCCGAGTGGGCGGCCCGCTTGCTCGACATTGCTCACGAGGTCGACGCCGGATTGAGCGCGCTGCGAACTGAAAATCGCCGACAAATCAAGGTGGTGGCCAGTCAGACGATTGCCGAACAACTGATGCCGCAGTGGTTGGTGTCCTTGCAAGCCACTGCCGCGCGACACGGCGGCACCGCCCCCACGGTGGTTCTAACCGCCACCAACAGCGTCAACGCAATCGCCGCGGTTCGGGACGGCACAGCCGATCTCGGATTCGTCGAGAAACCCGGTGCCCCAGCCGGATTAGGCAGCTGTATCGTTGCGCACGACGAGCTGGTGGTCGTCGTATCGCCGGATCATAAGTGGGCTCGGCGGACCCGAGTCGTGAGCGCCATCGAACTCGCGCAGACTCCCCTGGTCGCCCGTGAAGTCGGCGCCGGCATACGCGATTCGCTGACGATGGCTCTCCATAAGGCGCTGGGCGCCGACATGCGGCAAGCTCCCCCGGTGCTCGAACTGTCTTCCGCTGCAGCCGTGCGCGCCGCGGTCCTCGCCAACGCGGGACCCGCGGTGATGAGCCGGCTGGCAGTGGTCGATGACCTCGCGGTCGGTCGCCTCCGCGCCATCCCGACACCCGAGTTGCAACTGGGGCGCCCGCTTCGCGCCATCTGGGTCGGCGGGCGTACCCCACCCGCCGGCGCGATACGCGACCTGCTCAGCCACATCAGTACCCACACGGCGGCGCTGCGCAAGTAGGCGTCTGCGATGCCGGCCAGGGCCGGCCGGGATCTTCGGCTTTGGGTGCGTCCCTCAGGCCGCAGCTTGCCGGGCCACCGCCTGGTCGTAGCGGTCCAGCACTGTCTCGGCCACTAGTTCGTGCGCGCCCAGCGGCTGGGCCATCGCGATGCCGGCCGCTCTCGCGAAGGTCAGCACCCGGTCGGTAATGAGTCCCGGTGCCAGAAACCATGGCGCGATCGCCAACCGGCGGGCACCCCGGCGCTTCAACCGCTCCGCGGCCTCTGGGACCGACGGCAACGGTCCGGTCGCGAATCCTATGGCGGCGCCGGCCCAGTGGGTTTCTGCCGCGAGGGTGTGCGCTACCGCCGCGGTACGCGCGTTCACCGCCGGACTTGACGAGCCGATCGCAGCCACCAGCACACCGAGCGTGTGGTCAGCCGGGGAGACCCCCAACTCGGTCAGCCGTTCACGCAGCACCGCGACCAGTCGCTCATCTTCCCCCAGCACGTCGGCCTGTCGCACCGAGACCGCGGCGCGCGCGATCTGTTTGGGGATGTCGGTGCGGGCGTGGTAGGCGCTGGCCAGCAGGAACGGCACAACAACTGCCTGGTGGTGATCGTTCAAACCGCGCAGCGCGTCGACCAGGTTGGGGTCATTCTGCTCACAGAACGCGACCTGTACATCAAGGCCTGGACGCATCTGCCTTAGCCGACCGGCCACCGCATGCACGTTGGCCGCCGACCGCGGGTCCTTGCTGCCGTGTGCGGTGAGTACCAACGCGCTCATGAGCTGTGCAATCCACATTCGGTCTTCGAGGTCCCCTGCCAGCGTCCGCTGCGCGGATCGGCACCGTCAGCCGGCTTTGTCGTGCAGGGGGCGCAACCGATCGACGGATACCCCTCGTCGATAAGCGGATTCACCAGCACGCCGCGCTCGCAGATGTAGTCATCCAGATCCTGATCGGTCCATGCTGCCAACGGATTGACCTTCACCAGCTTGAACTGCTCGTCGAAACCGACAATCGGCGCATTCGCGCGGGTCACTGCCTCGGCCCGGCGCAGCCCGGTCACCCACGCCGAATACCCGCGCAACGCTTTGGTCAGCGGAACGACCTTGCGCAGCCGACAACACTCGTTGGGTTCCCGGGCGAATAAATCCTTGCCCAGCAACTCATCCTGCTGCGCCACCGTGTTCTCCGGCGTGATGTTGAGCACTCGGATGTCGTAGATCGCCTCAATCGCGTCGCGGGTGCCGATGGTCTCTGCGAAGTGATACCCGGTGTCTAGGAAGATCACTGGCACACCGGGACGTACACCGGCGGCTAAGTCGATCAGCACGGCGTCTTGCATGCTGGAGGCGACTACATAGTTGCAGGTTGCCGAACTCCGGGGCCCGGCGATGCCCCCGAAGTTCTCGTCGGTCCAGCGGAGTATGTCAGTAGCGCTGGCACCATCTAGTTCGACTGCACCGCGTAACGCCCGCTCACGTAGTTCGGTTTCAGGCAATGCACCCGTTTCGCCGCTCATCGCAGCTCCGCCTCGTCGACGCGCATCGCCCACTGCGCGAAGCGTTCGCCGTCATACCGCTGTTTGACGAAGTTGCGTACGATGCGGTCGACGTAGTCGCCGAGTTCGTCGCTGGTCACTTTGTGCTGGCGCAGTTTCCGGCCAAACCCGCTGTCCATACCCAGGCTTCCGCCCAGGTGTACCTGAAACCCTTCGACCGACCCGCCGGCCCCGTCGTCGACCATTTGGCCCTTGAACCCGATGTCGGCGACTTGGATTCGGGCGCACGAATTCGGGCATCCGTTGATGTTGACCGTGATCGGCACGTCGAGGCGCGCGTTGAGATCCTCGAGGCGTTTCTCCAGCTCGGGTACCAGCGTTTGGGCGCGCACCCGGGTTTCGGCAAATGAGAGCTTGCAGAACTCGATGCCGGTACACGCCATCAGGTTCTTCCGCCAGGCCGACGGCCGTGACGGCAAGCCCAGCGCGTCCAAACCCGCGACCAGCTCGTCGAGTTTGTCGTCAGGCACATCGAGAATGACGAGTTTCTGGTATGGGGTGAACCGGGCCCGATCGGCGCCGGCCCGCTCCATCAAGTCGGCCACCGCGGACAAGATGGTGCCCGATACCCGCCCAGCGACGGGGGCGACACCGACAGCATTCAGTCCGTTCTTCAGCCGCTGCACGCCGACGTGGTCGATCGGGTGCGTAATCGGCTCGGGGGCGGGCCCATCGAGGAGGCGCCGGTTGAGGTACTCCGTTTCTAGAACGTCCCGGAATTTCTGCACGCCCCAGTCTTTGATCAGAAACTTCAGCCGGGCCTTGGATCGCAGCCGCCGGTAACCATAGTCACGGAACACCAACGTCACCGCTTCCCACACGTCGGGTACCTCCTCCAACGGCACCCACACCCCGACGCGCTGGGCCATCATCGGGTTGGTGGACAGCCCGCCGCCCACCCACAAGTCCATCCCCGGACCGTGCTCGGGATGGTTAACTCCGATGAATGCGACGTCGTGGGTCTCGTGGGAGACGTCCTGCAGGCCCGATATCGCGGTCTTGTATTTGCGGGGCAGGTTCGCGTACTCCGGGTTGTTCATAAAGCGGCGCAGGATCTCATCGATCGCTGGGGAGGGGTCGAGCACCTCGTCGGGTGACTCGCCGGCCAGCGGCGACCCATGGATGGCGCGTGGGCAATCACCACAGGCCTCGGTGGTCTGCAGGCCGACAGCAGCCAGCCGTTTCCAGATTTCGGGGACGTCTTCGATCCGGATCCAGTGGAATTGGACGTTTTCCCGATCACCGATATCGGCGGTGTCGCGGGCGAACTCCGTGGAGACCTGGCCCAGCGTACGCAAGGTAACCGCCGACATTGGCTTACCGTCGGAGCGCACCCGCATCATGAAGTACTTCGCTTCGATGGTGTCGGTGTTCTCGTCGCCCGTCCAGGTCCCGTCATAGCCCTGCTCACGCTGCGTGTACAGGCCCATCCAACGGAACCGGCCGCGCAGATCCGTCTTCTCGATGCTGTCAAAACCCTGTTTGGCGTAGATGTTTTCGATGCGGGCCCGCACATTGAGCGGCGCGTCGTCGTGCTTGATCTGCTCCGACTCGTTCAACGGTTCCCGCTCGCCCAACGCCCATTGGCCCTGACTGCGGGTCTTAGCGGGACGAGATGTGGTCATGTGGGGCTCTCCTTAACATGATGGCCGGTCCGCACCGCGCGCTCCGCGGTCGACCTCCGGGCATTGGCGCCGGTCGATGACTCCGCTTGGTTGTGCCGGTGGTGCCCTCAAGGTTTCCTGGCCCACGGACGCGGCGGTAGCGGCCTTAATGTTGTGGCGTCACAACGGGTGGTTGTGTGTCAGCGCCAGCTGCCGTGCTTGCCCGGCGGCTGCGGCGTCCGACATGAGCTTCGGCGCGGAGCCGTTCGACCATGTGCGGGTAATGCAGTTCGAAGGCGGGGCGCTCCGATCGGATCCGGGGCAATTCGGTGAAGTTGTGCCGCGGCGGTGGGCAACTGGTGGCCCATTCCAGCGAGTTGCCGTAACCCCACGGGTCATCGACCGTGACCGGTTCGCCATAGCGCCAGCTTTTGAACACGTTCCAGATGAACGGAATCATCGAGAATCCGAGGATGAACGAGCCGACGGTGGACACGACGTTGAGGGTGGTGAACCCGTCGGTGGGGAGATAATCGGCGTAGCGCCGTGGCATTCCCATGTCACCGAGCCAGTGCTGCACCAAAAACGTGGTATGGAAACCGATCAACGTCGACCAGAAGTGCAGTTTAGCTAGCCGCTCGTCTAACAGCCGGCCGGTCATCTTCGGAAACCAGAAGTAAACCCCGGCGAACGACGCGAACACGATGGTGCCGAACAACACGTAGTGGAAGTGGGCTACCACGAAATAGGTGTCGGTGACGTGGAAATCCAGCGGCGGGCTAGCCAGCAGTACCCCGGAGAGCCCACCCAGCAGGAAGGTGACCAGGAAACCGAACGCCCATAGCATCGGCGATTCGAAGGTCAGCTGACCTTTCCATAAGGTGCCGACCCAGTTGAAAAACTTGATCCCGGTCGGCACCGCGATCAGATACGACATGACGCTGAAGAACGGCAACAACACCGCTCCGGTGGCGAACATGTGATGCGCCCACACCGCCATCGACAAGCCCGCGATACCGAGGGTCGCATAGATCAGCGTGTTGTAGCCGAAGACCGGTTTGCGGGAAAACACCGGAATAACCTCGGTGATGATGCCGAAAAACGGGAGCGCGACGATGTAGACCTCGGGGTGGCCGAAGAACCAGAACAGGTGCTGCCACAACAGGACTCCGCCGTTGGCCGGGTCATAGACATGTCCACCGAGGTGACGATCATAAGCGAGGCCGAACAGCGCGGCGGTCAACGGCGGAAAAGCGAGCAAGACCAGGATCGAGGTCACCAGAATATTCCAGGTGAAGATCGGCATCCGAAACATCGTCATGCCCGGCGCGCGCATGCACACCACCGTGGTGATCATGTTGACAGCGCCCAGAATGGTGCCCAAGCCGGCAACAATCAAACCCATGATCCATAGATCAGCACCGGCGCCGGGGCTATGTACCACGTTGCTGAGTGGGGTATAGGCCGTCCAACCGAAATCCGCGGCACCCCCCGGCGTAATGAAGCCTGCGACGGTGATGAGGGCGCCGAACACGAACAACCAGTAGGAGAAGGCATTAAGCCGGGGGAACGCCACGTCGGGTGCACCAATCTGCAGCGGCAACACCAGGTTGGCAAACCCAAACACGATCGGGGTGGCATAGAGCAGCAGCATGATCGTGCCGTGCATGGTGAACAGCTGATCGTACTGCTCGTTTGACAGAAACTGCAGCCCGGGCATGGCCAACTCCACACGCATCAGCAGTGCCATCAACCCACCGAAGAAGAACAATGCGTAACAGGTGACGATGTACATCATGCCGATCAGCTTGTGATCGGTGGTGACGACCAGCTTGGATAAGAGCGCCCCCCGCAGACCCGGACGCTCCGGATAGGGACGAACAGCCTCCGTCAACGCATTCGACGATGCTAGAGCGGTCATGTGCCTTGGTCTCCGAACCTTGTCAGACAAGTCTCGTTTCAGATGCTGGCCGCTCAGCCGGTCCATCTCTAGAGGTCTGCATGTTGTGGCGTCACAACATTTTGTTGGGTGTGCCGGCTGTAGCGGTGCCTCTACGTTGAGAGGACCTGCACTACTGGGGCTGAACCAGCGGAAAGGTTCTTATGACCGGCACATCCCCTGTCCATAACGTCATCGTCATCGGTTCTGGGCCCGCTGGGTATACCGCGGCGATCTACGCCGCCCGGGCGCAGTTGGCGCCGGTGGTGTTCGAAGGCACCTCCTTCGGCGGGGCGTTGATGACCACCACCGAAGTGGAGAACTTCCCCGGATTCCGCGAGGGCATCCAGGGCCCGGCGTTAATGGACGAGATGCGCGAACAGGCCCAACGCTTCGGCGCCGACCTGCGAATGGAAGACGTCGAATCCGTCGACCTGGGCGGCCCGGTCAAATCGGTGACCACCGCCGACGGGGAAACCTACCGGACGCGGGCGGTCATCTTGGCGATGGGCGCAGCCGCGCGCTACCTGCACGTGCCCGGTGAACAGGAACTGCTCGGGCGCGGCGTCAGTTCGTGCGCCACCTGTGACGGATTCTTCTTCAAAGACCAAGACATCGCGGTGATCGGCGGCGGCGACTCGGCGATGGAAGAAGCCACCTTTTTGACCCGCTTCGCCCGCAGCGTGACCATCGTGCATCGCCGCGACGAGTTCCGCGCATCGCGCATCATGCTGGACCGCGCCCGCAGCAACAACAAGATCCGCTTCCTGACCAACCACACCGTCGCCGCGGTCCACGGTGACACCACGGTGACCGGATTACAGTTGCGCGACACCGCCACCGGCGCGCAAACCACCCTGGCGGTGACCGGCGTCTTCGTCGCGATCGGCCACGACCCCCGCTCCGAACTGGTCCGCGACACCCTCGACGTCGACCCCGACGGATACGTCCTAGTCCGCCAACCCACCACCCACACCTCACTGCAGGGCGTCTTCGCGGCCGGCGACCTCGTGGACCGCACCTACCGACAAGCAATCACCGCCGCCGGAACCGGCTGCGCCGCGGCCATCGACGCCGAACGCTGGCTCGCGGTACGAGAGGGTCGGGAAAGCATCCTCGACCTGGCAGCCGTCACAGTGACACGCGCCACATCCCTGTGAGCGTGACTGCCGAACTCCCAGGTTTCACACTGTCAGCTCCCAGCTAGCCGCGGTAGGTTCGCGCGGGTCGCTGTGGGAGACGTTCGGCCAACAACGGATTCCCCGCGTGACCGTCGACCGATCACGAGGAGAACGATGGCCCGCTCGCATCGAATCATGGACTGGGACGCCGAGGACACCGCGGCCTGGGAGGCCGGGAACAAGAAGATTGCGCGGCGCAACCTGATCTGCACGGTCGCCGGCGACCATGTCGCGTTCTCGATCTGGTCGCTGTGGTCGGTGATGGCGCTGTTCATGCCCGAGCCGATCTACCACTTCGGTGCCGGCGACAAGTTGCTGCTGGGCGCGACCGCCACCTTCATCGGGGGGTGCGTGCGCATCCCCTACACGCTGGGAATCGCCAAGTTCGGGGGCCGCAACTGGACGGTGTTCTCGGCGCTGGTGTTGCTGATCCCCACCGTCGGCACCATGGTGCTCCTGGCCAACCCCGGCCTGCCGTTGTGGCCGTATGTGCTGTGTGCGGCGCTGACCGGATTGGGCGGCGGCAATTATTCGGCATCGTTGGCCAACGTCAACGCGTTTTACCCGCAGCGGCTCAAGGGGGTGGCGCTGGGCATCAACGCCGGCGGCGGCAACGTCGGGGTGGCGGTGGTCCAGCTGGTGGGGCTGCTGGTGCTGGCCACCGCGGGAAATCGGGACCCGTACTGGGTGTGCGCGGTCTACCTGGTTTTGCTGGCGATCGTGGCTATCGCCGCGGCTTTGTTGATGGACAACCTGGACCACAGCATCGAGGTCGGCCACATCCGGTCGATCCTGTCGGTGGCCGACACCTGGGTGATCACCCTGCTGTACACCTGCGCATTCGGGTCGTGGATCGGTTTTGCGTTCGCGTTCGGGCAGGTGCTGCACGTCAATTTCGAGAGCCTCGGTCAAAGCCCCGCACAAGCGTCGCTGCACACCGCCCAGATCGCCTTCGTCGGTCCGCTGCTGGGGTCGCTGTCGCGGATTGTCGGCGGCAAGATCTCCGACCGGGTCGGCGGCGGCCGAGTCACCCTGGCGGTGTTCGCCGGGATGATCCTGGCAGCCGGGTTGCTGGTCGGTTTGAGCACCCATGACGACTATGCCCACGGCCCCAACCACGTCAACGGTGGTGCCCACACCATCACCTTGATCGGTTACATCGTCGGATTTATCGCGCTGTTCATCCTGTCCGGAGTCGGCAACGGGTCAGTGTTCAAGCTCATCCCGTCGGTTTTCGAGGCGCGCAGCCGGTCGCTGGACCTCGACGAGACCGAACGCCGACACTGGGCGCGCACCCACGCGGGCGCACTGATCGGGTTTGCCGCGACGGTCGGTGCGCTCGGCGGCGTCGGGATCAATTTGACGTTGCGGCAGTCCTACGCCAGCACCGGCTCGGAGACGTCGGCGTATTGGATCTTCTTGGCCGCCTACGTGGTGGCCTCGGTGCTGACCTGGCGCCGCTACGTCCGTCGGCCCAGTTCGGCCCCGGCGGTTCCCGGATCAGCGCACGAATCGGCGCCCGCCCGCCTGTGACGGGCGTCGCAGCATAGGGCAACGCTCCGGCAATTGACCGGTAACGCCGTGGAAATCTGCCAGGAATAAACAATTCATATGACTCAACCAGACCGGGAGTCGCTCACCGGCTACCGGGTCGCGGTGACTGCCGCGCGCCGGGCCGGTGAACTGTCTGCGCTGTTGCGCCGCCACGGCGCCACGGTCTGCGCCGCGCCGGCCATCACCATGATCAACCTGCCCGACGATGACGAATTGCATCAACACACCGAGGCGTTGATCGCCCAGCCGCCGGACATTCTGATCGCAACGACCGCCATCGGATTCCGCGGCTGGATCGCGGCCGCCGACGGCTGGGCGCTGGCCAATGATCTGATCACGGCGTTGTCCGGCGCCCGGATCGTGGCCCGCGGGCCGAAGGCCACCGGCGCGCTGCGCGCCGCCGGGCTGCCCGAGGAGTGGTCCCCCGCCTCCGAATCATCCCGCGAGGTGCTGGATTACCTGCTGAAGTCCGGTGTGGCCGGACTGCGCGTCGCGGTGCAGCTGCACGGTGTCGCCGACGACAACTGGGATCCGATCCCGGAGTTCGTCGACGAATTGCGGGCCGCGGGCGCCGATGTGGTGCCGATCCGGGTGTATCGGTGGCAGGTGGCTCCGCCGGGCGGCGAGTTCGATCAGCTGCTCACCCAGATCGCCCAACGCCAATTCGACGCGGTCGCCTTCACCTCCGCGCCGGCGGTGGTGGCGATGCTGCGGCGCGCAACCGACCTGGACATCACCGATGAGCTGCTGGCCGCACTGCGTTCGGAGGTGCACGCGATGTGTGTGGGCCCGGTGACCGCTGGCCCGCTGACCCGGCTGGGCATCCCGACGTTGTCGCCGCAGCGGATGCGGTTGGGGGCGTTGGCGCGTCACATCGCGGAGGAACTGCCGGCGTCGCGCACCCACACCGTGCACGCCGCCGGGCACCGCATCGAGATCCGCAGCACCTGCGTGCTGGTCGACGATGAGGTCAAGTCGTTGTCGCGGACGGGGATGGCCACCCTGCAGGCGTTGGCGCGCCAGCCCGGCACGGTCGTCGACCGTGACACCCTGCTGCGCGCGTTGCCGGGCAACGGCTCCGACACCCACGCCGTGGAGACCGCTGTCCTGCGGCTGCGGACCGCGTTGGGCGACAAGAGCATTGTCGCCACCGTGGTCAAACGCGGCTACCGGCTTGCGGTCGACGAACGTTCGGGGGTGGCGTGAACCTCATCTTGGTGGCGCACGGCACCCGCAAACCAGGGGGCGTCGCGATGGTCGGTGACCTCGCGCAGCGGGTGGGCGAGCTGCTGGACCGCGTCGTGCAGGTGGCGTTCGTCGATGTGCTGGGTCCCACCCCGACGGAGGTGTTGGCCGCCTCGGCGGTGGCCGACCGGCCGACAATCGTGGTGCCGGCCTTTCTGTCCCGCGGCTACCATGTCCGCACCGATCTGCCCGCCCACGTCGCGGCGAGCGGGCATCCCGATGTCACCGTCACGCCCGCGCTGGGACCCAGCCGGCAGATCGCGCGCGTAGTCGCCGAACGGCTGACCGAATCCGGGTGGCGTCCCGGCGATTCGGTGATCCTCGCGGCGGCGGGCACCTCGGATCCGGCGGCGCGGACCGACCTGCGCGACAGTGCGGCGCTGTTGTCGGCGCTGATCGGCTCACCCGTGGACCTGGCGTTCGCCGCGACCGGGGCGCCGAGCGTGCCCGAGGCCGTCGCCGCCGCTCGGCGCCGGGGTGCGCGTCGTGTTGCGGTGGCGTCCTATCTGCTGTGTGAGGGACTGTTCCAGGATCGGCTGCGGCATAGCGGCGCCGACCTGGTCAGCGGCCCGTTGGGTACCCACCCCGGGGTGACCCGGCTGATCGCCGACCGGTTCCAGCAGGCACAACTGCCCACACCCTGTTAGCGCGCGGCGCTATTCGCGTCGCGCGAGCGTGCGCAAACCCGGGAATTTGCCCGGCGTGGCGGCCGGGGACACGCACGCTCGCGCCAAAAAATTAGGCGACGCGGCCGACCTGGACGTAGCCGTCCTTGACTCGGGTCGGATACACCGGCACCGCCACGGTCGGGTCGTCGAGACAGCTGCCGTCGTCGAAGGCGAACGCCTGCTTCTTGATCGGGGACTGCACGGCCAACCGGCCGGCCCGGTCGCCGACGATGCCGCGCGAGAGCACCGCCGCACCGGAGAACGGGTCGATGTTGCCCAGCGCGTACAGCGATCCGTCGTCGAGGCGGAACAACGCCGCCTGCGAACCGTCGGCGAGCAGCACGCCGACACCGCGGCCAGGAATCAGGTAGTCGTAGGCACACGCCGCCGTCCACGCCTGGTCGTCGGTGGCCAGCACTTCGGTCCTGTCGTCCAGTAGTGTCATGAGACCTCCCTCTGGTCGGGCATGCGCGGCATGCCGATGGACACCGGGGCGGGCACCTTCCGCCCGTTCTGCTCGACGAACGTCACGGTGGGGTCGGGCGCGTCGGGAGCGTTGACGAAGGACACGAACCGGGACAGCTTGTCCGGATCCTCCAGTACGCCTTTCCATTCGCACTCGTAGCCCTCGACGTGGCGGGCCATCGCCGCTTCGAATTCCTCGGCCAGCCCGAGCGAGTCCTCACAGACCACCTCACGCAGGTGGTCGAGTCCGCCGTCCAGCGACTCCAGCCACGGCGCGGTGCGCTGCAACCGGTCGGCGGTGCGGATGTAGAACATCAGGAACCGGTCGATGTAGCGGACCAGGGTCGCGTCGTCGAGGTCGCTGGCCAGCAACTGCGCGTGCTTGGGGGTCATGCCGCCGTTGCCGCACACGTAGAGGTTCCAACCGGTTTCGGTAGCAATGACGCCGACGTCCTTGCCGCGGGCTTCCGCACATTCCCGCGCGCAGCCCGACACCCCCATCTTGATCTTGTGCGGCGCGCGCAGCCCGCGGTAGCGCAGCTCCAAGTCGATGGCCATCTGCACCGAGTCCTGCTGGCCGTACCGGCACCAGTCGGTGCCGACACAGCTTTTCACCGTGCGCAGCGACTTCCCGTAGGCCTGACCGGATTCCATGCCGGCGTCGACTAGGCGCTTCCAGATCTCCGGCAGCTGGTCCACCCGGGCGCCGAACATGTCGATGCGCTGACCGCCGGTGATCTTGGTGTACAGCCCAAATTCCTGGGCGATCTGGCCGATCAGGATCAGGTGTTCGGGTTTGATGTCGCCGCCGGGAACCCGCGGCACCACCGAGTAGCTGCCGTTGCGCTGGATGTTGGCCAGGAAGTGGTCGTTGGAGTCCTGCAGCGAGGCCTGCTCGCCGTCGAGGATGTGCTCCGAGCTGGTGGAGGCCAGGATCGAGGCCACGGTGGGTTTGCAGATGTCGCAACCCATTCCGGTGCCGAACTTTTCGATCAGCCCGGAGAAGGTGCGGATCGAGGTGGCGGAGATGATCTCGAACAGTTCGGCGCGCGACTGGCTGAAGTGCTCACACAACGCCTTGGATTGCTCGACGCCCTCGGCCTCCAGCAGCTGCTTGAGCAGCGGGACACACGATCCGCAGGAGGTGCCGGCGCCGGTGCAGGTTTTCAGGTCGGCGACGTCGGCGCAGCCGTCGGCGATCGCACACTTGAGGTCACCCTTGGTGACGTTGTTACACGAGCAGATCTGCGCGGAGTCCGGCAGCGCGCCCACACCCAAAGCCGAACCGCCACCGCCGGATTGGGCCGGCGAGATCAGCGCCAGCGGGTCGCCGGGCAGCTGCGAGCCGACCATCGGGCGCAGCACCCCGTAGGAGGAGGCGTCGCCGACCAGGATGCCGCCCAGCAGCGTCTTGGCGTTGTCGGAGAGCACCAGCTTGGCGTAGGTCTGGTTCACCGCGTCGTTGACGACGACCTGCAGGCAGTCCTTGGTGGTGCCCATGGCGTCGCCGAAGCTGGCGACGTCGACGCCCAGCAGCTTCAGCTTGGTGGACAGGTCGGCTTCGGGGAATTCGGCGACGCCGGCCAGCAGCCGGTCGACCACCACTTCGGCGCTGGTGTAGCCCGGCCCGACCAGGCCGTAGCACCGTCCCTCGATGGCGGCGACCTCCCCCACCGCGTACACGTCCGGGTCGCTGGTCACACAGGACAGGTCGGTGAGCACCCCGCCCCGGTCGGCGAGGGTCAGGCCCGCGGCCGCGGCCAGTTCGTCGCGGGGCCGCACCCCGGCGGCGAAGATCACCAGCCCGGTGTCGATGAGCTCACCGTCGGACAGCAACACCCGCAACGACTGCGTCCCGTCCGAGTGGGCGACGGTTTGGATGGACTCGGTGCCCACCCCGACGTGCACGGCGATGCCCAGCTCGCCGATCATGCGTCCCAGCAGCGCACCGCCGGCCTCGTCGAGTTGCTGGGCCATCAGCCGCGGCGCCATCTCGACCACGTGGGCGGTCAGCCCGAACCCGCGCAGCGCGTTGGCGGCTTCCAGCCCCAGCAGCCCGCCGCCGATGACCACCCCGGTGCTGGTGTGGCCGGCGGCCAACGTGCGCTGCACGTCGGCGCGGATGCCGTCTAGGTCGTCGAGGGTGCGGTAGACGTGGCAGCCGGGCAGGTCGTGGCCGGGCACCGGCGGGACGAAGGCGTAGGAGCCGGTGGCGATCACCAGCTTGTCGTAGCCGTACCGCTGGCCGTCGGCGGTCCGCACCGCTTTGGCGGTGCGGTCGATGTCGGTGACCCGGGAATTGAGCAGCAACCGCACGTGCTGGTCGCCGGCGTAGTCGTTGCCGGGCAGCGCCAGCTGGTCACGGTCCCACGCCTCGGTGTATGCGGTCAGCCCCACCCGGTCGTAGGCGGCGTTGGACTCCTCGGCCAGCACGGTGACCCGCCAGCAACCCTCGGTGTCGCGGGCACGCAACGCCTCGACGAGGCGGTGGCCCACCATGCCGTGGCCGACCACGACGATGTCGCGCGGTTCCTCAACAGCAGGCATGAGACGAGGCTAGGGGCCCGATATTGCGGAAATGTCGCCTTATGTGACGGGGCCATGACGGTGTGTTCACACCGCCATCGACCTGCTGTGAACGACTGTGTGAGTGCTCACGTTTGGGCTGTGGGTTTGCTCACAGCGAACAGCGGAACTTAAGCGTGGTCGACTCATGTTTGTACGGATAGCGGGCCGGCACCGGGTCGGCCGCCAGCGACAACGAGGAGATACCGATGAGCAACCTGACACTGTGGTCACGACCGGCCTGGAACACCGACCGGTGGGTGCACGACTTCTTCGGCCCGGCCGCCGCCGCGGACTGGTTCAAGCCGGTCGCGAGTGGCTTCCAGCCGGCCGCCGAGATCACCAAGGACGGCGACGACGCCGTCGTCGCGCTGGAACTGCCGGGCGTGGACGTCGACAAGGACGTCACCGTCGAACTCGACGGTGGGCGCCTGGTCGTCCACGGTGAGCGCCGCGACGAGCACGCCAGCGAGGAGCACGGCCGCACCCTGCGCGAGGTCCGCTACGGGTCGTTCCGCCGGTCGTTCGCGGTGCCCGCGCACGTGACCGGCGACGCGATCACCGCGTCGTATGACGCCGGGGTGCTGACCGTGCGGGTGGCCGGGGTCTACGCCGGCACCCAGGCGCAGCGGATCGCGATCACCAAGTAGCGCCTACTCCCGCGAGGGTGCGGTTTCATACGCCCGATCGGCGCGTCGGGTATGAAACCGCACCCTCGGCCGCGCTAAACCCAGCGGGCCAGGATGTCCGTGGCCGGGCCGGCCAGCGCGGCCTGAAAGAACGGGCCGAAGCTGACCCGGCCCACCCCGAGCGGACCGAACGTAGCCGGATCGTCCTGGTCGGGCACCGCGATCGCGTTGACCGGCAGCGGCAGCTCGGCGGCCAACCGGCGCAACGTATCTGGGTCGTGGCGTCCCACCGGATACAGCACGTCGGCGCCGGCGCCCGCGGCTTCGGTGAGCCGGGCGATGGCGCGGTCCACCCGGTCGGCGTCGTCGCCGTCCTTGCGCAGAAACAGGTCGGTGCGGGCGTTGACCACCACGTGCACCCCGGCCGCATCGGCGGCTGCGCGCAGCGCACCGACCAACTCGGCGTGTTCGCTCGGTGACCGCAATCGCTTGCCCTCGCTGTGCACGCTGTCTTCGATGTTCAGCCCCACCGCGCCGGCGCCGAGCAGCCCCTCGACGAGCCGCGACGCCGGCTGGCCGTAGCCCGATTCGATGTCGACCGACACCGGTACCGGCACCGCCGCGGTGATCTGGGCGACCCGGCCGAGCAGATCCTCGAACGTCATCCCCTCGTTGTCGGATTTGCCGAGCGAATTCGCGACCGGGTGGCTGCCCACCGTCAGCGCCGCGAACCCGGCGTCGACGGCCAGCTTGGCCGACCACGCATCCCACACCGTCGGCAAGATCACCGGATTGCCCGGTTGATGCAGCGCCAACAGCGCGGTCGCCCGTTGCCCAAGCCCGTCCTGACTGGCCATCTCGGTCACCTTTCTCATCGCTCTCCGTGCGGGAGAGTCACAGACGTGATCTGTCTCACGTCGGGTTCGTGATGTGGCTAGCATCGAGTGTCGTAGTGTGATCCCTGACACCTTCAGCCCAAGGAGGTCCGTTGTCCAGCACCGCCGAAATCGCCGAACTGCACGACCTGATTGGTGGCCTGCGCCGGTGCGTGATGTCGCTGAAATCCCGGTACGGCGAAGTCCCCGGGATGCGTCGCATCGTCTTGGACGCCGAGCGCATCCTCAGCGACGTCGAACTGCTCGACATCGACGCCAACGAGTTGGACCTCGAGCGTTGGGCCGCCCAACACACCGCCGAGAAGATCCCGATTCCCGACACCGAATACGACACCGAGTTCTGGCGCGACGTCGACGACGAGGGCGTCGGCGGCCAGGGCAGATCCTGACCGACCCCGCGATACCGGGTGCTCGTCACTGGGCACCCACGATGAACCACGTAGAGGATCACACCAGATGAGCGCACCCACCGCGAACCGTCCTGCGTCCGGCGTCTTTTCCGCCACCCGGGCGCAGATCCCCCAACGCACGCTGCGCGTCGACCGGTGGTGGTCGGCGCCGATGTGGACCGACATCGGCCTGGCCGCGTTCATCATCTACGCGACCATCCGGGCGTTTTGGGGCAGCGCGTACTGGGTCGAGGACTACCACTACCTGACCCCGTTCTATTCGCCGTGCATCAGCGCTTCCTGCGTCGAGGGCTCCAGCCACCTGGGCACCTGGTTACCGGAATTCCCGAAGTGGATTCCATTGGGAATGCTGGTATTACCGTTTTTGCTGGCGTTCCGGCTCACCTGCTACTACTACCGCAAGGCCTACTACCGCTCGGTCTGGCAATCGCCCACCGGCTGCGCGGTGCCCGAGCCGCGCGCCGGGTACACCGGGGAGACCCGGTTTCCGCTGATCATCCAGAACAGCCACCGCTACTTCTTCTACGTCGCGTCGCTGCTTGCGCTGCTCAACACCTACGACGCCATCGTGGCGTTTCATTCCCCGAAAGGCTTCGGCTTCGGACTGGGCAACGTCATCTTGGTGGTCAACGTAATCCTGCTGTGGGCCTACACCGGCGGCTGCCACTCGTGCCGGCACGCCACCGGCGGCCGACTCAAGCATTTCTCCAAACACCCCATCCGGTACTGGATTTGGACGCAGGTCAGCCGACTCAATACCCGGCACATGCAGTTCGCCTGGACCACCCTGGCCACCTTGGCGTTCACCGACTTCTACATCGCGCTGGTCGCCAGCGGCACCATTGCGGACCTGAGATTCATTAACTGACAAGCGATTTTCAGCACCAGCACACAACAAGCGAGGTTTTATGGTTGAGGTCGAACGGCACTCCTACGACGTGGTCGTGATCGGTGCCGGCGGCGCGGGATTGCGCGCGGTCATCGAGGCCCGGGAACGCGGCTTGAGCGTGGCCGTGGTCTGCAAATCACTGTTCGGCAAGGCCCACACCGTGATGGCCGAGGGCGGCTGCGCGGCGTCGATGGGCAATGCCAACCCCAAGGACAACTGGCAGACCCATTTCTGCGACACCATGCGCGGCGGCAAGTTCCTCAACAACTGGCGGATGGCCGAACTGCACGCCCGCGAGGCCCCGGATCGGGTGTGGGAACTGGAAACCTACGGCGCGCTGTTCGACCGCACCAAGGACGGCCGGATCAGCCAACGCAACTTCGGCGGCCACACCTACCCGCGGCTGGCGCACGTGGGTGACCGCACCGGGCTGGAGCTGATCCGCACCATGCAGCAGAAGATCGTCTCGCTGCAGCAGGAGGATTACGCCGAGCACGGCGACTACGAAGCCCGAATCAAGGTCTTCGCCGAGTGCACCATCACCGAACTGCTCAAAGACGACGGCCGGATCGCCGGCGCGTTCGGCTACTGGCGGGAAAGCGGCCGGTTCGTGCTGTTCGAGGCCCCCGCGGTGGTGCTGGCCACCGGCGGCATCGGCAAATCGTTCAAGGTGACCTCGAACTCCTGGGAGTACACCGGCGACGGGCACGCGCTGGCGCTGCGGGCCGGCGCGACGCTGATCAACATGGAGTTCATCCAATTCCATCCGACCGGCATGGTGTGGCCGCCCAGCGTCAAGGGCATCCTGGTCACCGAGGGGGTCCGCGGCGACGGCGGCGTGCTGAAGAACTCCGAGGGCATCCGGTTCATGTTCGACTACATCCCGCCGGTGTTCAAAGGCCAGTACGCCGAAACCGAAGACGAAGCCGACCAGTGGCTCAAAGACAACGACTCGGCCCGGCGCACCCCGGACCTGCTGCCCCGCGACGAGGTGGCCCGGGCGATCAACGCCGAGGTCAAGGCGGGCCGCGGCAGCCCGCACGGCGGGGTGTACCTCGACATCGCCTCCCGGCTGCCCACCGAGGAGATCCGGCGCCGGCTGCCGTCGATGTATCACCAGTTCATGGAGCTGGCCGAGGTCGACATCACCGCCGAACCGATGGAGGTGGGGCCCACCTGCCACTACGTGATGGGCGGCATCGAGGTCGACCCGGATAGCGGGGCGGCGACCACCCCCGGGCTGTTCGCCGCCGGCGAGTGCTCGGGCGGCATGCATGGGTCAAACCGGTTGGGCGGCAATTCGCTATCGGATCTGCTGGTGTTCGGCCGCCGGGCCGGGCTGGGCGCCGCCGACTACGTCCGCGCGCTCAGCGACCGGCCGGCGGTGTCGGCCGAATCCGTCGACGCCGCCGCCAAACTGGCGTTGGCGCCGTTCAACGGACCCGACGGTGACGGCAAACCGGAAAACCCCTACACCCTGCACACCGACCTGCAGCAGGCGATGAACGACCTGGTCGGCATCATCCGCAAGTCCGACGAGATCGAGCAGGCCCTGGTCAAGCTGGACGAGCTCAAGGCCCGGTTCGCCAATGTCGCCGTGGAAGGGCACCGGCAGTTCAACCCCGGCTGGCATCTGGCGGTCGACCTGCGCAACATGCTGCTGGTCAGCGAATGCGTGGCCAAGGCCGCGTTGGCGCGCACCGAAAGCCGGGGCGGGCACACCCGCGACGACCATCCGGCGATGGACGCCACCTGGCGCAAAACGCTGCTGGTCTGCCGCAGCGCGGCCGACGACCCGGTGGTGCCCAACGTCAACGTCGCCGCCGAGCCGCAAGTCCCGATGCGCGAAGACCTGCTGGAGCTTTTCGAGATCGGTGAACTGGAGAAGTACTTCACCGACGACGAGCTGGCCGAACACCCCGGACGGAGAAGTTAAATGACGTACAAGGCACACCTGCGGGTGTGGCGCGGTGACGACGACGGCGGCGCGCTGGAGGACTTCACCGTCGAGGTCAACGAGGGCGAGGTGGTGCTCGACATCATTCACCGCCTGCAGGCCACCCAGGCACCCGACCTGGCGGTGCGGTGGAACTGCAAAGCCGGCAAATGCGGGTCGTGCTCGGCGGAGGTCAACGGCATGCCGAAACTGATGTGCATGACCCGCATGTCGACGTTCGCCGAGGACGAGGTCGTCACCGTAACCCCGCTGCGGACGTTCCCGGTGGTGCGGGACCTGGTCACCGACGTGTCGTTCAACTACCAGAAGGCGCGCGAGATCCCGTCGTTCACGCCGCCGAAGGATCTGCAGCCCGGCGAGTACCGGATGGCCCAGCGCGACGTGGAACGCTCCCAGGAGTTCCGCAAGTGCATCGAATGCTTCCTGTGCCAAAACGTCTGCCACGTGATCCGCGACCACGAGGAGAACAAGGAGGCCTTCGCCGGCCCGCGGTTCTTCATCCGCATCGCCGAGCTGGAGATGCATCCGCTCGACCAGGCCGACCGGCGCGACCTCGCCCAGGACGAGGCCGGCCTGGGTCTGTGCAACATCACCAAATGCTGCACCGAGGTCTGCCCGGAACACATCACGATCACCGACAACGCGATCATCCCGATGAAGGAACGGGTCGTCGACCGCAAGTACGACCCGGTGGTGTGGCTGGGGAACAAGCTGTTCCGACGCTGAACGCTCCCGCGAGGATGGTGAGATTGCGTTGAGGGTCGCGATTTTTCGAAAACCACGACCATACATGCAATCTCAACGCCGCCCGGCGGCCGCCCGAGCCCGTCAACGCCGGGTGGGCTCGCTCTGCCCGATCACCGACCCGGACCCGTCGAGGGCTTGCACCTGAAACCACGCCGCCGCGGACACCGGGATGGTCGTCGCTAGCCCGGCCCAGTCCGCGGTGGCCGCCGGCTGCAGCGCGGTCGCGGAGTCACCGGCCAACACCCGCCACTGCCGGACCCGGGTCGCCCCGTTCCAGACGGCGGTGAGGATCGGCCGATCCCCGTCCGCCACGGTGAGCTGCGGCGGATCGGCCGGCTCCGCATTCCACTCCTGCAAAAACGCGCGATAGGTGGCGCCCTGCGGGGTTTGTGCGTCGTACACCAGCTCGCCGGTCGGGCTGAACTCGCTGACGTGTTGCCCGGTGCCCCAGCCGACGAAGGTGTTGCCGTTGGGCAGCGGCTGGGCGTTGCCCATCGCGAAGGTCTGCACCCCGCCGGGATGGGTCTGGTTGCGCACCAAGGCGGCGGTGTGCGCGGCCTCGTCGAGGCGAATCCATTCGATGCTGCTGTGCCCCAGCGTGTCCGCGCCGTCGGTGTCGTTGTTGAACAGCCGGATGGTGTGCGGGTCGGCGAACTCGGCGTCATGCTGAAACGCGAACTGCACGCCCGGCGCCAGCGCGAACGTGGAATGTTTGCCACCCAGCTGCCACGCGATCTGCCCGGTGGCGGGACGCACCTTGTACACCGTGGAGGTGTGTCGCATGGAGATCAGCAGGTCGCCGTCGGGGGCCAGGGCGATCGAGTTCATGTGGAAGGCGTCGAATACCCCGCCCCGGTAGGCCGCGGCGTCGGCGGTGGTCAGCGCGCTGTCGGTGACCGGCACATGGGCCAGCGCCGACCATTGCGACAGCGTCTCGCCGCTGGCCACGTCGACGACCGCGGCGACACAGTCCCACACCTTGCCGTCCTTGGGGCCGCCCACCGCGGTCAGGTCGGCCGGCACCGGGTTGTAGGCGGTGATCAGCGCGTGGCCGTCGGGGGTGAGCCGGAACTCGTGCACGTCCGAGTGCAGCCCCTGCGGGCTCAGCGTCGCGATCACCCGGTAGTGCGCGTCGACGATGTAGTCGACGCCGTTGCCGTGGCCGAAGGTGTCCGGGCCGCCCAGGTCGCCTTGCCACCAGGTCAGCACCGGCTGCCCGTGGTAGGTCTGTACCTGGAAATTGGCGGCGCTCTGGTTGGCGGGCAGTTGACCGAACCACACCACCCGGCCCTGCTTGTCGACGATCTGCGGTCCCCCCGGCACCGTGGGCGGCGGCGCCTCGACGTGGCCGGGGTTCAGCACGGCCGCAGCCGGATTGAATCCGCCGTTGTTGAGGAACACGTAGCCGCGGGCGCCGGAGGGCTCGTCGATCTGCACCGTGTACGGCGGCGGGTCGAGCCCGGTCTGCGGCACCGCCACCGGGACCGGCGCCAAGGTGGGCGCACTGGTCGCCGGCGGGCCCGCGGCGTGCTGGGCCCCGCAGCCGACCAGTGCGGCCACCGCGAGCATCACCGCGGCGCTGCCCGACACTCTGCGTTTACGTTTCGTCACCGAACCGACCCTATCGGTGCGTCGTCGCACTACGCCGCGCGCCACGGTTTATCGCAGTACGCTACGGGTAGCCAAACCCGAACGGGGGCGGCCGTCGCGCCGCCCCGCCACCGGAGAAAGGCCGCGCCGATGAATATCCGACAAACCACCAGTATCAACGACATTCGCACCGCGATCCGGGAACTGTCCGCGCGCGCCGAGCTTGCCCACGCCGAAGGCCGCCCGGACGACGCCGCCGAGATCGAACGCCGCATCGAGGGTTACCGCCACGAGCTGAGCGAACGCCCGTAGCCGCGGGCGGCTAGACGCCGAGCCGACGGAAAACGCTGCGGTGAAACACGATGGGCGCCACGTCGGGATCGACGGTGACGTCGCAGACCCGCAGCACCACGATGGTGTGGTCGCCGGCCGGGACCAGTTGTTCGATGGCGGCCTCCAGCCACACGCTGGTCCCCTTGATGAACACGGCGCCGCCGCTGTTGGACACCGTCTCCAGGCCCGCGAACCGGTCCCCGGTCTTGGCGGCCAGTTTGCGTGCGGCCTCGTCGTGCGCCTCGCCGAGCACACTGATCCCCAGCAGCGGCAGGTCTTTGAGTTTCGGCCAGGTCGTCGACGTGTTTTGCACACAGAACGACACCAGCGGCGGGTCTAACGACACCGGAACGAAGGTGCTGGCCGCCAGCCCCACCCGGGTGTCGTCGACCTCGGCCGCGATGGCGATCACGCCGGTGGGGAAATGTCCGAAGGCCTCCCGCAGGGAGGAGGGTGTCAGCTTGCTCGCGGAGTTCACCAGAATTCATTCGCCTCGACGGGATTTGGCCGTTATCGACCCTACCCGTCGGGTGGTGCCCGCCGACCGGCGCCCGGCCGTCGCGCGGGCCGGCCGGCGCCACCCCGGGCCCACCGGCCCGCAGTGACAGGCACCACAACATCCACCCCGTCCGACATCGCCGCAGGTCAGCGTGCACGCCGGGGCCGTGATGCGGGAGGAGCCAACCGGTTGGTGGAATCTAGCTCACAAACGCTTGCGTTGAAGTTACCAGTCGGTATAGTTTGTGCCACGTTACTGGTGGGTAACTTATCCGGAGTACCCAACCGCAAGTGGCACTCTCATCGAGGAGGAAGTAGTGAGCCACTACAAGAGCAACGTACGCGACCAGGAGTTCAACCTCTTCGAGGTCTTCGGCGTTGACCAGGCATTCGGCGAAGGCGACTACACCGACCTAGACGTCGACACCGCCCGCGAGATGCTGGGTGAGATGGCGCGTCTGGCCGAGGGTCCGGTCGCGGAGTCGTTCACCGACGGTGACCGCAACCCGCCGGTGTTTCACCCCGACACCCACTCGGTGACGCTGCCCGAGTCGTTCAAGAAGTCGGTGCGCGCCACCATCGAGGCCGGCTGGGACAAGGTGGGTATCCCCGAGGAGCTCGGCGGCATGCCGATGCCCAAGGCGATGGTGTGGGCGCTGCACGAGCACCTGCTGGGCGCCAACCCCGCCGTGTGGATGTACGCCGGCGGCGCCGGGTTCGCCGCCATCTTCTACCACCTGGCCACCGAAGAGCAGAAGAAGTGGGCCACCATCGCCGCCGAGCGCGGTTGGGGCGCCACCATGGTGCTGACCGAACCGGACGCCGGCTCGGATGTGGGCGCCGGCCGCACCAAGGCCATCAAGCAGGACGACGGCTCCTGGCACATCGACGGCGTCAAGCGGTTCATCACCTCCGCGGACTCCGACGACCTGTTCGAAAACATCTTCCACCTGGTGCTGGCCCGCCCCGAGGGCGCCAAGCCGGGCACCAAGGGCCTGTCGCTGTTCTTCGTGCCGAAGTTCCACTTCGACCCGGAGACCGGTGAGCTCGGCGAGCGCAACGGCGTGTTCGTCACCAACGTCGAGCACAAGATGGGTCTGAAGGTTTCGACGACCTGTGAGCTGACCTTCGGCCAACACGACGTGCCCGCCAAGGGCTGGCTGGTCGGCGAGGTGCACGACGGTATTGCCCAGATGTTCGACGTGATCGAGCAGGCCCGCATGATGGTGGGCACCAAGGCGATCGCGACGCTGTCGACCGGCTACCTCAACGCGCTGGAGTACGCCAAGGAGCGGGTGCAGGGCGCCGACCTGACCCAGATGACCGACAAGACCGCGCCGCGGGTGACCATCACGCATCACCCCGACGTGCGTCGCTCGCTGATGACCCAGAAGGCCTACGCCGAGGGTCTGCGCGCGCTGTACACCTACACCGCCACCTACCAGGACGCCGCGGTCGCCAAGGCCGTGCACGGGGTGGACGCCGACCTGGCGGTCAAGGTCAACGACCTGATGCTGCCGGTGGTCAAGGGGGTGGGTTCCGAGCAGGCCTACGCCAAGCTCACCGAGAGCTTGCAGACCCTGGGTGGGTCCGGCTTCTTGCAGGACTACCCCATCGAGCAGTACATCCGCGACGCCAAGATCGACTCGCTGTACGAAGGCACCACCGCCATCCAGGCGCAGGACTTCTTCTTCCGCAAGATCGTCCGCGACAAGGGGGTGGCGCTGGGCCACGTGGCCGGCCAGATCGAGGAGTTCGTCAAGAACGAGTCCGGCAACGGCCGGCTCAAGGCCGAGCGGGAGCTGCTGGCCACCGCGCTGGCCGACGTGCAGGGCATGGCGGCCTCGTTGACCGGCTACCTGATGGCCGCCCAGGAGAACATCTCCAGCATCTACAAGGTGGGGCTGGGCTCGGTGCGGTTCCTGATGAGCGTCGGTGACCTGGTGATCGGGTGGCTGCTGGCCCGTCAGGCCGCGGTGGCCATCGAGAAGCTCGACGCCGGGGTCAGCGACGCCGACCGCGCCTTCTACGAGGGCAAGATCGCGGTGGCGTCGTTCTTCGCCAAGAACTTCCTGCCGCTGCTGACCAGCACCCGGCAGGTCATCGAGACGATCGACAACGACATCATGGAGCTCGACGAAGCGGCGTTCTGAGAACCGCCGACGCAGTACTCGCGCAGGCCCCCGAGGACAACCTTGGGGGCCTGTTGCGTTGGAGGGTCACCGGTCGTGTCCTAATTTGTGGGATGCGCGGCGTAGACGCCATAACGGCGCGCGGTCACGATGAGAGGCGTGACACGCAAGGTCCTCATCCTGGGCTACCCGGGCGTTCAGGCGCTGGATGTGGTCGGCCCGTTGGAGGTGTTCGCCTCGGCCTCCCTCAAACTGCTCGGCGCCAACCGCGGCGCGCACGGCTACGACGTCGCGGTGGCCAGCCTCGGCGGCCAGCCGATCACCACCAGCAGCGGTCTCGCATTGGCACCCAGCCCACTGCCCGACCCCACCGAGCCCGCCGACACCCTGGTGCTGCCCGGCGGTATCGGCGTCGAGGCGGCGCGGACCGTCCCGGAGCTCGTGGACTGGATTCGCACCGCAGCGCCGCACACCCGCCGCGTGGTCAGCGTCTGTACCGGCGCGTTCCTGGCCGCCCAGGCCGGCCTGCTCGACGGGTGCCGCGCCACCACGCACTGGGCCTCCGCCGACGCGTTGGCCCGCGAATTTCCGGCGGTGACCGTCGATCCCGAACCCATCTTCGTGCGCAGCTCGCCGTCGGTGTGGACCGCGGCAGGGGTCACCGCCGGTATCGACCTGGCGCTGTCGCTGGTCGAAGACGACCACGACACCGAGGTCGCGCAGACGGTGGCCCGCTGGTTGGTGTTGTACCTGCGGCGCCCCGGCGGGCAGACCCAGTTCGCGGCACCGGTCTGGCTGCCGCGGGCCCGCCGGGACCCGATCCGTGACGTCCAAGACGCGGTCGAATCCGAACCCGGTGCGCCGCACCGCATCGCCGACCTGGCCGCCCGGGCCGCCATGAGCCCACGGCATTTCACCCGGGTGTTCACCGCCGAAGTCGGCGTCGCGCCGGGCACCTACGTCGAGCGGGTGCGGACCGAAGCCGCGCGCCGCCAGCTCGAGGAAACCGACGACACCGTCGTCGCCATCGCCGCCCGCTGCGGGTTCGGCACCGCGGAAACCCTGCGCCGCACCTTCATCCGCCGTCTCGGTGTGTCACCCGACCACTACCGCAAAACCTTCGCCTGAAAGGACCCGTTATGCCCCAGATCGCGATCGTGCTCTACCCCGGCTTCACCGCGCTGGACTTCATCGGCCCCTACGAGGTGTTGCGCAGCCTGCCCGACGCCGACGTGCGGTTCGTCTGGCACGAGGTGGGCCCCATCACCGCCGATTCCGGTGTGCTGATGGTCGGCGCCACCCATACGCTGGCCGAAACACCGACGCCGGACGTGGTTTTGGTCCCGGGCGGCCCCGGCTCGCTGGCCGCCGCCCGCGACACGGCCCTGCTGGACTGGCTGCGGCAGGCGCAGCGGTCCGCCACCTGGACCACGTCGGTGTGTACCGGGTCGGTGGTGCTGGCCGCCGCCGGGGTACTGGAGGGCAAGCGGGCCACCTCGCACTGGTCGGCGCTGAGCACCCTGAAAACCTACGGCGTGACCCCGGTCAGCGACGAACGCCTGGTGCGCCAAGGCAATATCGTCACCGCTGCCGGCGTATCGGCCGGGATCGACCTGGCGTTGTGGCTGGCCGGCCAGATCGCCGGGGAAGGCCGCGCCAAAGCCATTCAGCTGGTGATCGAATACGACCCGCGGCCGCCGTTCGACTCGGGGCATATGTCCAAGGCGTCGACGGCGACCAAGGCCGCCGCCACTGCGCTGCTGGCCAAGGACGTGATCAAGCCCGCGCCGCTGAAGGCGGCGACCCTGCTGCTGTGGGACCGGGCGCTAAGCGCCGCGCGGGCTAGGTAACCACGGCGAGCAGACGCAAAAGCCCCCGAATCCAGGGGTTTTGGGGGACGTTTGCGTCTGCTCGCGGGGGCTCTGGAGTCAGGAGTCCAGCCGGCGCAGCAGCGCGCGGGTGCGGGCGCGGCCCTCGGCCGACGGGTCGAACACGACGCCGACGTACTCGTCGACCCCGGCCGCGCCCAGCGCCGTGACGCGTGCGGTCACGGCGGCTTCGTCGCCGATGATCGCGGCGTCCTCCGGGCCGGCGCAACCCTCCCGGTCCAACATCGCGCGATACGACGGCAGCTGCCCGTACATGGCGAACTGTTCGGCGGCCCGGGCCCGCAGCCCCGCCGCATCGTCGGTGACCGCGACCGGCAGCGCCGCCACCACCCGGACCGCACCCTCGGGACGCCCTGCCGCCGCCGCGCGCAGCGTCGGGCCGACGTGCTCGGCCAACGTCGTGGGCCCGGTCATCCAGGTGACGGTGCCCGCGGTGCGTCGGCCGGCCAGCTTCAGCAGCTGCGGGCCCAAGGCGGCGATGTACACCGGCGGCGGGGATGCACCCGGAATCTGCAGCGCCCCGCGGGTGGTCACGGTCTCCCCGGACGCGTCGGCCGGCTGCCCGGTCAGCAGCGGCTGCAGGCCGTCGAGGTACTCGCGCAGCCGGCGCACCGGCTTGTCCCAGGGGATGCCCCACATGCCCTCGGTGACCGCCTGATGGGTCATGCCCAGGCCGAGCAGGAAGCGTCCGTTGCCGATCAGGCTCAGCGTCAGCGCCCGCTGGGCCAGTAGCATCGGATGCTGGTTTTGGATCGGGATGACGCCGGTGCCGACCTCAATGCCGTCGACCTCGCGCAGCGCGACGGCCAACACCGTCAGCAGGTCAGGCTCGTACGGCATCTGGGTCAGCCAGACGCGGCGGAAGCCCTCGTCGTGCAGTTGCGCGAGGTTGTCGACGGTGGCATCGACCGCGGAACGACCGCCGGTCTCACTGAGCGAGCTGAGGATGCTGACCTGCATGGCGCATCACCCTAATCGGTGACGTGCGCGGGAGGAGGGATTCGCGGCGCGGGCTGCACCCGCCGCCGGATCCCCTCTGTCCGGCGGCGGACGTTGGGAAGCTCCGTGTTGCCATCGGGTCGGGGGGTTGGATGGCAACACGGAGCTGTCCGTGTATCGGTTACCCGGCGCGGGGTGTTACAAACCCGTGGCTCAGGCTTCCAGGATGGCGGCCACGCCCTGTCCGCCGGCCGCGCAGATCGAGATCAGCGCCCGCACCGGCTTGTCAGCGGCCGCGCCCTTCTTGTCGGCCTTGGCGGTCGCCAGCTGCTTGGCGGTCTGCGCGAGGATCCGCCCGCCGGTGGCGGCGAACGGGTGGCCGGCGGCCAACGAGGATCCGTTGACGTTGAGCTTGGACCGGTCGATGGCGCCCAGTGCGGCGTCCAGACCCAGCCGCTCCTTGCAGTAGTCCTCGGATTCCCAGGCCTGCAGGTGGCAGAGCACCGTCGAGGCGAAGGCCTCGTGGATCTCGTAGAAATCGAAGTCCTGCAGCTTGAGCCCGTTGCGGGCCAGCAGCCGCGGCACCGCATACGTCGGGGCCATCAGCAGGCCGTCGGCGCCGTTGACGTAGTCGACCGCGGCGGTCTCGGCGTCGACGAAGTAGGCCAGCGGCGTCAGCTTGTGCGCGGCCGCCCACTCCTCGCTGGCCAGCAGCGCCACCGAGGCGCCGTCGGTCAGCGGGGTGGAGTTGCCGGCCGTCATCGTCGCGTCGCCGGCCTTGACCCCGAACACCGGCCGCAGCGTGGCCAGCTTCTCCACGCTGGAGTTGGGGCGCAGGTTGTCGTCGCGGTACAGCCCGAGGAACGGGGTGACCAGGTCATCGAAGAAACCCCGGTCGTAGGCGGCGGCCATATTGCGGTGGCTGGCGGCGGCCAGCTCGTCCTGCGCGACGCGGTTAATCCCCATCTGTTTGGTGGTGAGGGCCTGGTGATCGCCCATCGACAACCCGGTGCGCGGCTCGCTGTTGACCGGGATCTCCACCCCCAGGCTGGCCGGGAGTTTGCCCGCCAGCTGCAGCCGCTGCAGGTTGGTCTTGGCGCGGCGCAGCCCCAGCAAAGTGCGGCGCAGGTTGTCGCCGAAGGCGATCGGGGCGTCGGAGGTGGTGTCCACCCCGCCGGCGGCGGCCACCTCGTAGCGTCCCGCGGCGATGCCGTCGGCCGCGCAGATCGCGGCCTGCAGCCCGGTGCCGCAGGCCTGCTGCACGTCGAACGCGGGCGTGTAGGGCGACAGCGCCGAGCCCAGCACGCATTCGCGCATCAGGTTGAAGTCGCGGCTGTGCTTGAGCACCGCGCCGCCGATGACCGCGCCGAGGCGCTCCCCGGCCAGTCCGAAGCGGTCCACCAGCCCGGCCAGCGCGGCGGTGAACATGTCCTGGTTGGAGGCGTCGGCGTAGGCGCCGTCGGAGCGGGCGAACGGGATCCGGTTGCCGCCCAGCACGGCCACCCGCTGCCGGGTCTGGGGGGTGTTCTTGGCTGTGGGGGTGCTTGCAGTGGCCACGATGTCTCCGTGTTGTCGATTTGGGGTTGATCCGCCTTTCGGACCCATACTACTCACTGTTCTTACTCTGGAGTAAGTTCGTGGTCGATGCGTACGGTTGTCTGTTGAGACGACACCCCCGACACGGAAGGCAGCTCAGTGGCTCCCAAGGTTTCCTCGGATCTGTTCTCGCAGGTCGTCAACTCTGGTCCCGGGTCGTTTCTGGCCAAACAACTCGGCGTTCCCCAGCCCGAGACGCTGCGCCGGTATCGGGCGGGTGAGCCGCCGCTGGCCGGGTCGCTGCTGATCGGCGGCGACGGCCGGGTGGCCGAGCCGCTGCGCGCGGCGCTGGCCGACGACTACGACCTGGTGGGCAACAACCTGGGCGGTCGCTGGGCCGACTCGTTCGGCGGCCTGGTGTTCGACGCCACCGGGATCACCACCCCGGCCGGGTTGAAGGCGCTGCACGACTTCTTCACCCCGCTGCTGCGCAACCTGGGCCGCTGCGGGCGGATCGTGGTCATCGGCACCACCCCGGACCAGACCGGCAGCGCCGACGAGCGGATCGCGCAGCGCGCGTTGGAGGGCTTCACCCGCTCGCTGGGCAAGGAGCTGCGCCGCGGGGCCACCATCGCGCTGGTGTACCTGTCCCCCGACGCCAAACCGGCCGCGACCGGCGTGGAATCGACGCTGCGGTTCATCCTGTCGGCCAAATCCGCCTACGTGGACGGGCAGGTGTTCTACGTCGGGGCCGCCGATTCCACCCCGCCGGCCGACTGGGACCGGCCGCTGGACGGCAAGGTCGCGGTGGTCACCGGCGCGGCCCGCGGCATCGGGGCCACCATCGCCGAGGTGCTGTCCCGGGACGGGGCACGCGTGGTGGCGGTCGACGTGGAGGCGGCCGCCGAGGCGCTGGCTCAGACCGCCAGCAAAGTCGGCGGCACCGCGCTGACGCTGGATGTGACCGCCGAGGACGCGGTCGACAAGATCACCGAGCACTTGCGCGAACATCACGGCGGTAAGGCCGACATCTTGGTCAACAACGCCGGCATCACCCGCGACAAGCTGCTGGCCAACATGGACGATGCCCGGTGGGACGCGGTGATCGCGGTGAACCTGCTTGCCCCGCAACGCCTCACCGAAGGCCTGGTGGGTAACGGCAGCATCGGCGAAGGCGGCCGGGTGATCGGGTTGTCCTCGATGGCCGGGATCGCCGGCAACCGCGGCCAGACCAACTACGCGGCCACCAAGGCGGGCATGATCGGCCTGACCGACGCGTTGGCCCCGGCGCTGGCCGACAAGGGCATCACCATCAACGCGATCGCGCCCGGGTTCATCGAGACCGCGATGACGGCGGCGATCCCGCTGGCCACCCGGGAGGTGGGGCGTCGGCTCAACTCGCTGTTCCAGGGCGGTCAGCCGGTCGACGTCGCCGAGACGGTCGCCTATTTCGCCAGCCCGGCCTCAAACGCGGTGACCGGCAACACGATCCGGGTCTGCGGCCAGGCCATGCTGGGGGCGTGACCGTGACCCAGGTGAGCCAGCCCAGCGGGCTGAAGAACATGCTGCGGGCGGCGGCCGGGGCGCTGCCGTTCATTCCGCGCAGCGACACCCTGCCGGACCGCACGCTGCGGGTCGACGAGTTGGCCATCGACCGCACCAACGTCGCCGAATACGCGGCGGTGACCGGGTTGCGCTACGGCGACACGGTGCCGCTGACCTACCCGTTCGCGTTGACGTTCCCGACGGTCATGGCGCTGGTGACCGGCTTCGATTTCCCGTTCGCCGCCATGGGTGCCGTGCACACCGAAAACCACATCACCCGGTACCGGCCGATCGCGGTCACCGACACCGTCGGGGTCGCGGTGCACGCGGAGAACCTGCGCGAACACCGCAAGGGGCTGCTGGTCGATGTGGTCACCGATGTCAGCGTCGGCAACGAGGTGGCCTGGCACCAGGTCACCACGTTTTTGCATCAGCAGCGCACCAGCCTGTCCGATGAGCCCAAACCGCCGCCGGCCAAGCAGCCCAAGCTGCCGCCACCGAATATCGTGCTGCGGATCACCCCGGGCCAGATCCGGCGCTACGCCTCGGTGGGCGGGGACCACAACCCGATCCACACCAACCCGATCGGCGCCAAACTGTTCGGCTTCCCGACCGTGATCGCGCACGGGATGTTCTCCGCTGCGGCGGGGTTGGCCACGATCGAGGGTGAGCTGCCCGATGCCGTGGGCTATTCGGTGCGGTTCGGGAAGCCGGTGCTGCTGCCGGCCACCGCGGGCCTCTACGTCGACCGGGTCACCGCGGGCTGGGAGTTGGCGCTGCGCAACATCGCCAAGGGCTACCCGCACCTGACCGGCACGGTGCGGGGCTTGTAGGGCTTGTTGCGGCTTGGAGCCGCATCGAGATCGACGTTAGCGCGAAGAAGTGCGAGTAGCGGCCACGCTAACGTCGATCTCGGCGCGGGTGGGGCGCAGGTCAGGTGCCGCTCAGCCGGCGACCGCGGTGTCGGCGCTGCCGCTCGGGGTGCCCCGCAGGCCGCGCCAGAACAGGCTGATCATCAACTCGGCCGCATCATCGACGCCGGTGTCGCCGGTGCTGATCCGGGTGGCCACCGCCTCCCCGGCGCCCACCAGGGCGACGGCCATCATCTCGAAGTCCTCGCCGGGTTCGGGGTTGCGGGTGCCGGCCCGCAACAGCCGACTCACCAACTCGATGATCCGCTCGCGGCCCTCCCGCACCGTGTGGGCGAACGCCTGCGAGCTGGTGGCCTGGGTGTACATCACGATCCACGACGCGCGGTTGGTGTCGATGTAGTTCAAGAACGCCAGGATGGTGTTGCGCAGCAGTTCACGGGGGGGCTGCTGAAAGTCGATGCCGGCGCGCACCGTCTCGATGAATCGGCTCAGCTCCCGGTTCAGGCAGGCACCGAACAGCTCCTCTTTGGAGCCGTAGTACAGGTACAGCATCGGCTTGGAGATCTGCGCCTCGGCGGCGATGGCGTCCATCGACGTCTCGTGGTAGCCGTTGACCGAGAACATCTGCACGGCCGCGTCCAGCATCTGCTGCTCACGGACGGCCCGCGGTAGCCGCTTGGTTCCACCCGCCATCAGCGCCACTCCTTCCGTGGTCCGCGCGGACGTACGTTACTCAAGAGTAAGCAATCGCTAAGAGTCGCCGCGGAGGGTTAGCCGCCGCAGTGCGAATTGGGCCCCTTGATCGCGGCCACCCGCCGCAGCGAGGCATCGACGGCCGGCGTCGTTAACTCGCCCGCACCGACCGCCTGCTCCAGCCGATCCAGCACCGCACCCACCTCGTCGGTGGTGACCCACAGCGCCACATCCACCCCGGCCTGCAGGCTGTGCAGCACCGCGTCCGGCACGCCGTAGTGCTCGCTGATCGCGGCCATCGACGACAGGTCGTCACTGAACACCGGGCCGTCGAACGCCGGGCCGTGATAGCCGGTGCCCTCGCGTAGCAACCGCACCGCCTCCGGGCTCAGGCTGGCCGGGTTGTCCCCGGTCAACTCGGGAACCTGCAGGTGGCCCATCATCACCGCCACCGGCGTCTGGGTGACCAGCGTCCGGTAGGGCACCAGGTCGTTGTCCTGCAGCGCGGCCAGCGGCGGGGTGACCACCCCGCCGGTGTGCGAATCCCCGGAGCCGTGGCCGTGGCCGGGGAAGTGCTTGAGCACCGGCAGCAGCCCGGCGTCGCGCAGCCCCCGGGCGTAGGCGCCGGCGTAATCGGTGACGGTGGCCGGGTCCGAGCCGAACGAGCGGTCACCGATCACGGTGTCATCGGGTGCGTCGGTGACGTCGACGACCGGCGCGAAGTCGACGGTGATGCCCCGCTCGTGCATGCGGCGGCCCCGGTCCAGCGCCAACTGGTAGACGTCGTCAACGGTCTTGGTCTGCGCCAGCACCCGGGCTGACGGGGTCGAGCCGATCAGCGACGACAGCCGCGACACCCGGCCGCCCTCCTCGTCGACACTGACCGCCAGTGGCAGCGGGCCGGCGTGCGCGGCGATGTCGGTCAGCGAGCCATCGGACAGCATGGACAAATCGGTCCAGCTGCCGATGAAGATGCCGCCGACGTGGTGGTCGGTGACCACCGCACGGGCGTCGGCCGCGTCCTTCACGCCGACCATCAGCAGCTGGGCCAGCTTGTCGCGCAGCGGCAGCGCCGCCGGATCCCCGCAGGCCGGGGTCGGTGGGGCCGCGTGCGGGGTGGCCGGCGCCGACGACGACGGGGCGGGTGGTTTGGCCGCGTGGGAACAGGCCAGCAGCACTGCGGGGAGCGCGGTGACCAGGACCGCGATCGCGGCCAGGGTGCGCGGCGACGGCAGCTGTCGAGACATCGGTCCATGCTGCCACGACCGAATCGGGCACACGCGCCGCCCCGTCGCCGCGTGCTAGTTTGGCGGTCGGGGTTTTCCCCTCGCGTCAAGACTTAAGGAGCCTGACCATGCCGCGGTTCGTGGTACCAGCCGCCGCCAGCATTGTGGTCGGCCTGTTGCTGGGGGCGGCCGCGACCTTCGGGGTGACGCTGATGGTGCAGCAAGACACCCGGCCGCACCTGGCCGGCGGTGAGCCGGACGCGTCGGTGCTCAACCGGGTCGAATACGGCCACCGCTAGACCGAACGCGTCAGCCGCATCCGGGTTCCCGTGGCACCGCTGTCCCGACGCTGGCTGTGGCTGGTCGGGGCGATCGCGCTGGCTCTAGCGTTCCTGCAGTCGCCCGGCCAGATCGCGCCGGACACCAAGCTGGACCTGACCGCCAACCCGCTGCGGTTTCTGGCCCGCGCGGCCAACCTGTGGAATTCCGAGCTGCCGTTCGGTCAGGCGCAAAACCAGGCCTACGGCTACCTGTTTCCGCACGGCACCTTCTTTTTGGCCGGCCACCTGCTGGGGCTGCCCGGCTGGACGACGCAGCGGCTGTGGTGGGCGCTGCTGCTGACCGCGGGGTTTTGGGGGCTGCTACGGGTCGCCGAGGCGCTCAACGACGGCCGCGGTATCGGCAGCCCCACCTCCCGGCTGGTCGGCGCCGCCGCGTTCGCGCTGTCGCCGCGGGTGCTGACCACGGTCGGGTCGATCTCGTCGGAAACCCTGCCGATGATGCTGGCGCCGTGGGTGCTGCTGCCGGTCATCCGCGCGCTGCGCGCCGACCCGGACCGGCCGGTGCGGGCGCTGGCCGCGCAGGCCGGGGTCGCGGTGGCGTTGATGGGAGCGGTCAACGCGGTCGCCACGCTGGCCGGCGGCCTGCCGGCGGTGATCTGGTGGCTGTGTCACCGGCCGAACCGACTGTGGTGGCGGTTCACCGGGTGGTGGCTGCTGGCCCTGACGCTGGCGGTGTCCTGGTGGGTGGTGGCGCTGCTGCTGCTGGGCCGGATCAGCCCGCCGTTCCTGGACTTCATCGAATCCTCCGGTGTCACCACGCAATGGACGTCGCTGACCGAGGTATTGCGGGGCACCGACAGCTGGACGCCGTTCGTGGCACCGCACGCCACCGCCGGCGCATCGCTGGTCACCCAGCCGGTGGCCATCCTGGGCACCTGCCTGGTCGCCGCCGCGGGGTTGGCCGGGCTGGTGCTGCGCGGCGGCGGCGAACGCGGCCGGCTGGTCACCATGCTGCTGATCGGGTTGGCGTTGCTGGCCGTCGGCTACTCCGGCGGCCTGGGTTCACCGCTGGCGCATCAGGTGCAGGCGTTTTTGGACGGGGCCGGGGCGCCGTTGCGCAACGTGCACAAGCTGGAGTCGGTGATCCGGATCCCGCTGGTGCTGGGGCTGGCCGAGTTGTTGGGCCGCGTGCCATTGCCGGGCAGCGCACCGGCGGCGGTGTGGCGGCGCGCGCTGGCCCACCCCGAGCACCACAAGCGGTTCGCGGTGGGGGTGGTGGTGTTGGTGGCGCTGATGGTCAGCACGTCGCTGGCCTGGAGCGGGCGGCTCACCCCGCCGGGGGCGTTTCGCGCGATCCCGCAGTACTGGCACGACACCGCCGACTGGCTCACCGCGCACAACACCGGGTCCCCCACCCCGGGCCGGGTGCTGGTGGTGCCCGGCGCCCCGTTCGCCACCCAGGTGTGGGGCACCAGCCACGACGAGCCGCTGCAGGTGCTCGGGGACAGCCCGTGGGGGGTGCGCGACTCGATCCCGTTGACGCCGCCGCAGACCATCCGGGCGCTGGACTCGGTGCAGCGGCTGTTCGCCGCCGGCCGCCCGTCCGCCGGGCTGGCCGATACCTTGGCCCGGCAAGGCATTTCGTATGTGGTGCTGCGCAACGACCTGGACCCCGACACGTCCCGGTCGGCCCGCCCGATCCTGGTGCACCGCGCCGTCGACGCATCACCGGGGCTGACGAAGGTCGCCCAGTTCGGTGATCCGGTCGGGCCCGGCCACGTGGCCGGGTTCGTCTCCGATAGCGGGCTGCGCCCGGCGTATCCGGCGGTGGAGATCTACCGGGTCGACACCGCGGTCGGCAACCCGGGGGCACCGTACTTCACCGACGTCGACGCGCTGGCCCGGGTCGACGGCGGCCCCGAGGTGCTGTTGCGGCTCGACGAACGCCAACGCCTGCTGGCCCGGCCGCCGCTGGGCCCGGTGCTGATGACCGCCGACGCCCGGCGCGCCGGGCTGCCCACCCCGGTGGTCACCGTCACCGACACCCCGGTGGCGCGGGAGACCGACTATGGCCGGGTCGACGACCACTCGTCGGCGATCCGGGCCGCCGAGGACGCCCGGCACACCCACAACCGGGTGCCGGACTATCCGGTGCCCGGCGCGAACCGGGTGTTCGGCGGCTGGACCGCCGGTCGCATCACCGCCTCGAGTTCGTCGGCGGACGCCACCGCGCTGCCCGACGTCGCCCCGTCAACGTCGCCGGCCGCCGCCGTCGACGGTGATCCGGCCACCGCCTGGGTGTCCAACGGGCTGCAGGCCGCGGTCGGCCAATGGCTGCAAATCGATTTCGACCATCCGCTGACCAATGCGACCATCACCATCACCCCCAGTGCGACCGCGGTCGGCGCCCAGGTTCGCCGCATGGAGATCGCCACCGTCAACGGCACCACCACGCTGCGGTTCGACGAGGCCGGTCAGCCGCTGACCGCGGCGCTGCCGGTCGGTGAGACCCCGTGGGTGCGGATCACCGCCGTCGGCACCGACGACGGCTCGACCGGGGTGCAGTTCGGCATCACCGACCTGGCCGTCACCCAGTACGACGCGTCCGGGTTCGCGCACCCGGTGGACCTGCGGCACACCGCGCTGGTGCCCGCTGCCCCGCCGGGTTCGGCGGTCGCCGGCTGGGATCTGGGCTCCGAGCTGCTGGGCCGGCCGGGCTGCGCCGGTGGGCCGCGCGGGGTGCGCTGCGCGGCGTCGCTGGCGCTGGGGCCCGAGGAGCAGGTCAACCTCGGTCGCACGCTGAGCGTGCCGGGGCCGATGTCGGTGACCCCGACGGTGTGGGTGCGACCGCGGCAGGGACCCAACCTCGCCGACCTGATCGCGCAGCCCGGCACCACCCGGGCTCGCGGCGACTCCGATGTGCTCGACGTGCTGGGCTCGGCGTACGCCGCCACCGACGGGGACCCGGCCACCGCGTGGGCCGCGCCGCAGCGCGTCGTCGCGCAGAAGACCCCGCCCACCCTCACCGTCACCCTGCCGCACCCCACCGAGGTGACCGGGCTGGAGCTGACCCCCAGCGGGTTGCCGGTGCCGTCGCGCCCGACGCTGGTGGCCGTCGACCTCGGCGCCGGCCCGCAGGTTCGCGAACTGCGGCCCAGCAAGGACGGCGACGACGGCGCCGCCCCGCAAACCCTGCGGCTCCAACCGCGGGTGACCGACACCGTCACGCTGAGCCTGCTCGGCTGGGAAGACGTCATCGACCGCACCGCAGTGGGTTTCGACCAGCTCAAACCGCCCGGGTTGGCCGAGGTGGCGGTGCTCGGCGCCGACGGTCACCCGATCGCAGCCGCCGACCCCGCCGCCAACCGGTCCCGCACCGTCACCCTGGGCTGCGATGAGGGTCCGGTGATCGCGCTCGCCGGCCGGTTTGTGCACACCTCGATCACCACCACGGTGGGCCGGTTGCTCGACGGTGAGCCGGTGGCGGCCCGCGCCTGCGAGCGGGAGCCGATCGCGCTGCCACCCGGTCAGCAGGAACTACTGATCAGCCCCGGGGAACGGTTCATCGTCGACGGCGCGCAGCTCGCGAGTACCGCGGCGGCCAAGCCGTCGCCCGCCGCCGTGGCGCCCGCCGACACCGGGGCGTGGGGCGCGGCCCGGCGCGAGGTGCGGGCGGCGCCGTCGCCGACCGACCGGGTGCTGGTGGTGCCCGAAAGCATCAACCCCGGCTGGGTGGCGCGCAGCGCCGACGGCACCCGGCTGGCCCCGGTCGCGGTCAACGGCTGGCAGCAGGGCTGGGTGGTGCCGGCCGGGACGGCGGGCCCCATCGCGCTGACCTTCGCCTCCAACACGGCCTACCGGGCCGGGCTGGCCGGCGGGTTGGCGCTGCTGCCGCTGCTGGCGTTGCTGGCGTGGTGGCCAGCCCGGCGCCCGGTGCGCCCGGGGGAACCGGCACGCCCCTGGGCGCCGGGTCGCGGGGCGACGCTGCTCGCGGTGCTGGGCGCCGGCGCGGTGATCGCCGGGGCCGCCGGGGCCGCGGTGTTCGGCGGCGCGCTCGGGGTGGGTTACGGCCTGCGCCATCGGGGGCAGCTGCGCGACGCGGTGCTGCTCGGGTTGAGCGCCGGTGGGCTGACCCTGGCCGGGGCGGTGCTGTCCCGCTATCCGTGGCGGTCGGTGGACGGCTACGTCGGGCATTCCGCGGGCGTGCAGCTACTGGCGCTGATTTCGGTGGCCGCGGTGGTCGCGTCGGTCGCGCCTCGGCCCGGTGCCGACGCCCGGCCCGGTGCCGACGCCGGGCCCGGTGCCGACGCCGAGATCGACGGCAGCGCGGGAAACACCGAGTAGACGCCGCGCTAACGACGATCTCGGCGCTAGGTCGAGGGCGCTAGGTCGAGGGCGCGGTGCGCCGCCGGAATCCTTCGAAGGGGTTCCAGGATTGGCTGTGCTGCACGGCGTGCAGGTAGTAGGCGTAGTTGGCGGTCACCATCGCCGCGGCGCCGAAACCGAAGGTCACCGCGCGGGCGATGGAGTCCGGCGCCTCGATGAAATACATCACCGCCCCGGCGGCGAGGCCGGCCGCCAGCAACGTAGCCCCCTTGCGCCACATGCCTTTGGCGAAAAAGTAGAACGGGCCGAATAAAAACGCCAGAAAGTTCGAGTTCAGGCGCAGCCGGGTGCCGAACGGCAACTCCTTGAACGCGGCCCGCGCCTGCGGCGACGACGAGGGCAGCCCGTAGGCGTGGAAAAACTCGAACCGTTGCCGCCAGGGGCCCGGCGTATCGGCGAAGGCAGATTCGAACACGAGCAAACACTACACCGGCGCACCGGTCACCAAGCCGGTTTACAACGTCTCGTCGAGGTGGCCGAGCCGGTCCGTCAACCCGATGTTCTCCGAATAGTCGACCGGGCAGGAGATCAGCGACACCGCGTCGTCGGCCAGGGCGGTCCGCAACGTCGGCAACAGCTCCTCGGCGCCGGTGATCCGATACCCTTTGGCGCCAAAGCTTTGCGCGTACGCCACGATGTCGGGGTTGCCGAACGAGACGTAGTGGTGTTCGCCCAGTTCAAGGTCCATCTTCCACTCGATGAGCCCGTAGCCGCCGTCCTCCCAGATCAGCACCACCAGCGGGATCTTCTCGCGGACCGCGGTCTCGATCTCCTGGGAGTTCATCAGAAACGCGCCGTCGCCGACCACGGCGAGCACCTTCGCCTCCGGCCGGGCCAGCTTGACGCCGAGCGCACCGGGCAGCGCAAACGCCATGGTGGACAACCCGTTAGAGATCAGGCAGGTGTTGCGTTCGTAGGTCGGATACAGCCGGGCCATCCACATCTTGGTCGCACCGGTGTCCACCAGCACCACATCGGAGCGCCCCAGCGCCGCCCGGGTATCGGCGACGATCCGCTGCGGCGCCAATGGGAACCGTGAATCAGATTGGCCGCGTTCGAATTCCGCGGCCAATAGGCCGGCACCGGGCGCGTCGCAGTCAGCGTGGAACCGGTGGCCGGACAGCGCGTCGGTGAGCGCGGTCAGCGACGCGCTGATATCGCCCTCGATCCCGACGTCCACCGAATAGTGGGCGTCGACTTCGGCGGGGAACCGGTGGATGTGGATGATCTTCTTGTCGGCGTGCGGGTTGACCCGGGCCGGGTCGAATTCCTGCAGCTCGTAGCCGACCGCGACGATCACGTCGGCGCTGTCGAAGCCGAAGTTGACGTAGTCGCGGCGCATGAAACCGATCGTGCCGATGCTGTTGGGGTGATCGTCGGGCATCACCCCTTTGCCGTGGAAGGTGTTGGCGACCTGGACACCGAGTTCGTCGGCGAACCGGACCAGCGCCGCGGTAGCGTCGGCGCGCGCCGCCCCGTGCCCGGCCAACACCACCGGCCGCTGCGCGGTCCGCAGGATGTCGACCGCTCGCTGCACCTGCCGGGCCGACGGCGCCTCGGCGCGGACCACGTTGCGCGGCAACGGTGTTAGGCCGGGATAGTCAGCGACATCAGCGTCGATGTGTTCGGGCACCGCCAGATACACCGCGGCGGGCCGTTCACTCTCGGCGAGCTTGAACGCCTTGCGAAACATCTCCGGGATCGCGTGCACCCGCGGGACGGCGTCGGCCCAGCGGGTAATCGGCGCGAACATGCGCACCAGGTCGACGTACTGGTGCGACTCTTTGTACTGGCGGTCGTGTCCGACCTGGGCGGAGATGGCCACCATCGGGGTGCTGTTGGTGGTGGCGTCGGCGACCCCGAGTTGCATGTTGATCGCCCCCGGCCCCAGCGTCGTCGACACCACCGCCGCGCGGCCGGTCACCCGCCCGTACATCTCGGCCATGAACGCCGCCGCCTGCTCATGGCGGGTCAGGATGTAGCGGATATCGGACTTGGCCAGCGCCTGGGTGAACCGGATGTTCTCCTCGCCGGGAATGCCGAAGACGACGGTGACTCCCTCGTTTTCCAGACACGCGACCATCAACTGGGCGGCTGTGCTCATCGGTCACCTCCTGGCGCCACGATAGTGGCAGGCTGGGGAGCGAGCCCTTCGTAGTCCAGCGCCAAAGGAGGTCCGCGTGTCCATAGCCACGATCAACCCGGCCACCGGGGAGACAGTCAAGACGTTCAACCCGGCCACCAGCGCGGAGATCGACGCCGCGATCACCCGTGCCCATAACCGGTTCGCCGACTATCGCCGCACCAGCTTCGCCCAGCGCGCCGCCTGGATGCACGCCGCCGCCGACCTGCTGGAGACCGAGGCCGACGAGGTCGCGGCGATGATGACCCTGGAGATGGGCAAGACGCTGGTGTCGGCCAAGGCCGAGGTGCTCAAATGCGTCAAGGGCTTCCGATACTACGCCGACCAGGCCGAAACCCTGCTGGCCGATGAACCGGCCGACGCCACGCTGGTGGGCGCATCGCGGGCGTACGCCCGCTACCAGCCGCTCGGGGTGGTGCTGGCGGTCATGCCGTGGAATTTCCCGTTGTGGCAGGCGGTGCGGTTTGCCTCCGCCGCGCTGATGGCCGGCAACGTCGGCCTGCTCAAACACGCCTCCAACGTGCCGCAGTGCGCGCTGTATCTGGCCGATGTGCTGGCCCGCGGCGGCTTCCCGGATGGCTGCTTCCAAACCCTGCTCATCCCGTCGAGCGCGGTGGAACAGATCCTGCGCGACCCGCGGGTGGCCGCGGCCACCCTCACCGGCAGCGAACCGGCCGGCCAGTCGGTGGCGGCGATCGCCGGCGACGAGATCAAGCACACCGTGCTTGAGCTCGGCGGCAGCGACCCCTACATCGTGATGCCCTCGGCCGACCTGGACAAGGCGGTCACGACCGCGGTCACCGCCCGGGTGCAAAACAACGGGCAATCCTGCATCGCGGCGAAGCGGTTCATCATCCACACCGACATCTACGACGAGTTTGTGGACCGGTTCGTCGACAAGATGGCGGCGCTGCGGGTCGGCGACCCGACCGACCCGGACACCGACGTCGGCCCGCTGGCCACCGAGCAGGGCCGCACCGACGTGGAAAAGCTGGTCGATCAGGCCGTCGCCGAGGGGGCGGTGGTGCGCTGCGGCGGCAAGCGGCTGGACCGGCCCGGCTGGTACTACCCGCCGACGGTGATCACCGACATCACCCGGGACATGGCGCTGTTCACCGAGGAAGTGTTCGGCCCGGTGGCCTCCATGTACCGGGCCCGCGATATCGCGGAAGCCATCGACATCGCCAACGCCACCACGTTCGGGCTGGGATCCAACGCCTGGACCGGCGACACGGCCGAGCAGCAGCGCTTCATCGATGACATCGAAGCCGGTCAGGTGTTCATCAACGGGATGACGACCTCCTACCCGGAGTTGCCGTTCGGCGGTGTCAAGCGGTCGGGCTACGGCCGGGAACTGTCCGCGCACGGGATCCGGGAGTTCTGCAACCTCAAGACGGTCTGGGTCGGGTAGCGCGGCGCTGTCCGGTTAGGTGGCGTTCTGGATCTTCTCCACCTGCTTGTTGAACAGGCTCACCGCGCCCTGGTCCGGGGTGTCGGTGTCGCCATCGCTTTTGAGGGTGATCCGGTTGGAGAGGACCTCCACCGAGGTGCCGCGCACCACCGCCAGGAACACCTGCATGGTCAGCTTCACCTTGACCGGGACCGGGGCGTTGTCCGGCTGAAGGCTTGCCACCGCGGCGTTCACCGGCACCTTGGTGCCGCTGACGTTCAACCGTTTGATGGTGCCCTTCAGGGTCAGCACATCACCCTGGAACGTCACCTCCCCACACTTGTCCAGCACCGACTGAAACTCGCTGCTGTACTGTGGGTTGGCCGCCTTGGTCACCCGGACGGTGTACCCCACCCGACTATCGCCCCCGCCGCCGCGCTCATCGGTGTTGTCCAATTCGGCTTTGGCGGTGTCGGCGGTCGCGTCGTCCTTACCCAACATGTCGTTGCACTCCGATGGGGACACGGTGACGGTCTTGTCGTCGCCCTTGTCCTCCTTGCCGGAGGTGGTGGTGAATTTCCCGGGCGGATCGAGCGTCGGGAAGTCCGATTGGGTGAGCAGCAGATCCTGCGCGGAGGCTTGCGGCGGTTTCGACGTTGATCCGCCGGCGAACACCAAGACGGCCGCCACCACCGCGGCGATGACCACCACGACCAGGCCACCGACCACCCACCACGTCTTGCGGCGCTTGGGCGGAGCTGGCGGCGGGTAACCCCAGGGGCCGTACGGACCCGGCGGTGGACCATACGGACCCGGCGGTGGACCGTACGGTCCGGCTGGCGGGCCGTAGGGTCCCGGTGGCGGCGGACCGCACTGAACGGGCGGCGGGCCGTAGGGCTGTCCCGGTGGTGGGCCCGGTGGACCGGGTGGTGGGCCGGGCGGCTGACCCGGCGGCGGGCCGTACTCGCCCGGCGGCGGCGCGCTGGGCTGCCCGGGTTCGGGTTGGCCCGGCCACTGCGGTTCGCTCACGTCTGCCCCTTCGTCGTTTTGGTCCCGACAGCCCCGGGTGCGGCGCCCGGGCGAACACGTTCACCTGCAGACGACGTTAACCGTAGACCTCGGCGGCGTCAGGCCGAGGCCGCCAGGGCTTGCCGGTCCTCGGCGGCGAAGGTGTCCTCCAGCTGCAGCGGCGCGTAGTCGAGGTCGATCTCGGCGACAGGCCGGCCGCGGGCGCTGCTGATCGTGCCGAACCGGCGCATCCCTTTGTCGGAGGCGTAGGCCACAAACTCCGCGGGTGACAGGCCGAAGGGGATGTCGGGCGCATACAGCGCGAACCCCTCCTCGGTGACCCGCAGCGCCAACGGCATCAGCTCGTTCATGCGGGTTTCGAACACCGCCCAGTTGGCGTCGTCGGCGGCGACGTGGCGCCGGCAGGTGAAGGTGCCCCAGGCCATGTGGCGACGCTCATCGTCGCCGATGCGCCGCACCAGCTCCTGCATGCCGGGCAGGATGCCACGCTCCACGCAGATCTTGTGCCAGGCGTGGTAGCCGGTCAGCGCCAACATGCCCTCCACGACATGGTTGTAGGTCACCGACGCCCGAATCTGGGCGGCCGGGGACGCATCCGCCGTCAACGCGCTCAGCGACGCCGGCAGCTCCTCGTTGAACATTTGCCGGTAGGCGGGCAGGTCGTCGAGGAAACTGTGCAGATCGTCGCCGATCCCGACGGCGTCGAGCCACAGCCGGAACACCTGGGTGTGTTTGGCCTCCTCGAACGCGAACTGCGTCAGATACATCTCGTCACCGAGCCGGCCTTCGGCGCGCATCGCCGCCATGAACGGCTGGATGTCCTTGGTGACCGCCTCCTCGCCGGCGATGAACTGCGCGCACAGCCGGGTGGCTTGGTCGCGTTCCCGGTCGGTCAGCGCCTCCCAGTCGGCGCGGTCACGGGAAAAGTCGATCTCGGCCGGGTCCCAAAACTTCGCATTGCCGCCGGCGAATAGCCGCAACGGCAGGCTGTCCCAGTTGAGGCCGCCCGCACCGAGCGACCCGTACTGCGTCCGTGTCATGAGTTGACCTCCTTCAGGCTGTTGGGATGCGGCAGCGCGGCGAACGCGGCGGACAGCACCGCCACCAGCCGGCGCACCGCCAGGGCGGGCTGCTCGGGGCTGGGCTCATCGAGCCCCAGGATCGGATCCATCCCGCGCACGTAGGGCGCCAACGCCAGGTGCGGAAAGATCAGCAGCAGCAGCGACAGCAGCGCATCGGTGTCGCTATCCGCCCGCAGATCGCCGCGGTCCTGCGCGGCCCGCACCAGCGGCCGCAGCACCTCCAGGTAGTGGCGGTGGATGACGCTGCGCACGCTGATCCGCGCGTCGGTGTCGACCTCCAGACTCGCCGCGGCGTGCAGGGCACGCTCCCGGGGATGGTCGGCGAAGTAGGCGACCCAATCGTCGAGCAGGTCGGTGAGAAAGTCGAAAAACGGTCTGCTGGAGTCGAGTTCGCGGATCCGCCGCTCGACGTAGGCGCGCACCCGTTGGCTGGCGACGTCGGCGATGAACGCATACAGGTCGCGCTTGTCGGCGAAGTATTGGAACAGGCTGCCCTTGGCGACACCGGCCCGTCGGGCGATGACGTTGAGGCTGCCGCGGGAAAACCCGTGCGCCCCGAACTCCGCCTCGGCGGCTTCCACCACCGCCGCGCGACGACTCGGATCGACCCGCGCCCACGTCACGGTCGGCATCGCGACCTCCCAGCACCGATGACCACTGGTCATTCTAGTGTGATCCAGGCCATAAACAAGGGCCCGGGGCCCGAGCGCGGACGAGCGTTCGTGACTGTGCGAGGCCATACGCCGAAGCGCCGTCTCGCGTATGAGACCGCACAATCGGCGCTATGCATCGTGGGCCAAATCCCCGGATAGCTGCTCGCGCCGTTACGGATTGCCGCGCGGCAGGATCCGCGCGTGCGGCAGCGGCGGTGCCGGCAGCCGGGCCACCTGCCCGCGGTAGCCGTCGACCTTCCCGAACCGGTCGGCTTCGTGCTGCCAGGCGTCGCGGAAGGCGACGATTTCGTCGTGGCTGCGGCCGACGAAGTTCCACCACATGACGATCTGTTCGCCGAACGGCGCGCCGCCCAGCAGCAGCGCCCGTCCGGGTGCGTCGGTGGGGTTGGTGACCGTCAGCGTCGACGCTCCGGCGCCCACGTAGCCGAGGTCGCGCCGCGCCAACGCGGTGTCGGCCAGCCGCAACGCCGCGGTGTCCACCAGCAGGCCGTGCTCGAACTGCGGGGACACCGGAAGCTGCACGCGGGCACCGGGTTCCACGGTCAGCTCGGCGCCCAGCAGCGGGGAGAAGGTCTGCACCGGTGCGGAGTGCCCGCCCATCTCACCCAGGAACACCCGGGCGGTGGCCCCGCCGAGATCGACCGGCGGCGGTGCATAGTGCTGGAAGTCCCGCGGCGCGTCGCGCGCGCCGGCGGGCAACGCCACCCACAACTGGGCTCCGTGCAGGATCGTGGTCGCCGGCGTGGAGACCTCGGAATGGCAGATGCCGTGCCCGCCGGTCATCAGGTTCAGCTCGCCCGGTCGGACCCGGGCGTGCGCGCCGCCGGAGTCGCGGTGTTCGATCTCGCCGGTGAACAGCCAGCTCACGGTCTGCAACCCGGTGTGCGGGTGCGGCGGCACGTCCATGCCGCCGGTGGCGGCCACATCGTCGGGCCCGTAGTGGTCGATGAAGCACCACGCCCCGATCAGCGAGCGCTGCTTCTGCGGCAGCGTGCGGTGCACGGTCATCGCGCGCGGCCCGCCCAACGGCACCGACCGCGCGGTGAGCACGTCGACCACCGGCCGGCCCGCTGCATCGACGCAGGGCCCGCGTTCGGCGCGCAGTTCGGCGGGATGCGCTTCGGTGTTGCTCACCGGAAAGCCCGCCGCGGGCTAGACGTCTCGGGCGTGGGTGCCGCCTTCGTCGATTCCCCACGCCACGATGCGCCGCGGGGTGATGCGGATGATGTCGCCGGAAAAACCGTCGGCGGGGGGCCGTTCGCGCGGCAGGGTGGTCGCGGTGCCGCGGATCTCGATGCCCTGGATGTTGCGCGGCTGGGGTATCACGTGGTCGACGATGAACGACACCTGCGGATTGTGAATGATGTTGCGCCACTTCTGGGTCTGCGCCAGGATGGGTCCGAAAATTTCGATCGTGGCGTCGTCCGAGCCGAGATGCACATTGACCGGCCGGACCTGCGGTTTCCCGCCGGGCCCAACCGTGCACAGCCGCCCGATCGGCTGCTTGCGCAGGAATGCCAGCTCAGCCTTGGTAAACACCATGGTGTCGCCTCCGGTTCGCGGTGGACATCGACAGGTCGATCGTAATCATGCGGCACGGCACCGACGGCCGCCAGCGCCGCTGTGGCCATTCCACCGAATAACCGTCCGCTATCCGCTTAGCATCGGGTGCGTGTCAGCGCTGAATACCGCCCGGGGACCGATCGACACCACCGATTTGGGTGTCACCCTGATGCACGAACACGTGTTCATCATGACCACCGAGATCGCCGAGAACTACCCGGAAGCCTGGGGCGACGAGGACCAGCGAGTGGCCGACGCCATCACGCGGCTCGGCGAGCTCAAGGCCGCCGGGGTGGACACCATCGTCGACCTGACCGTGATCGGGTTGGGCCGCTACATCCCCCGCATCGCCCGGGTCGCCGCGGCCACCGAACTGAATATCGTGGTGGCCACCGGCGTGTACACCTACAACGACGTGCCGTTCCGATTCCACTATCAAGGGCCCGGGACCATGCTGGACGGCCCCGAGCCCATGACGGACATGTTCGTCCGCGACATCGAGGAAGGCATCGCCGACACCGGCATCAAGGCGGCGATCCTCAAATGCGCCACCGACGAGCCGGGCATCACCCCCGGGGTGGAGCGGGTGCTGCGGGCCGTCGCGCAGGCCCACAAGCGCACCGGGGTGCCGATCTCCACCCACACCCACGCGGGGCTGCGGCGCGGCCTAGAGCAGCAACGCATCTTCGAAGAGGAGGGCGTCGACCTCTCCCGGGTGGTGATCGGGCACTCCGGCGACAGCACCGACCTGGACTACCTGGAGCAACTGATCGCCAACGGCTCCTATCTCGGGATGGACCGGTTCGGCATCGATTTGATCCTGCCGTTCGAGGACCGGGTGAACACCGTGGCGCGAATGTGCGAACGCGGGCACGCCGACAAGATGGTGCTCTCCCACGACGCCAACTGCTATTTCGACGCGCTGCCCGAGGAGCTGATGCCGGTGGCGGCGCCGAACTGGCACTACTTGCACATCCACAACGACGTCATTCCCGCGCTCAAGGAGCGCGGCGTCACCGACGAGCAGCTGCACACCATGCTGGTGGACAACCCGCGCCGGATCTTCGAACGCCAGGGCGGCTACTGAGCCTTGACACGCACCTTCGACGAGCTGGTGGCCGAGGCCGAGGCGGTGTCGGTCGGGGGCTGGGACTTCTCCTGGTTGGACGGCCGGGCCAGCGAACAGCGCCCGTCGTGGGGATACCAACGCCTGCTGCGCGGCCGGCTAGCGCAGGTGGCGTCCGCACTCGACATCGACACCGGCGGCGGGGAGGTCCTGGCCGGCGCCGGCCCGTTTCCCCCGACGATGGCCGCCACCGAGCCGTGGCCGCCGAACCTGCCCCTGGCCACCCAGCGGCTGCATCCGCTGGGTGTGGTGGTGGTCGCCACCACCGGCAAGCCGCCGCTGCCGTTCGCCGATGCGGCCTTCGATCTGGTGTGCAGTCGGCATCCGGGTGCGCTGTGGTGGGGCGAGTTCGCGCGGGTGCTCAAACCGGGCGGCAGCTACTTTGCCCAGCACGTGGGGGCGCTGTACTTTCCGAACCTGATCGAGTACTTCGTGGGGCCCTGCCGGCACGAGTTGCAGCGCGGGCAGCTGAATCCGGAGACCGCCAAGGATCAGGTGGCCGCGGCCGGACTCGACGTGGTCGATTTGCGCCATGAGCAGATCCGCGTCGAGTTTTTCGACGTCGGCGCGCTGATCTACTTTCTGCGCAAGTTGAATTGGGTGGTTCCCGGCTTCAGCGTCGCCAGATACCGTGACCGGCTGCACGGCTTGCACCAGCAGATCCAAGCCGACGGCCGCTTCGCCACCCACACCTCACGGGTGCTGATCGAGGCCCGCAAGCCGGGCTGACGCGGTCAGCGCGGGATCGGTTCGGGTTCGTCGGTGATCGCGCTGTCCAGCGGCGGCGCCGGATGTTGTTCGCGAATTTCCCAGCGCCGCAACGCTTCCCGGCACGGCGATTCCACCAGCGCGTAGCTGACGGCGGCCAGCGCGATTCCGAAGACCAAGGTCAGCACCAGGGTCACCGGCATATCCCCGCTGAACGCGAACCGGCCGATCACCGGGAACACCATGTCCAGCGCCGCCAGGTGCCAGATGAACAGGCCGTAGGACCAGCGGCCCAACGTCACCATCGGCTCGCTGCCCAGGATGCGGTGCGGAGTGTCGGGGCGGTCAAGCACCAGCGGCGCCAACAGCGCACCGGCCAGCAGCGCCCCCATCGCGGTCCGGACGATGAACTGGCCGACCGTGGCCTGGGTCATCCCGGACGGGCCGGCCAGCGGCGAGGCGGAGATCAGGAACGCGATCAGCGCGATGCCGGCCACCACCACCCGGCGGCGCGCCAACCGGTGCACCCAACCGATGGGGCTGACCGTCCACTCGGCCAGCAGCATGCCCGCCCCGAACCAGGACGCGTAGGCCGGCGCCCAGTTCAGCGGGTTGGCGCCGTGCGGGGGGTGGATCGGCAGGAAGCCCCAGCCGAAGCTGAGTACCATCACCGCGGCGATCACCGGCACCCGGGCGCGCACCGGCAGCCGACGGGCCAGCAGCGCCAGCACCGGCAACGCGATATAGAAGCTCACCTCCACCGCCAGGCTCCACATCTGGGTCAGCCCCGCGGTCAGCGTGAGCGGCACATAGATCTGGGTCAACGTCAGATTCGCCAACCACACCGTCGCGCTGGCGCCGGCGGCGTCGGGCAGCAGCAACAGGATCACCACCACCGCCACCACATACGCCGGCATGATCCGCACCAGCCGAGAACGCAGATAGTGGCTGGTCGGTGGGACTTTCCGCAGGCCGCGGGCGGCGGCGGCGTGACCGCGCCACAGCAAGAACCCGGACAGCGCGAAAAACACCGCCACGGCCAGGTCAAAGCGCCCGAGCAGCCGACCGGAGATGCCGCTGGAATGCCCGGTTTGGAACGCGACGTGGGTGATGACCACCCCGATCGCGGCGCAGGCGCGCATCCCCTCCACGGCGGGCAAGAAACTGCGCGTTCCGCCCACCTGCTGGTCGATCATGACGAACAGTCTGCCTGTGCCGCGGCGCGACGCCCACCCGGGCGACCGCGTTCGCTCACCGGGCGCTTAGCCGAAGCCTTAAATTCTGCTGTTAGGGTCGAAGCGGTTTTTCTCGCTGCCCAACCGGGTAGTGAGGGTGGACCGCGCCGTTTTGGGCCAGAAGGAGGGCACGGCAACGTGAACCGAGCAGTGATGCTGCGCATCGCGGCATGCGGCGTCATGGGACTCGGGGCTGCCCTATTGATCGCCGCATTGTTGCTGTCCACCTACACCGCCAGCCGGGTGGCCAAGATCCCGCTCGATATCGACACCAAGCTGGTCAGTGAGGGCAGCGGAACCGCGCTGGACCCGCATTCGCTGTCCACCGAGCACGTCGCCATCGACAAGGACGTGCCGCTGGTGTCCCAGCAGCAGGTCAGCGTGGAGTCACCCGCCAACGCCGGGGTGGTCACCCTGCAGGTCGGCACCTCGGTGCGCCGCACCGACCGGCAAAAGGACGCCGGTCTGCTGCTGGCGATCGTCGACACCGTCACGCTGAACCGCAGCACGGCGATGGCGGTCTCCGACGACACCCATCCCGGCGGCGCCATCCAAAAGCCCCGCACGATCGAGGACGACAACCCGCCCACCCCGATCGCGCTGCCGCACGAAGGGTTGTCCTACCGCTTCCCGTTCCACACCAAAAAGGTGTCCTATCAGTACTTCGACCCGATCGCGCAGAAGGCGTTCGACGCCAACTACCAGGGCGAGGACGACGTCAACGGGTTGACCGCGTTCCGGTTCACCCAGAACGTCGGCTATGACGCCGACGGCAAGCTGGACGAGCCGGTGAAGTACCCGTCGCTGTACCCCAAGGACGAGGACGGCGAGGTCACCGCACCGGCGTCGATGTGGAACATCGAGACCGACGATCCGGACGAGAAGATCACCATGACCCGGTACTACGCCGCGCAGCGGACCTTCTGGGTGGACCCGGTGTCCGGCACCATCGTCAAGGCCGAGGAACACGCCAACCACTACTACGCTCGTGACCCGCTGAAACCCGAGCTGACGGTGGCCGACTACAAGGTCACCTCCACCGAGGAGACGGTCGAAGCGCAGGTCAACACCGCCCGCGATGAGCGGGATCGGGTGGCATTGTGGTCGCGGGTGCTGCCGATCAGCTGCACCGCGGCCGGGTTGATCGCATTGCTCGGCGGCGTGCTGCTCGGGTGGTTCGGCATGCGGACCGAGGCTGCGCTGATCGACCCCGGCCTGGACACCGCCGAGCACGGCTTCTTCGAGAGCTTCTTTAGCAGCTTCGGGCGCACGACGGCACCGGGCGAACCGGTGTCCGGGGCTGAGGCCGAGACCGAGAAACTCCCGGCCCAGCATCCGTTGCTGCACCCGGAGGGACGGCCACGTGATGAGGGCCCGCCCGAGGACGGACCACCCGAACAAGGTCCACCCGATCGTCCGTAGGACGGCACGTCGCCGGATGCGCCGGTGGGCCGGTCCGGGATACGCGCTGATGCTGGCGCTGCTGGTGGTGGCGCCGCTGCTGGGTCCGGGATATCTGCTGCTGCGCGACGCGGTGTCGACGCCGCGGTCCTACCTGTCCGACGCTGCCCTCGGGTTGGGTGAGTCGGCGCCGCGGGCGACCCCGCAGGATTTCGCGGTCGCGGCGGCGTCGCATCTGGTCGACGGCGGCGTTGTGGTCAAGGCGCTGCTGCTGGTGGGGCTGTGGCTGGCCGGGTGCGGGGCGGCGCGGCTGGTGGCGACCGTGCTGCCGGCATCCGGGCGGCCCGGCCAGTTCGTGGCGATCACCGTGGCGATCTGGAATCCGTATGTTGCCGAACGGCTGCTGCAAGGGCACTGGAGCCTGCTGGTGGGGTATGGCTGCCTGCCGTGGGTGGCCGCGACGACGCTGGCGTTGCGCACGTCGGGCCCGGCCGGCAACTCCGGCGAGCGTGCGCAGTTGCACGCCCAGACGCCGGAAAACCCGTACATCTGCGCACGCTCGCGGGCCTGGCCGGGCTTCTTCGCGCTGGCGTTCTGGCTGGCGTTGGCCGGCCTGACGCCGACCGGGCTGATACTGGCCGCAACGGTGGCCCTGGTCTGCCTGGTGCCGTCCGGCGCGGGCCGGCCGCGGTGGCAGTGCGCCGCCGTGACGCTGGCCGCCGCCGCGGTGGCGGCACTGCCCTGGCTGCTGGGCTGGACGCTGGGGGCGGCGTGCTGCACGCCCGACGCGGCACCGGGGGTGGACGCCTTCGCGGCCCGCGCCGAACCGGGCCTGGGCACCCTGGGCAGCCTGGCCAGCCTGGGCGGGATCTGGAATGCCGAAGCCGTACCCGGCTCGCGGACCACGTTATTCACGGTCGCGGCGGCCGTGGTGATGTTGGGCGTGGTGGCCGCCGGGCTGCCGGCGGTGCTGCGGCGCCGCCCGGCGCTGCCGCTGCTGGTGCTGGCGGCGGTCGCGGTGCTGGTTCCCGCCGCGCTGGCCACCGGGCCGGGCCTGGCGGTTCTGCGGGCGCTGCTCGATGCGGTGCCCGGTCTCGGGGTGCTGCGCGACGGGCAGAAATGGGTGGCGTTGGCGATGCCCGGCTATGCGTTGGCCGCCGCGGGCGCCGTGCTGACCGCGCGGCGCTGGCTTGCGCCCGCGGTGACGGCGGTGGCCTGCTGTGTGGCGGTGCTGGCCGGCTTACCCGACTTGGCCTGGGGGGCATGGGGGAAGGTCGCGCCGGTGCACTATCCGAGCGGCTGGGCGGCGGTGGCGGCCCGCATCAACGCCGACCCGCGGCCGGTGGCGGTGCTTCCGGCCGACAGCATGCGCCGCTTCGCCTGGGCCGGCGCGGCGCCGGTGCTCGATCCACTGCCGCGGTGGGTGCGCGCCAACGTGTGGGCCACCGGAGATCTCAACGTCGCCGGGCACACCGTTCCCGGCGAAGGTGCGCGGGCCCGGGACGTGCAGCGGCTGTTGCTGGCGGGGGCAGACCCCGCCGCGCTGAGCAACGCCGGGGTGGGCTGGGTGGTCGTCGAATCCGGCGGTGAGCTAGGTGCGGCCGCAAAGACATTAGATCGGGTGCCGGTGGCCTACCGCGACAGCGACCTCGCCCTGTACCGGCTGCGCGGTGACACCGCCGGAGCAGGCGCCGACCGCCGCCGCGCCGCGGTCGCGGCCCACCTGGCGTGGCTGGCGCTGCTGGTGGCGGGTGGCACGGGTGCGGCGGTGGCCGGCTGGCGCCGCCGGGAGCATGACAAGGTCGGCAGCGACGGCTGAAGAAGGCGGCGTGTCTGTGTCGCGCGAACGCGTACGCACCGAACGTGCACTCACTGCGAGATTTGCCGCGATTTTTCGCACTGGCTGCACGTTCGGCGCGTCAGGGTCCGCTGGGGTTCCCCGGCCGGCGGACGGTCAGAACTCGATGTGAACACGGCACTAGAGTGCAGCCATGAGCACGGTTGAATCACCGGCCATCTCGCGGTCCCGGATCGTGGCGTGGGCCTTGTGGGATTGCGGCGCAACGGGCGTGAACGCCGTGGTCATCACGTTCGTCTTCTCCGTGTACCTCACCGGGCCGGTCGGGGCGGGGCTGCCCGGTGCCACCACGCCCGCCAGCTGGCTGGGCCGGGCCCTGACGTTTGCGGGGCTGTTCGTCGCGTTCCTGGCGCCGGCGACCGGGGTCTGGGTGGACGCCCCCCACCGTCGCCGTACCGCCTTGGCGATACTCACCGGCGTGGTCATCGCATTGACCGCCGCCATGAGCCTCATCAAGACCGACTACCACTACCTGTTGCCCGGCCTGATCCTGCTGGCCTGCACCGCGGCGTGCAGCGACCTGGCGACGGTGCCCTACAACGCCGTGTTGAGCCAAATCTCCACGCCGCGGAACATGGGGCGGATCTCCGGAATCGGCTCGGCCTCGGGGTTTTTCGGCAGCGTGCTGCTGCTGCTGATCCTCTACGTCGGCTTCATCGGCGGCGACGGCGACACCCGCGGCGCGTTCGGCTTGGCGGCGGCCGACGGCCAGAACGTGCGGGTGGCGATGGTGGTGGCCGCGGCGTGGCTGGCGGTGTTCGCGGGCCCGCTGCTGGCCTTGGTGCGCGCACCGGCTGCCGTCGACCCCCGGCCGGCCGCCGGGCTGGGTAGCGCCTATCGCGCGCTGTGGCGCGAGGTGAAGAGCGAGTGGCGACGCGACCATCACGTGGTCTACTACCTGCTGGCCAGCGCGGTATTCCGCGACGGGCTGACCGGCATTTTCGCGTTCGGCGCGGTACTCGGCGTCAGCGTGTACGGGGTATCGCAAGCCGACGTGCTCATATTCGGTGTGTGCGTCAGCATCGTCGCGGCGATCGGTGCGGTGGTGGGCGGTCTGCTCGCCGACCGGGTGGGCCCCAAACCCGTCATCACCGGCTCGCTCACCATCATGATCGCGATCGGCGTGGCGCTGCTGAGCGCGTCCGGGCCGCAAGCGTTCTGGATCTGCGGGCTCCTGCTGTGCCTGTTCGTCGGCCCCATCCTGGCCTCCGCGCGGGCGCTGATGCTGCGAATGTCCGCGCAGGGCAAGGAAGGTGTGGCCTTCGGCCTCTACACCACCACTGGGCGGGCCGCGTCGTTTTTGGCGCCGTGGATGTTCTTCACCTTCGTGGACCTGTTCGGCGCCGACCGGGCCGGGATGGGCGGGTTGTGCGCGGTCCTGGCGGCGGGTCTGCTGGCCATGATCGCGGTGCGGGTGCCCCGCACCGCGATCTAGCCGAAGCCGGGTGACCGCGATCGAGCACATCGTTGGGCTCGATCGCAGGACCGGCTGCGTGTCGCGACCAAGTGTCGCGACACGGTTGCCGTCAGCTCGGCTCGGCGGCCGCGACGGTTTCCGTCTCGTCCGACGGCGTGTCGGATTCCGCCTCGGTCGACCCTGACTCGGGTTGCGGCTCGGCTGATTCAGGCTCCGCATCCGGCATCTGGTTGGCCAGGTACTCTCCGAGCCCGCCGATCGTCGGATAGTCGAATACCGCGGTTGCGTTGATCGTGAACGCGCCACCGAACTGGCTGTGCAACCGGTTGCGGAGTTCGACCGCCATCAGCGAGTCGGTCCCCAGATCCAAGAACCGACTGGTCGCGGCGGGCGGTTGCGCGAGCCGCAGGAAACCCTGCACTTCGCGCTGCAGGAACTCGGTAATGAAACCGGCGCGCTGCGCCACCGGGATCTCCTGCAGTTGCTTGAGCAACTCACTGTCGACCGCCTCGCTCATTTCGCTCGGCAACACCAGATCCAGAATCGGTGGACGGGAGCTGCCCAGCACCTTCGCCGCTCGCGCCCAGTTGGCCTTGAGGACAGTTGCCTGCCCGGTGCCATTGGCGACAACTTCGGCGAGCGCACCGAGCGCAGCCGACGGCTCCAGCGGAAGCAAGCCCTGCGCACTGATATTGGTGCTCGCGGCATCTGACGACGCCATACCGCCCCCGCCCCAGGGTCCGAAGTTGACCCCGGTGGCCGGCAAGCCGTGCGCCTTCCGGTCCGCGACCAGGCCATCGAGCAACGCGTTGGCTGTCGAGTAGTTGGCCTGGCCTGGTGAACCGAGCAGGCTGGACACCGAGGAGGACACGATGAAGAAGTCCAGCTTGTCGTCCCTCGTCAACCGGTCCAGATACAGCGCACCGAACGCCTTGGGTGCCAACGTTGTTCGGAACCGGTCCAGGCCCTGCTGGGACAGCAGTGCGTCGTCGAGCAGACCGGCGAGATGCGCAACTCCCGCGAGCGGAGGCAACTCCGCGCGGATGCGCTCCAACAGCTTCTCGACTTCGGACTCCTCGCCCACATCGGCCGCGAAGGTGTGGATGCGGCACTTGTACCGCTCGGTGATCTCCTCGATTGTCCGCTGCGCGTCGGCGTCGGGCGCACGCCGGCTGGTCAACACGATGTCACCGGCACCGAGTTGGGCCAGATACGACGCCGTGTGCAGACCGATCGCACCGAGTCCACCCGTGATCAAGTAACTGCGATCACCGCGCGGCTGTAGCGGGTTCGGCATCTGGCACACGATCTTGCCGATGTGCCGCGCCTGCTGCATCCGGCGGAACGCCGTCCTGGCCTCGGTCAACGGGTAGACCTCGGCGGGTAGTGGCGCCCATTCCCCCTTCGCCAACCCTTCCGACACCTCACTGAGCAAGGTGCGAATACGATCGGGTTCGGTGAACATTACCGTGTCCAACGCGACGATCTCGTAGGCAATGTCGGGTCGGGCCTCGGCCATCTGCTCGGGAGTCCAGATGTCGCGCTTGGCGATCTCGGCGAAACGGCCGTTCTTGGCGGTGGCCCGCACGGTCGCCTCGATGAACCCTTCGCTGGTCAGGGAGTTGAGTACTACATCAACACCCGAGCCGCCGGTGTCCTCTAATATCTGATCAGCGAAATCGGTTGTGCGCGAGTCGTATACATGCTTCACGCCGAGATTGCGCAAGGTCGCCCGCTTGAAGGTGCTGGCCGTCGCGTATACCTCCGCACCGTGCTGCTGGGCCATCTGGATGGCGGCCAGACCAACACCACCACTGGCTGCATGGATGAGCACCTTGTCGCCGGGATTCAGCTTCGCCCAGTCGAACGACAGCCGAACCGTGAGCGCCGCAGCCGGAATGGTCGCGGCTTCCACCGCGCTCACCCCGTCCGGGATCGCCGCCAGGAACTGGGCTGGCACGTTGAACCTGCTGGCGAACGCACCCTGCATGGTGCCGTAGACACGCTGACCGACCTCCAGTCCGGTCACGCCCTCGCCCAATTGGGTGACGGTGCCGGCGAAGTCGCCGCCGACGGGCCCCGGGTCACCCGGGTACAGACCGAGCACGTTGAGCACATCGCGGAAGTTCAGGCCGGCAGCCTCAACCCGGACTTGCACATAGCCCTCGTCCGGAGGCGGCACTTCCTTCTCAGTCAGACGCAGGTTGTCGATCGCGCCGCGCTCGGTGGGGAGCAGGGCGTAATCATCTGCGCGCGGCACCGTGAGGTGGCCGCTACGCGACCACTGCAACAACCGGGATGCCAACGCTTTTCCTTGCCGCAGCGCGAGTTCCGGCTCGTCTACCGGCGCACCGAGCAGACCGGTCAGCAGCTTCACGGCCTCCGGCGAACCGTCGACATCGATCAGCTTGCTGCGCAGCCCTGGCTCCTCGTTGAGGATCGTTCGCCCGAGTCCCCACAGCGCGGCCTGTACCGGGTCGACCGGCTCACCGGATTCGGTGGCTACCGCTCGTTCGGTGACGATCCACAGCCCGCCGGGCAGTTTCAGCGAGTTGTCGGCCTGCGCGGTGTGCACCACACTGAGTAGATTTTCGATCTCGCCCTCGAGCCGGGTGACGGATTCTGCGGTCGACTCCCCTGCCTTCGGCCCGGAACTGCGCCAGACGATACCGGCGTACGGCATGCCTTTCTCCTGCGCCTGAGCCAGTACCTGGCCCAGCAGGTCGGCGTCCGAAGCCCGGTCGAAAGGGATGCAGCCTGGCAGCTTGGCCGCCAGTTCACCGAACCCGGCGATTAGCCATGTGCCGCTGACGTTTCCGTCGTCAGCTCCCGCCGACGGCAGCGGCACCTCGTGCCAGCCGAGGGTGTACAGCAGCCGGGTGGCGTCGCCGCCGAGTCCGCGCAGCAGTGCCTCGCGCGGCGCCCGTTTGACGGTGAAGCCGCGAATCCCGCCCAACTGGCGGCCATCCCGGTCGATGTAGTCGATGTCGAAGACCTGGGTTTCGCTGTCGAGTTCGCTGGTATGCCACTTCGCCCGGCAGTAGAACCTGCGCGGCATTTTCTCCCGCAGCGTCACCTGCTCGTAGCGCAGCGGCAGGAACAGACCGTTGACGCCCTGTTCGGCTGCCCGCAGCGCCGGGAAGGCCGGGAACGCGACGCCAGTGCACAGGTCCATCAGGACCGGGTGCATCGGCTCGGACCCGAGGTTTTCGGACAGGTCTTCACCGACGGAGATGTCGCCGATCGCCTCGCCCTCGCCGAGCCACAGCGACTTCAGCGATCCGGACCAGTTCGGCCCCCACGACAGCTCCATGTCGTCGAACGTTTCGAACAGCTCTTGCGGGCGCATGCGCTCCATCCGCTCGATCGCCGCGTCGACGGGTTCTGCCGGATCGGCCTCCGGTTGTTCCCCCACACCAGAGACTGCGATCCCATCCGCGTTCAACGACCAGTCAGCGTCGCGAACGCCGTAGGGGCGGCTGTGCACCTGGAATTTCCAGCCGTCACCATTGTCGAGCGGATGCAGCGTCAGCTGCACCTCACGAGAAGCCTTCTCCGGAAGAATGATCGGCTCGTAGAAGAAGACCTCTTTCACGTGCGCCGGCGTGCCGACGGCGGTCAGCGCCATCGCCGCATACGTCGCCCCCGGCACGACGACGGTGCCATAGATGACGTGGTCGGAAAGCCATGGCTGCGATCTGACGGACAGCCTGCTGGTGTAGACCGAGGCCCCGGAGGCCAGATCCTTTGCGCTGCCGAGCAGCCCGGATGTCGCGGGACCGTCGACGGTGATGGCGGACGACTTGGGCCAGAACCGACGGCGCTGGAACGGATAGGTGGGCAGTTCGAGCCTACGGCGCGGTTGACGATGCAGCGCCGCGAAGTTCGGCCGATGGCCGCTGACGTAGGCCGTGGCCAGTGCTTCGGCGATCTGGCGCCGGTCTCCGATGCCCTTGCGCAGCGAAACGATCGCCCGCGGCGCGGCCAGATGTTCCGGCCAAACCTGCACCGCGGCCCCGGTCAGCACCGGTTGCGGGCCGATCTCCATCAGCACCGAGCAGCCCAGCGCCGCCACGGTGCGCACGCTTTCGGCGAACTGCACCGGCTGGCGGGAATGCCGCCGCCAATATTGCGCGTCGAGCGGGGTGTCCGCGGTGAGCACCGTGCCGGTGCGGTTGCAGACCAGCGGCAACGTCGGCGCAGCGAACTGCATCCGCGCGGCGTAGGTCTCGAATTCATCGAGCACCGGCTCCAGCAACTCCGAATGGAAGGCGTGGCTGGTTTCCAGCCAGCTGCAGCGAATTCCGTCGTTGCCGAATCGGTCGACGATCTGTTCCAGGTCGGCGCCGGGGCCCGACAGCACGGTGTTAGGCCCGTTGTAGGCCGCGACCGACACCCGCGGGAATTCGGCGGCGACTTCCTCGACGTGCTTGGGGTCGGTGAACACCGCGACCATTCGGCCACCGTCGGGCAGGCTGCCGAACAACCGGCCACGCTCGGCCATCAGCCGTGCCCCGTCCTCGAGGCTGAAGACCCCGGCCACGCAGGCGGCCGCGTACTGGCCGACGCTGTGCCCCAGCACCACATCGGGCTCGATGCCCCAGGACTGCCACAGCCGGGCCAGACCCATCTCGACGGCGAAAAGCGCCGGCTGTGCAAACGACGTGTGCTTGAGGGTTTCGCCGGCCTCACCGCCGGTTTCGCGGTCGGTGGCGAACAGCACCTCCAGCAGCGGGCGCGCCAGGATCGGATCGACCGCGTCCGCGCAACGTCGCACGGTCTCGGCGAAAACCGGCTCGGCATCGAACAACTCGCGCGCCATTCCCGGATGCTGACTGCCCTGCCCGGTGAACAACCACGCCGTCGTCGGCCGGTCGGTGCACTCGCCGCGCAGCACGCCGGGACGCAGCCGGTTCTCGGTCAACTCGGCCAGGCCCGCACGGGCGCTGTCAACCGAATCCACCACCAGCGCAGCTCGGTGTTCGAAATGCGAACGCCCCACTCCGGCGGTGCGGCACACATCGGCGATGTCGGCTTCGGGCTGGTTCTCCAACCAGGAGCCATACCGTTGCGCCAAGGCCACCAGTGCCTCCGGTGACCGGCCCGACAGCGCCAGCACGTTGACCGACTCGTCGCGCCCGTCCGTCTCCGGCGCCGCCACCGCGACGTCGTCGTCGGCCGAGTGCTCGGCAGGGCTTGCCGGTTGTGCTGGCGCCTCCTCGATCAGCACGTGCGCGTTCGTGCCGGTGAACCCGAAGGAACTCACACCCGCCCGCCGCGGCCTGCCGTTGGCCTGCCACGGCGTCGACTTGTCCACCACCTGCACCGGCAGCGAATCCCACGGGATATGCGGCGACGGATTGTCAAAGTGCAGGCTCTGCGGCAGCACCCCGTGCTGCAGCGACAACACCACCTTGATCAGACCGGCGGCCCCGGACGCCGACTCAAGATGGCCGATGTTGGTCTTCACCGATCCCATCAGCAACGGCCGATCCGCATCCCGGGCGGCACCATAGACGGCCGCGGCCGCCTGCACCTCAATCGGATCACCCAACGGGGTGCCCGTCCCGTGGGCCTCGAGGTAGTCGACATCGCCGCCGGCGAAACCGGCGCGGGACAGGGCCGTGCCGATAAGCCGCTGCTGTGCACCACCATTGGGCACAGTCAAACCGCTGGACGCACCGTCCTGGTTGACCGCACTGCCCGGGATCACCGCGGCAACCCGGTCGCCGTCGCGCACCGCATCGCTGAGCCTCTTGAGCACCAGGATCCCGCAACCCTCGCTGCGCACATAGCCGTCAGCCGAGGCGTCGAAGGTCTTGCATCGCCCGACGGGCGACAGCATCCTGGCCCGCGACGCCGCGACAACGGTAACCGGACTCAGCAAGACGTTCACACCGCCGGCCAACGCCAGATCGCAGTCACCGGAATGCAGTGCCTGGCAGGCCTGATGCACGGCCACCAGCGACGAGCTGCACGCGGTGTCGACCGCCACCGCCGGCCCCTCCAGCCCGAGCGCAAAGGCAACCCGACCGGAAATGGCGTTGAGCGCATTGCCGGTGATGAAATAGGGCTCGATCTTGTCGATCGACTCGGCGGACAACAGATGGGCATATTCGTTGGCGGCCACCCCCGCGAAGATGCCGGTTCGGCTGCCGCGCAACTCCGCCGGCGAGTAGCCGGCCCTCTCAAGAGCCTCCCACACCGTTTCGAGCATCAGGCGCTGCTGCGGCTCGATCCAAACGGCCTCGCGCGGAGAGATGCCGAAGAACTCCGGATCGAATCCGTCGATTCCGTCCAGGAATCCACCGAAGCGGGTGTAGGTTTTGCCGGCCGTATCCGGATCCGGGTCGTAAAACTCGTCGATGTCGAAGCGGTCCTCCGGGACTTCCCGGATCGCATCCACGCCGCCGGACAACACCTCCCAGAACGCTTCCGGGTTGGGCGCACCCGGGAACCGGCACGACACCGCGACGATGGCGATCGGCTCATCGGTGCGCGTTGCCGCTGCCGTCGGCTGAGCCCGTGACTTCGCAGATCCCTGCTCAGCGAGTTCGAGCACGTCGCCGAGCAGGTAATCCACCACGTCGGACAGCCGCGGGTAGTCCATCGCCAGGGTCGCCGGAATCTCTTTGCCCACGCCTTGCTCGATGCGGCGCCGCAATTCGACGGCCATCAGCGAATCCATGCCGAGGTCGAAGAATCCTGCGTCCTCACGGATCTCGGCAGAATCGACACGCGTCACCTCGGCGACAGCGTTGCGCAGGTAATCCGTCAACAGCTTCTTGCGCTGCTGCACCGGCGCTGCTGCGAGCCGCTCAACCAGCTCGGTCTTCCCAGACGCCGTTGACACCGGCGCCGTACCGGGTACCTCGCCCTCCAGCTCCGCCAGGAATGCGCGCCGGCCCGCTTGCTGGTACAGCGGCAGGAACCGGGCCCAGTCGATCCGAGCCACCACGCCCTGCGCGGCGGACGCGGCGATCAGGTCGGCCATCCCCGCCAGCGCATCCGCCGGCGACAAGGTCCGGATCCCGCGCCGATCCAGCCGCGCCCGAGCCTCCGCGTCGGCCATCCCCGCCGACCACGGACCGAAGTTGACGCTGGTCCCCGAGACGCCGCGCTCGCGCAGCCGCCAGGCCAGCCCATCGAGGAAGGCGTTAGCCGCGCCATACGCGGTCTGACCGAATCCGCCCCATACCGAGGCGATCGAGGAGGTGCTGACGAAGAAGTCCAGCTGCAGGTCCGCGGCCGCCTCGCTCAAATACCAAGCACCCCACACCTTCCCGGCGAACACACGATCCACTTCGGCGTCGTCGAGGGTGCTCAGCGGGGTGGTGCCGATCTCGCCCGCGGCATGGACGATGCCGGCCAACGGCGGCAGTTCGGACTGCACGGTGGCCAACAGGCGCGCGACGTCGTCCGCGTTAGCGACATCGGCTGCCACCACCCGGAATTCGCAGCCGTGCTGTTCGCGTAACGCATCGATGCGCCGCTGGGCGGCGTCGCTGGGCGCGCGTCGGCTGGTGAGCACCAGCTGCCGGGCGCCGTGCCCGGCCAGGTATCCGGCGATTTCCAGCCCGAGTGAACCCAACCCGCCGGTCACCAAATACGTTGCATCGTCACGCAACGCCAGCGGCGTGGCGCTGGGCTGCTCGACGCGGCGAACCAGCCGGGGAACGTAGACCGCCTGATCACGCAGCGCGACTTGGTCTTCGCGGCGCGGTTCGGCCGCCACCTGGTTGATCAACCGGGACCATTCGTCGGCGGTGCCGTGCGCCAGGTCCGCCAGTCCGCCCCACACTTGCGGGTGCTCCAGCGAGGCGGCCCGGCCGAATCCCCACAGGCAACCCTGCTCGGGCGACACGGTGTCGGTGTCGGTGACGCGTTGCGCGCCGCGGGTCACAAGCCAGATGGGTGTGCGCAGTTCAGCGGCCACCACGGCGCGGAAGAGTCGCCGTGTTCCACCCAGAATCCGCTGCTGCATCCGCGTCAGCGAGTCCGTCGACGGTGCCGTATCGGAGTCGAGGGCCGCGACATGCAGAATCCGCAACGTTGATTCTTCTGCCGCCGCCGCGCGCAGCGCGGCCTCGAACTGCTCCTGTTCCGCGTCGGACGTCGGCAACCCGAGGACCCGATGCCGGTGACCACGCGTGGTCAACGCGTCTACCAGGGGCTGCAGCGCGTCGGCGTGGTCGCCGATGAGCAGCCAGGCAGATCCCTCGCCGGCTTCCGTCTCCGAGCTTGCGGCGGTGGCTTTCTCCCAGCGGAACTCGTAGCGCGCGTCCGCGATCGACTGCGTCTTGCGCTGCTGGTTGTGTTGCGCGGCAAGCCTCGTCAACACCTTGAGGGTCTGCTGGTCGCCGTCGGAACCGTCGAGGAGGGCCGCGAGCTCCTCGATCCGGCCGTCCTCAAGCAGGCGGACGGCTTCGGTGCTGGTGGCGATGTGCTGTTGCTGGTTGGGGCGTTCCCGGTTGTCCCGATACCAGTACTGGCGATGCTGGAACGGGTAGGTGGGCAGGTCGAGCTTGCGCGCCGGGCCGGTGACGGCGCCGAAGTCGGGCAGGTGACCCAGGACGTAGGCGTCAGCCAGGGCTTCGGTGATCTGTCGGTGGTCGGCGGTGTTTCGGCGCAGTGACGCGATCGCCCGCGGTGCGGTGGCCGGGTCCGGCCATGCCCGCATAGCCGCGGCCGTCAACACCGGTTGCGGGCCGATCTCCAACAGCACCTTGCAGCCCAGGTCGGCCAGCGTCCGCACGCTCTTGGCGAATTCCACCGGCTGCCGCGCGTGGCGACGCCAGTAATTGCCGTCCAGTTTCACGCTCCTGCCGAGCGTGGCGCCGGTGCGGTTGCACACCAAAATCCGTTGCGGCGAGCTGTAGGTGAACTGGTCCGCGTACGACTCGAACTCGTCGAGGATCGGATCCAGCAGCGCCGAATGGAACGCGTGGCTGGTGTCGAGCCAGTCGCACCGGATTCCGTCGGCGGTCAATGCGGCCACCGCCTGGTCCAGATCCTCGGCGGGGCCCGACAGTACGGTGTTAGCCCCGTTGTAGGCAGCAACCGACAAACTGGGGAATTCGTCGGTGAGGCTCTCGACGCGCTCGGCGGCGGTGAACACCGCGACCATCCGCCCGCCGGTCGGCAAACTGCCGAAAAGACGGCCGCGCTCGGCCATCAGCCGGGCACCGTCTTCGAGGCTGAACACGCCCGCGACGCACGCTGCCGAATATTGGCCGACGCTGTGACCCAGCACCACGTCGGGTTCGAAACCCCATGACTGCCAGAGGCGGGCCAGGCCCATCTCCACCGCGAACAAGGCGGGCTGAGCGTAGGAGGTCTGTCGCAGCGTCTGTTCGCTGTCCGGACCATCCGTGTCGAAAATGACATCCAGCAGCGGCTTTTCGAGAACCTCGTCGACTACTGCCGCGCAACGGGTAAGCGTCTCCGCGAACACCGGCTCGGTATCGAACAGTTCCCGCGCCATGCCGGGGTATTGGCTACCTTGACCGGTGAACAGCCACGCCGTTTTCGGCGTGTCGTCGGATACCCCGCGCACCAGACCGGGTGCCGGGCGGTCTTCGGCGAGTGCACCTAGCAACTCGCTGGCAGATTCCTTGGAATTGACTACCAATGCGGCCCGGTGCTCCAAGTGGGCTCGCCCTACCCCGGCGGTAAAGCACACGTCCGCCAGAGTGGCCTCCGGGTGTGCGTTGAGCCAGGTGCGGTATTGATCGGCGATCTGCACCAATGCGGCGGGGGTGCGCGCCGAGAGCGGAAGAATATTGAACCGCCGGTCGGCGGGCGCCGCGATCGGCCCCGGCTCGGCGGCGGGCTGGCCCACCTGTTCGGGGGCTTCCTCCAGGATGACGTGCGCGTTGGTCCCGGCGAACCCGAACGAGCTGACACCGGCGATACGGGGCTTGCCGTTGCGTTCCCAGGGCGTGGCCTGCTGCACGACCTGCACCGCAAGCCGGTCCCAGGGAATGTGCGGCGACGGATCGCGGAAGTGCAGGTGCTGCGGCAGCAACTCGTTTTCGAGGGCCAGGATGACCTTGATGACGCCGGCGATCCCCGCGGCTGCTTCCAGGTGCCCGATGTTGGTCTTCGCCGAGCCGATCAACAGCGGTTGGCTCGGTTCACGTCCGGCGCCGAGTACCGCACCCGCGGCCTGGGCCTCGATCGGGTCCCCCAGCGATGTCCCGGTCCCATGCGCCTCCAGGTATCCGACGTCGCTGGGTTCCAGACCGGCCCGCTTCAGTGCGTCGGCGATAACCCGTTGTTGGGCAACACCGTTCGGTACCGTTAAGCCACCCGATGCGCCGTCCTGGTTGATCGCGCTGCCCCGGATGACGGCCCGAATCCGGTCGCCGTCGCGGAGCGCGTCCTCGAGCCGCTTGATGACAATGACGCCGCACCCCTCGCCGCGCACGTAGCCGTCCGCGGCGGCGTCGAACGTCTTGCACCGACCGTCGGGCGCGAGCATGTGCGCATTGGAGAACGTGATCATGGTCGCCGGGGTGAGCAGGACGTTCGCACCGCCGGCCAGCGCGAGGTCACATTCTTTTAAGCGCAGCGCTTGACACGCCTGATGGATGGCCACCAACGACGAGCTGCACGCCGTGTCGACGGCGACCGACGGCCCCTGCAGCCCCAGCCGGTAGCTGATCCGGCCCGCGGCGGCGGCGTTCGACGTCCCGATGGCCATATAGGCCTCGATCTCGGGATAAGTGAGTTCGTCGGACGCCATTCCCAGGTAGTCGTGGGTGGCCAAACCGACGAACACACCGGTGTTGCTGTTGGCCAAAGCCGTTGGCGCGGTGCCCGAATGCTCCACTGCCCGCCACGCCGTCTCCAGCAAGAGTCGATGCTGCGGGTCCAGCAACCGGGCCTCGCGCGTCGACATACCGAAAAACGGAGCATCGAACCCCGTCACGTCATCGACGAAACCTGCCCGGCGGGTTACCACCTTCCCGGGCGCGCCGGGCTCTGGGTCGAAGAATTCGTCGGCATCCCACCGGTCCTCGGGCACCTCGGATATCGCATCCCGCCCGTCGCGGAGCACGTCCCAAAACTCACCTGCATCAGCCGCACCCGGAAAGCGCGCCGCGTAGCCGACGATCGCGAAGCCCGATGACGATTCCTTCAGATCCTGCATGGATGCCATGCCGTTGTCCTCCCTGCCTCGGTTCAGTCCAGATTCGCTCCCCCGCAGGCGGCCCGGTCGCCCAACAGAATCCCCGCCGCCGGCCAGTATTGCAAGGGTCACGTCGGCCCCGAGAACCTATCGCCAGGTAAGGCCGCTGGCCTAAGTCCCACGCCGAGCCGATCCGTCTCCGCCCCGGGCCACCGGATTCGCGTGCCGTTACATGCGCATCCATACATGGACCGCGACAGTGGCTGCCGGGGGGGTTATCCTGACCCCGGGTCGGGAGCCCTTTCAAGTCCAGCCGAGGAGAAGGAAGTTTTGCGCATCGGGAAAATTACGGTCGGCTCACTCGATGAATGGACGTTGACCCCCGGCTCAGTCACCTCCTGGCACCCGACCCCGGCGGCGGCCGAGAAGGCCCGTCAAGCGCCGGTCAGCTCCGTGCCGATCAGCTACATGCAGGGCCAACACCTGCGTAATTACCGCGAACAGACCGCCTCGGGCCAGGGCTTTTCGCGGCAGATCATCGCTAGCTGTGACGTGCCGGGACAGTGCGATGTTTCCGCCATGGACCACGCCCTAAACGCCTACCTGCGTCGGCATGACACGTTCCGCAGTTGGTTCGAAGACACCGGCAATGGCGAGTTCATCAGGCGTACCATCACCGATCCGGCCGATATTGAGTTCACGCCGATCGATCACGGCACCATGACGGTCGACGAAATACACGCGCACGTCGTGGACATCCCAAATCCGCTCGAGTGGGGCTGTTTCACCTTCGGGATCGTCCAATGCGAGAACCACTTCACCTTTTTTGCCGCGATGGATCACGTCCACGGGGACGCCACGTTGATCGGCACCACGATGCTGGAAGCCAACGGCATGTATTCGGCGTTGAGCGGAGGTGGTGCGCCCCTTACGCTTCCCGATGCCGGCAGCTTTGATGACTTCTGTGTCCGCGAGCGGGAGTACACCTCTCAGTTGACCCTGGATTCGCCCGGGGTACGCGCGTGGATTGACTTCGCCGAAAACAACAACGGAAGCTTTCCTGAATTCCCCCTCCCGCTGGGTAACCCGTCGGAGTCGACCAGCAGTGTCATGACCTCCGAAACCCTGATGGACCCGGCCCAAACGGAGCGATTCGAATCAGCCTGCACGGCGGCCGGCGCGCGCTTTGTCGGCGGCTTGTTCGCCTGCCTGGCCCTGGTGGAACACGAGTTCACCGGCGCGCTCACGTATTACGGGCTGACTCCCAGGGATTCCCGCACCGCCGCCGACAATTTTATGACGCAGGGCTGGTTTACCGGCTTGATCCCGATCACCGTGCCGGTAGCTGCGACATCCTTCGCCGAGGCCGCATGGGCAGCGCAGACCTCCTTCGATTCCGGTCTGGACATGGCGAAGGTACCGTATTACCGCGTACGGGAATTGGCGCCGTGGTTGAACTGGCCACAGCCAAACTTTCCGGTGTCGAACTTCTTTCACGGCGGCGCTGCTCCGCTCAACGCTATTCTTGCGGCAGCCGACATGGGCCTTGCAAACAATATCGGGATCTACCCGGACGGCCGGTACTCGTATCAGCTGACCATCTATATCTTCCGGTACGGCGAGGGCACGGTCATGGCGATCATGCACCCCGACAACCCGGTCGCTGAGAAATCAGTTACGCGCTATATGGAAGCGATGCGGTCCGTGTGCATGCGGGTCGCTGATAGCGGGCATTGGGGACGCGTCGCGTAGTGTCGAGCGATTCCGTGGCTTGCGCCATTCTGAAACGCGCGATTTCGAACGAAATTGCGCAGTTTGACTGCAGTGTCCGCCGGTGTCGCCGGCGGGTGCATGCGACTGCGCCGACCGGGGTGAGGGCAACATGCGACGGCTAGCCGATTTTGTGGTGCGGTGGCCCTGGGTCGTCGTCGGGGCCTGGGTGGCGATAGCGGTCGCGCTACCGCTGATGGTCCCCTCCCTGAACGAGATGTCCCAGCGGCATCCGCTGGCGATCTTGCCCAGCGACGCGCCGTCGAGCGTCGCCGCGCGGAAGATGACCGAGGCGTTTCACGAATCGGGCGGCGACAACCTCCTGCTGGTGGTGCTGACCGACGACAAGGGGCTCGGCCCCGCCGATGAAGCCGCATATCGCAAACTGGTGGACACCCTGCACGCGGACACGCGAGATGTGCTGATGTTGCAGGATTTCATCAGCACGCCACCCCTGCGTTCGGTGGTGACCAGCAAGGACAACAAGTCGTGGGTGCTGCCGGTCGGGGTGGCGGGCGAGTTGGGCACGCCCCGGTCCTACGACGCTTTCAAACGCATTGGCGACATCGTCAACCACGCCGTGGCCGGCACGCCGCTGACGGCAAACCTCACCGGTCCGGCGGCCACCGTCGCTGACCTCACCGTCGCCGGCGATCGGGATCGGATGCCCATCGAGCTGGCGATCGGCGTGCTGGTGCTCCTCGTCCTGCTGGTGATCTACCGCAGCGTGGTCACCATGCTGCTGCCGTTACTGTCGATCGGGCTGTCCCTGGTCATCGCCCAGGCGGCAGTGGCTGGATTCTCGCAGCTGACCGGCTCGGGCATCTCGAATCAGTCCAACGTATTTCTGAGCGCGATAATGGCCGGCGCCGGAACCGACTACGCGGTATTTCTGATAAGCCGCTATCACGACCATTTGCGGACGGGAGCGGATTCCGATCAGGCGGTCAAGGGGGCAATGGGCTCGATCGGAAAGGTGATCGCCGCATCCGCGGCCACCGTCGGCATCACTTTTCTGGTCATTAGCTTCGCCCGAATGGGCGTGTTCAAGACGGTCGGAACGTCGTCGGCGATCGGGATTGGCGTGGCATTCCTTGCCGCCGTGACGTTGCTGCCGGCGATTCTGGCGATCGCCGGGCCACGGGGCTGGGTCAAGCCCCGACGCGAGCTGACCGCGCGGTTTTGGCGACGTTCGGGGATCCGCATTGTGCGTCGGCCGAAGGTCCACCTGCTTGCCAGTGTGCTGGTGCTGATCGCCCTGGCCAGCTGCGCCAGCTTGGTGCGCTATAACTACGACGATCGCAAGGCCCTGCCGTCTTCCGCTCCGAGTTCCCTGGGATATGCCGCGTTGGATCGGCACTTCCCGGTCAATCAGTCGATTCCGGAGTACATCCTCGTCCAATCGCCGCGTGATTTGCGCACACCGCAGGCCCTGGCCGACCTGGAGCAAATGGCACACCGAGTGAGCCAACTGCCGAATATCGCCGCTGTCAGCGGTATCACTCGTCCCACCGGAGCTGTGCCAGAAGAATTCAAGGCCACGTATCAGGCCGGTGCCATCGGCACCTTCCTGGCCGACGGATCCAGTCTGATCAACGACCACACCTCTGACCTCAACCGGCTCACCGACGGGGCCGGTACGCTGGCCGACAACCTCAGCCACGTGCGCGGCCAAGTCACCCAGCTGGCTGCCAGTGTCCAAAACTTGGCCGATTCTTTCTCCTCGGTGAAAAACCAGCAGAGCGGCGACACCTTGGTCAAGGAGGTCGACACCGCAGCCAAGCTCGTCGACCACGTCAACTCGCTCAGCAACGCCATGGGCTGGAACTTCACCGCCGGCAAGAACCTGTTCGCCTGGATCGGCCCGGTGTTGACGGCGCTGCAAGGGAACCCGGTCTGCGATCTCGATGAATCCTGCAGCGCCACCCGCGGCGCCTTCGAACGGCTCACCGGTGGGCGCGATCAGGAAGACCTCGACGCGATCAGCGAGCTGGCCGGGCAACTGCAAGCGATCCCGGACAAGAAGTCCCTGAACGCATCGATACAGCGGGTGCGTGGTGCGTTGAGCAACCTCACCCAGGTAATGCATTCCATGGGCATGGACCAGCCCGGCGGGCTGCAGGCCAACCTGGGCAGCATGCAAGATGGCGCGAACAAGGTTGCCGGCGGGAGCCGGCAAGTGGCCGATGCGGTGGCACAGCTCGTCGACCAGGTCAAACAGATGGGCGCCGGGCTTGATCAGGCGTCGGCGTTTTTGTTGTCGCTGAAACATGACGCGGCACAGCCGGGAATGGCAGGGTTCAATGTCCCGGCCCAGGTGCTGCACCTAGACGAGTTCACGAAGGCGGCCAAGGTATTCATTTCGCCGGACGGCCATTCGGCGCGTTACCTGGTGCAAACCAAACTCAATCCGTTCAGCAGCGAAGCCATGGATCAGGTCAACGCCATCGGTGAGACCGCTCGGGCAGCGCAACCGAATACGGCGTTGGCGGACGCCAAGATATCGATGGCGGGATACACCGTTAGTCTGCGGGACACCCGCGACTATTACGGGCACGACATCCGGTTCATCATCGCTGCGACCCTCATCGTCGTGCTACTGACCTTGATCGCACTGCTGCGTGCGATTGTCGCACCGCTGTATCTCGTGGCTTCCGTGGTGATCTCGTACCTGTCGGCGGTGGGTATTGGTGTGCTGGTATTCCAATTCCTGCTCGGCCAACAATTGCATTGGAGTGTGCCGCCGCTAGCATTCGTGGTGTTGGTCGCGGTGGGTGCCGACTACAACATGCTGCTTGTCTCCCGAATGCGTGACGAGTCGCCGCATAGCGTGCGTTACGGCGTTATTCGCACCCTGAGTTCGACCGGCGGTGTGATCACCGCGGCGGGTCTGATCTTCGCCGCCTCGATGGCCGGTCTGTTGTTCTCGAGCATCGGCACTGTGGTGCAAGGCGGTTTCGTGATCGGGGTGGGAATCTTGCTGGATACCTTCTTGGTCCGCACCGTAACGGTGCCCGCCATTGCCGCGCTGGTGGGGCGGGCGGCCTGGTGGCCGTCACGACTGGATTCGCGGCGGCCGCTGGCGCGGTCGGCGGCCGGAGAGGGTTAGCGCGCAGTCGTGATGTATGTGAGACTACGAAACGAAGCCGAACGGGCAGGAGTAGGGATGAAGAAACTACTCGCAGGAGTTACCACTCTGGTAACTGTCAGCGCCATAGGATGCTTCGGCGTCGGGGCCAGCGTGGCCGACGACACGGCCATCGGCGGACCGCCGACCCCCGGCGCGCCGGGCGACCAGACCGGATACGCCCTCGGCGGGGCTCACGTGTTGGGTATTCCCTACGACGAGTACATCCGCCAGGAGGGAGCCCAATGGTTCCCCGGCCAGCAGCGCCAAATCGTCCGCTACCCGGCGGGCCAGGTCCAGGGCCACGTACTGGAACGACTCTTCCCGGGCATCGGCAAGATCGGCGAAGAGTTACTCCCCGGCCTGGGGCTGGACGGCCCCAGCGTCGGCGAGTCCGTCGACGAGGGAATCGACAACCTCGATGGGGCGTTCCGCACCACCGGTCGCCCCGGTACGGCGATCGGCTTGTCCGAGGGCGGCTTCGTGGTCGACGGCGAGCAGGCCCGGCTGGTCAATGACCCGACCGCTCCCCCGCCGCATACGCTGAACTTCGCCACCTTCGGCGACCCGATCGGGCGTCACGCCTTCGGGGAGAGTTTCCTGACCGCCACGTTCCCGGTCGGCAGCGTTGTTCCCGCCCTCGACTACACCATGCCGCCGCCGTACGAAAGCCAGTACGACACCTATCGGTTCGTGGCCGCGTACGACTCGATCGCAGACTTCCCCGACCGGCCGGACAACCTGTTTGCCCTCGCCAACACGCTCATGGGCCTTGCCACTGGCCACACCGCGGTGGCCTTCACCAACGCGAGCATGGTGCCGCCGCAGAACATCAGAACCACGATCAACTCCAAGGGCGCGAAAGACACGACGATCATGGTCCCGGAAAAGCACCTTCCGCTGGTCATGCCGTTGGCGTACGTCGGGATTGACGAAGACACCTTGAACAAGCTCGACGCGATCCTGATGCCCCGCGTGGATGCGGGCTACTCACGAAACGACGACCCGTCCACCGCTCCGGTTCAGGTGGACCCGGTGCACGGCTTCGATCCCGCGGAGGTCACTGCGCCGGCCAACCAGGCAACCTTCGGCGGCGGCGCTGACCCGGTCTCGCAGATCCTCAGCGGTGCCATGTCCGTGTTGTCGCACACCGGCGAACCCGACCACTGATATTTAGCCCATAAATTCGACTAGTTAGTCCGGACGTAATGTGACGCCTATGCCCCAGTCATCGATCCTCTCCATGCTGCACGGACGTGCCAGCCTGCGGCCCCACGACGTCGCGTTCACGTTCACCAATTACGAGAACGACTGGGCGGGCGTACCCGAGAATCTCACCTGGTCGCAGCTGTCCCGCCGGACACTGAACATGGCACGGGAGATCCGCCTGCAGGCGTCGGTGGGGGACCGGGCGGTCATCCTGGCTCCGCAGGGCCTGGACTACATCGTGGCGTTCCTGGGATCCATCCAGGCTGGGCTTATCGCGGTCCCGCTGCCGTTGCCGCACCGCGGCTCCAGCCATGAGCGGGTCGGTGCGGTGTTTACCGACACCTCGCCGTCGGTTGTTCTCACCACATCCGCGGTGGCGGCCGACGTGGGGGATTATGTCGACCAATCACCGATGGACACCGCGCCGAAGATCGTCGAAGTCGATTCGTTGAACCTCGACGTCGACGGCGCACCCAGCGTTGCGGCGGCGGAGTCGCCGGACATCGCGTATTTGCAGTACAGCTCGGGGTCGACCCGGCTGCCCACCGGCGTCATGATGTCGCACCGCAACCTCACGGTGAATTTCGAACAGCTGATGCGCGGCTTTTCCGCGAACGCCAAAATCCCCTCGGACACCACGATCGTGTCGTGGTTACCCTTCTACCACGACATGGGACTGATGCTGGGTGTTTGCGCCCCCATCCTCAGCGGCTTTCACGCCGAACTGACGAGTCCGGTTGCGTTCTTGGAAAGGCCGGCCAGGTGGATGCGTGCGCTGGCCGAAAATCCGTGCGCGTGGTCGTCGGCGCCGAACTTCGCCTTTGACCTGGCCGCTCGTAAAACCACCGACGGTGACCTGGCCGGGCTCGACCTCGGCGGAGTCCTGGGCATCATCAACGGTGCCGAACGCGTCGAGCCGGCCACCCTGCACCGCTTCGTCGATCGGTTTGCGCACTTCAATCTTCAGGACCATATGATCCGCCCGTCCTATGGCTTGGCGGAGGCCACCGTCTTCGTCGCGACGGGCACCTGGAACGAAGCAGACCCGGCGGGTCACTTCGATCTTGAGGAGCTGTCCGCGGGCCGCGTTCAGCGCTGCGCGGAGGGTGCCGGAACGGCGCTGGTCAAATACCGAGTGCCGCAATCACCGGAGCTGCGGATCGTCGACACCGACACCCACCGCGAGTGCCCGCAAGACGTGGTCGGCGAGATCTGGGTACGCGGCGACAACGTCGCCGAGGGTTACTGGCGCAAATCGCCGGAGGAGCAGGGCTGCTTCGGCGCCACCCTGGTCGACCCGTCGCCCGGCACGCCCGAGGGGCAGTGGCTGAGAACGGGCGATCTGGGTTTCATCTCCGCGGACGAGCTGTTCATCGTCGGCCGAATCAAGGACCTGTTGATCATTCGGGGACGTAATCACTACCCCGAGGACATCGAGGCGACGGTCCAGGAGATCACCCGTGGTCGGGTCGCGGCGATATCGCTGCCGTTGAACAGTACCGAACAACTGGTCACCATCATTGAGCTCAAAAAGCGCGGCGGTAACGAGGAGTCGATGCACTGGCTCACCGACGTCAAGCGCGACGTCACCTCCGCGATCTCCAATGCCCACGGCTTGAATGTCGGGGACCTCGTTCTGGTACCGCCCGGGTCGATCCCCATCACGACCAGCGGCAAGATTCGGCGCGCCGCCTGCATCGAGCAGTACCGTGAGGATCAATTCACCCGGCTGGACGCCTGAGCCGCCCGCGGGGCGCACCCACAACCCGACATGCTGGTCACCGTCCTGGTCATGGCCTTGGCCGTCAGCGTCGAACCGTTCCGCATCGGCATGACCGTCCTCATGCTGAACCGGCCCCGCCCCGCGCTGCAACTGCTCGCGTTTTTGTGTGGTGGCTTCGCCATGGGAATGACCGTCGGCCTGGTCGTTTTGTTCGTCTTTCGACGCGCCCTGCTCGGGTCCTCCTATGTCACGGTGCCCAAAGTGCAGATCCTGATCGGGTTCCTGGCGCTCACGGTCGCGGTGCTCGTCGCCATCGACATCCGCGGCCGGTTGGGGGCGCGCCCGGCGAAACTGGCGACGCCGGGCAGGCGACTGCTGAGCGGGGAGTCGGTGGCGGTCGCGGGCATCGCCGGTCTCGGCATCGCCTTGCCGTCGGTGGACTACCTGGCCGCGCTGGCGATCATCCTCGCCTCCGGGGCGGCGGCCCTAACCCAGGTCGCCGTGTTGGTGATCTTCAACATCGTGGCCTTCGCGCTAATCGAGATTCCGTTGCTGGCCTATCTCCTGGCGCCCACGGCAACCGCCAGGTGGGTCGCGGCGCTGCACGCCTGGATTCGAGCCCGGCGTCGCGGTGAAGTGGCCACCCTGCTGGCCGCGCTGGGCTGCGTGTTCGTCGCCGCCGGGGTGGCCGGGCTCTGATTTCTCCCGCCCGGCAGGACCGCAGGTAGCTCTGCGGAACCGCTCTTCGTCGCCGTTGACCCCCGTCAGCGAGCTTGGCAAGCGGTTCGGTTCACGAAATATCGAACTGGTCCGCGATTTCTTGCCAAGCACGGGCGTACTTTCTTGCGATTTCGGCGATGGTGCCCGAGCAGTGGATGGGAACAGCCTCAGCCAACTCGTTAAAGGTGCTAATGGTAACGACGACGGTGGACAGCAACCGTAGCAGCGCGCGTCCCCTCTCGGAGCCCCTGAGTGCGGGATCTTTTCTCAGTCGTTGGAGCAGATCGTGCCCGTGCACGCCGGCCGACACCGTCGCGCCGGCGCGCGGCACACCGCGCGGGCCGCCAACGGATGGATCCTCGGTGGCGTCGGTCGCGTTAGCCCCTTGTGCAGCGCGGTGGCGCGAATTTTTGGCAGGATTATCGGGCAAGGGATTCTCGCCCTTGTCGATGCGCCGCCGCACATCGCGCGCGGTGGTGACCGAGACGCCCGCTTGCCGAGCTATCTCTCGCAACGATGCGCGTGGATTCATCGACAAAAATTCCGCAGCACGTCGCCGTCCATTAACCGGACTCGCCGGTCGGATCTTTCCGTCGCGCCCAAGCCGGTGACCCAACTGGGAAATTTCCTCAGTTGCACACTCTCGTAATTTGCCCACAGTTTTGTTCGATACTCCTGCGATCTGCGCAATGGATCGATCGGACCAATGGGGGTAAGATCGTAAAATTCGTCGCGCCGCGGCCTTTCGCTCAGCCAGGGTCAGCGGCAGCCCGTGGCTGACGTTCAGATGTACGGCGAGCGCGAAAGCTTCAGCGTTAGTACCCTCAAAAAACCTCGCCGGTATCGCGCTATCCCCGCGTAATTCGGTGGCACGGAGCCGATGCACGCCGTCGATCACCCGCATCGAGGTCCGATGGATCACTATCGGGGGTAAGGGCAGCGGTGATTGTGCCAGGATCTTGACATGGTGCTCGTTTGTCTTGTTCTTCCTCGGGGTGTACGAATTGCGAATCGACGCCACCGGAACATTCTCGACCGGCAGGGAGTTACTTCGCCGTACCCATTCCCCCACCGCATCCGCCGACAACGGGTCGGAGTTACCATACGCATGCATCAAAGGAAGTGCCTGCCTGCTTCGCGCGTTGCTCTCGTTGTTTGCGGCATCGCCCTTAAAGCCCGAGCTATTTTCCTGGTATGCGACGACGGCCTACGGAGCGGTGCCCAGGACCGTCAGACGGGCTTCGGGGTACCCACAGCAGTGCCGGTTGATGAACACGTCGTCACGTACCTTACGCTCGAGTAGCTTACTCTAGAGTAGGTAACGCAGTCGAGGGCTAACTGTCAACATTTGCGTCGCCGAGAGTGCCATCGGCGGCACAGCCGATACGACGCCCACCACTAGTTGTGGCAAACGGTGTTTCGCCACCACTGACCGCGTTCGGCTGTATGTTCTGGGTCGCCGCGGCGGGGTTCGCCCGCCGCCACCACGTCGGCGCTGCGCTCAATGTGTACCGGGGGCGGCACAAGATGTTGCACCTGCTCGACGTCGATGACGCCCACTTGTCGTGGCCGCAGTGGTGGTAGGCCCCCGGCGTTACACCACGCCGCTGAGGTAGTGCCCGTTGCGGACCGCTTGCAGCACCTCGCGCATCGCGTCGCCGCTTTGCTGCCAGGAGAATTCGGCGCTGCGGGCCTGCGCCTTGGTCCCGAGTTGGTCGCGCAGCACCGGGTCGGCCAGCAGTTGCTCGAGCCGACCCACCAGTTCCTCACGGTCGTCGACCAGCACGCCGGTGACCCCGTCCACGATGGAGTCGGCCAGCCCGCCCGAGGACCGGTAGCCGATGGTCGGCACGCCGTGTTGGGCCGCCTCAACCACCGCCAAGCCCCAGCCCTCCTTGCGGGAGGGCAGCACATGCACCCACGATCGCTGCACCACTTCGTGTTTGGCCGCGTCGTCGACGTGGCCGTGGAAGGTCACCGCGTCGGTGATGCCGAGCAGCGCCGCATGGTCGACCAGCCGCTGGTGCCACCACCCACCGCCGACGATGTCGAGATGCAGGCCAGGCACCGTTGAGCGCAGCGCCGCGACCGCCTCCAGGGCGTCCTCGATCTGCTTGTGCGGCACCAGTCGGGACAGCACCACCACCCGCGGTGCGGCCGCCCGTGCACCCGACAGCGTCTGCGCGGGCGCTTCGTCAAGACCGTTGCGCACCACCGCGATTCGCTGGCCGTCCACACCCAAGTCGACCAGGTCTCGCGCCGACGGCAGCGACACCGTCACATACTGGTTGCGGCGGTGCAGCCGCGGCGACAACATCGACTCGACGTACCAGCCGATGCGGCCCAGCACCGGCCCGGCCACCGGCCACTGCTCGCGGTGACAGTGATGCACCAGCACCGCGACCCGTCGCCCGTAGGCCAGCCGAGCCAAGAACGGCAAACCGTTCTGGGTGTCGACCACCACGTCCGGTCGCACCCGCCGCAGTGGGCCCAAGCCGATCCGGGCCGCCAGCATCGCCGCCAATGCCCGCAGGTACACGGTGTAGCGACCGCCGGCGCGGCAGATCCGCACCCCGTCGACCACCTCGCGCCGCGGCGCGCCGGGATAGCGGGCGGTACGCAGCGTGACCGCCACGCCCGAGGCGGCCAGCTGCGCGCCGATGCGCTGCAGGTAGGTTTCGCTGCCGCCGCCCTGCGGGTGTCCGGTGTCGCGCCAGCACAACAGGAGGACCGCACGGACACCAGACATTGGGTTACAGGGTAGCGGCGATCGCCAGCGCGGCGGAGCCGGGCGCAGCGGATCACCGCCGCTGGCTGCGTAGGCTGAGCGCGATGGCCGCCACCGCCGACGTCACCAGCACGTTCGCCACCCGGGCGACACTGTCTCGCTCGCTGCGGCTGCTGGGGCAGTTCCGCTACGAGCAGCGCGACCCGGCCCGGTTCTACCGCGCGCTGGCCACCGACACCGCCGCGATGGTCACCGACCTGTGGCAGGCCGCCCACGGCCAGACCCCGGCCGGCTGCACCCTGCTCGATGTCGGCGGCGGGCCGGGCTACTTCGCCGGCGCGTTCAGCGCGGCCGGTGTCCGCTATATCGGCGTCGAACCCGATCCGACCGAGATGCACGCCGCCGGTCCCGCCCTGCCGGACGCGGCGGGCAGCTTCGTGCGGGCCTCGGGAACGGCGCTGCCGTTCGCCGATGACAGCGTCGACATCTGCCTGTCCTCCAATGTCGCCGAGCACGTGCCCCGGCCCTGGCAGCTCGGCAACGAGATGCTCCGGGTGACCCGACCGGGCGGGCTAGCGGTGCTGTCCTACACCGTGTGGCTGGGCCCATTCGGCGGCCATGAGATGGGCCTGACCCACTACCTGGGTGGGACCCGCGCCGCCGCCCGCTACACCCGCAAACACGGCCACCCGCCCAAGAACAACTACGGCTCGTCGCTGTTCGCGGTGTCGGCCGCCGCTGGTCTGGACTGGGCGACCAGCACCGGGGCCCTGCTCGCCGCGTTCCCCCGCTACCACCCGCGATGGGCGTGGTGGATGACGTCGGTCCCGGTGCTGCGCGAGTTCATGGTGAGCAACCTGGTCCTGGTGCTGAGCCCCACGACCTCACTTGACTGAAACAGGTTCTAATTTCGCCGTCGGCTGGGTATGGTGTGCGCCATGACTCACAGCGCCCCAACCGAGTACGACAAGCTGTTCATCGGCGGGAAGTGGACCACGCCGTCGGCCAGCGACGTCATCGAGGTCCACTGTCCGGCCACCGGCCAATACGTCGGCAAGGTGCCGCTGGCGGCCAAGGCCGATGTGGACGCCGCCGTCGCGGCCGCCCGCAGCGCCTTCGACACCGGCCCCTGGCCCAGCACCCCGCCGGCCGAGCGGGCCGCGATCATCGGCGCCGCGGTCAAGCTGATGGAGGACCGCAAGGAGCTGTTCACCAGCCTGCTGGCCGCCGAGACCGGCCAGCCGCCGACCATCGTCGAGACCATGCAGTGGCTGGGGTCGCTGGGATCGCTGACCTACTTCGCCGGCGCCGCCGACGACGTCACCTGGACCGAGACCCGCAACGGCTCCTACGGGCAGAGCATCGTGTCGCGCGAACCGATCGGCGTGGTCGGCGCCATCGTGGCCTGGAATGTTCCGCTGTTCCTGGCGGTCAACAAGCTCGGCCCGGCGCTGCTGGCCGGCTGCACGGTGGTGCTCAAACCGGCCGCCGAGACGCCGCTGACCGCCAACGCGCTGGCCGAGGTGTTCGCCGAGGCCGGCCTGCCCGAGGGGGTGCTGTCGGTGGTGCCCGGCGGCATCGAAACCGGGCAAGCACTGACCAGCAACCCCGACATCGACATCTTCACCTTCACCGGCAGCTCCGCGGTCGGCAAAGAGGTCGGCAAGCGCGCCGCCGACCAGCTCAAACCGTGCACGCTGGAACTCGGCGGCAAGTCGGCGGCCATCATGCTCGAGGATGTCGACCTGGCCGCCGCGGTGCCGATGATGGTGTTCTCCGGCCTGATGAACGCCGGGCAGGGCTGCGTGAACCAGACCCGGATCCTGGCGCCGCGGTCGCGCTACGACGAGATCGTCGACGCGGTCAAGACGTTCGTCGAGGCGCTGCCGGTGGGGCTGCCGACCGATCCGGCCGCCCAGGTTGGCCCGTTGATCAGCGAGAAGCAGCGCACCCGGGTCGAGGGCTACATCAAGAAGGGCATCGAGGAAGGCGCCCGACTGGTGTGCGGCGGCGGACGCCCCGAAGGTTTGAACGACGGTTATTTCGTGCAGCCCACCGTGTTCGCCGACGTGGATAACAAGATGACCATCGCCCAGGAGGAGATTTTCGGGCCGGTGCTGTGTGTGATCCCCTACGACACCGAAGACGACGCGATCGCGATCGCCAACGACTCGGTGTACGGGCTGGCCGGCAGCGTGTGGACCACCGACGTGCCGCACGGCATCGAGATCTCCCAGCAGATCCGCACCGGCACCTACGGCATCAACTGGTACGCCTTCGATCCCGGTTCACCGTTCGGCGGCTACAAGAACTCCGGCATCGGCCGCGAAAACGGGCCCGAGGGCGTGGAGCACTTCACCCAGCAGAAGAGTGTGCTGCTGCCGATGGGCTACACGCTGGACAGCTGAGCGCGCGGGCGGCCGTCGCGGTCCACGGCGCACAGCAGCCGCCAGGGCCGGGGGATGCGGCCGGGGCGCAGCGCACCGCCGTCGATCAGGGCTTTCAGCACCGGTCGGGTGGCGCGCCGCAGCATCTCGCGGCGCTGCGGTAACCGCCGCACCGCCCGCCAGGTGCGCCACTTCGGCAGGCCCACGGCGCCGTAGACGCCGGGATGCACCAGCATGTGGAACAGCTCGTGCAGCACCACCGGCGCGACGTAGCGGACCGTGACGCGGTCGGCCCAGCTGGCGTCGGCCCAGACTTCGGGGATCCGCAGCCGCGCGTACGAGAGGTGCCGGGCCTCCTCTTGGCGGTGGTAGCGGTTGACCGCGGCCAGGAACGGGTCGGTGTCGGGGTGCTCGCCGGCCAGCTTTTGCAGCAAATCCGGCATTTCCTCCCCGCCGAGCACCAGGGTGAGGAAGAAGGCCTGCCGACGCACGATCGCGAAGTTGGACCGGGTTTCCAGCCAACGGCTCAGCCGTCCACGAGGGACGAAGGGACTGCGGCTGGCCGGCTGCAACTGGTCGATCACCCGCAGGAACAACCGGGAGTGGCGGGTTTCCTCGCCTACCTCATGGAGGGCGAAGACCGAGCGCGCGTCGTTCAGCTCGCTGCGAGCGGCCAGCTCAAAGCAGAACCCCGCCATCAGCACCGCCTCGAACCGGATACCCAAATCCATCACGGCGGCAACCTCTTCGCGGGCCAACCGCGCCTTCTGGTCGGTGCTCAGCGGCAGGTCCAGGCCGTGGATGGACAGCAACTCGTCGGGCAGCACCTGACCGGCGCCCAATTGGCCGACGACGTCGACATCGGGATCGATGAGCTGTCGTTGCGATGCCCGGCTGAGCCGGTCAATGCGTTCCTCCAGGCTGCGCGTAGCCGTCATACCGATCTCCCATTTCAGATAATGCGTTATCTGAAACGCTAGCACGGGTCAGCCGGGGTCGCCAGCGCCTAACAGCACGCTCAAGGTGCGGGTGAAGACGGCCGTGGCGTCGATGTCGGGGTCCAGCAAGGTGTGCACGCCCAACCCGTCGCCCAGGCTCAGGAATGCTTCCGCGAGCGTTTCGGCCGGCAGCGACAGGGTGACGCCGAACTGATCGGACCGCTCACGCAACAACTTCGCCAGGTCACGGGCGAATTTCCGCTGGCGCTCCCGCAGCCGCGACGCCAGCTCGGGTTTCCCCACGCCAGCGATGGTGAGTTCCACCTCCAGGACCCGCCACCGCGGATCATCGCGGAAGACGCCGCGGAACCAGTCACTGACGGTGGCGACCACGTCGGGCACCGACGTCACGGCACGCACCGTCGCGCCGAGCCGTTCGACGGCACCGGCGTCGTGGTCCTCCAGCACGCTGAGCAACAGATCGTCCCTGCTGACGAAATTGCTGTACAGCGCGCCGGTGGAATAGCCAGCGCGGCGCGCGATCTCGCCGGCGGTCGCCCCCTGAAAGCCCTTCTCCAAATACGCCTGCTCGCCGGCCCGCAGCAGTTGGGCCCGGGTCCGCTCCTGCTGTTGAACACGGGTCAGGCGGGGCGCTTGTGGCATGTCCCTTAGTGCACCACAACGCCAAGCTCGCGGTGGCGCCATCGGCTGCGTCGGTACGCCGAAGAAGGTACGAGACGCGACGGGCATCCGCTCATCACCTTCCGTGACGGTCCAACCGGACGCCGCGCCGGGCTGATCGGCGGACCGGACGTGTGGGAGGTCGCGATGTGGGTCGACGATCTCGGGCCCGTCGAGGACCCGGCAGCAGAGCTTGCGGCCGACCGGATCGTCACTCGGGCGCAAATCGACGCCGCGCTCGACTACCGCGCCGACTACCCGGACGAGATCCGGGCCCGAATTGACCTACACCGCAGTGACACAGCTGCCGCCGACGCGCGGTGAAACTCCTGCTCGACGAAATGTATCCGGCCGCGCTGGCCATGGCATTGGACCGAGCCGGCGTCGAGGCGACTCCCCTTGCGGCGCTGGGGCTTACCGGCCACGCCGACGCTGAGGTGTTCACCACCGCGGTCGCCGACGGCTACGTCGTGCTCACCGAGAACGTTGGCGACTTCACCCGGATTGCCGCCGAGCACATCGCCGGCGGTCGCCATCACCACGGATTGTTGATAGCGCTTTCTTCCCGGTTCTTCCGGCGTCCGGCCCGAATCGCGCCACTGGTTGCCGCGGTCATAGCCGTCGCGCACGAGCAACTCGATGACCGGGTTATCTACCTCGACCGCGGGACGAGTTAGCCCGGACATTCGCGGCGAATCCGGACCGAACCCGCTTAGAAGGCGTCCTCGCGCAGTTCCATCAGCGCCAGATCGACGTTGTCCACGATCCGCCGCTGAGCGCTGAGCCGGGGCAGCATGTTCTTGGCGAAAAATGTTGCCGCAGTGACCTTTCCGCGGTAAAAGTTGCGGTCTGAATCGGCCGGATCCTGGGCCAGCGCGTCCAGCGCGATCTGGGCCTGACGCAACAGCAGCCAGCCGATCAGCAGGTCACCGACCGCCAGCAGGAACGGCACCGACTGCAGCCCCACCCGATACAGTTCGCGGGCGTTGTCCTGCGAACCGAGCAGGTAGCCGGTCATGGTGGCGACCATCGCCCGCACGTCGTCGAGCGCGGTGGCCAGGGTGGCGCGAGCCTCGGCCAGCTGGGGGTGGGCGTTGTCGTCGCCGAGGAACGTCTCGATCTGGGTGACCAGATGCTGCAGGGCGACCCCGTGGTCACGGGCGATCTTGCGGAAGAAGAAGTCCTGCGCCTGAATCGCGGTGGTGCCCTCATAGAGGCTGTCGATCTTGGCGTCGCGGATGTACTGCTCGAGCGGATAGTCCTGCAGGAAGCCGGACCCGCCCAGCGTCTGCAGCGACTCGGTCAGGCATTGGTAGGCGCGTTCGGATCCGACGCCCTTGACGATCGGCAGCAGCAGGTCGTTGACCCGGTTGGCCAGTTCGGCGTCCGCGCCGGACACGATGTCGGCCACCGTCGGATCCTGATGGGCCGCGGTGTACAGGTACAGCGCCCGCAACCCCTCGGCGTAGGTCTTCTGAACCAGCAGGGCGCGCCGCACGTCGGGATGATGAATGATGGTTACCCGCGGCGCGGTCTTATCGGTCATCTGGGTCAGATCCGCGCCCTGCACGCGAGTCTTGGCGTACTCCAAGGCATTCAGATAACCGGTCGATAAGGTGGAGATCGCTTTGGTGCCCACCATCATCCGGGCGTATTCGATGATTTTGAACATCTGCGCGATGCCGTTGTGGCTGTCGCCGACCAGCCAGCCGGTCGCCGGCACGCCGTGCTGGCCGAAGGTCAGTTCGCAGGTGGCCGAGGCCTTCAGCCCCATTTTGTGTTCCAGGCCGGTGACGAACACACCGTTGCGCTCCCCCGGCTCCCCGGTCTCGGGGTCCAGCAAGAATTTCGGCACCACGAACAGGCTCAGCCCCTTGGTGCCCGGGCCTGCGCCCTCCGGGCGGGCGAGCACCATGTGGATGATGTTTTCGAACAGGTCGTCGGTGTCGCCGTTGGTGATGAACCGTTTCACCCCGTCGATGTGCCAACTGCCGTCGGGTCGCTCGGTGGCCTTGGTGCGTCCGGCGCCGACGTCCGAGCCGGCGTCGGGTTCGGTGAGCACCATGGTGGCGCCCCAGTTGCGGTCGATCGCCAACGATGCCCAGCGGCGCTGCTGCTCGTTGCCCAGGTGGTAGAGCACGTTGGCCAGCACCGGCCCGGCCATGTACATGAACACCGGCGGGTTGGCGCCGAGCACCAGTTCGTTGATCGCCCAGCCGACCATCGCGGGCGCCGGTACGCCGCCGACGTTCTCGTCGAGCGCGACCCGGAACCACTCCCCCTGCTGCCAGGCGCGCAGCGACTTCTTGAACGAGTCCGGCAGGCTCACCACGTGCGTGTCGGGATCAAAGGTGGGCGGGTGCCGGTCGGCGTCGGCGAACGACTCCGCCACCGGGCCCTCGGCCAGCCGAGCCGCCTCGGCCAGCATCTCGCGCACCGACTCGCCGTCCAGGTCGCCGAACACCCCGCTGGCCAGTGACCGCTCCAGGTCCAGCGCCTCGAATAGGTTGAACTCCAGGTCACGCACGTTGCTGTGGTAGTGGCCCATCGGCTCCGCTTCCTCCCGGTCGCACGGCTGCGCTCAGCGTAACGCCGATCAGCCCCGCCGCACCGACCTTGGCGAGGCTTCCTCGACCGGGGGCCGGCGCGGTGTCCGTCGCGCCTACCTGTCGGTATTTTTATGCGTTACTGCATAAATAGCGTTGGCGCCCTCCGTTGGTAAGACCGGCTTTCGACATTGTTCACCTGATGTTTTGCCGGTTCGGCGCCAAACCCGCAGGTGGCACTTGTGCTACTACTTCCAGTAGTTGTATGCTTGCTGTCATATTTTCGTGGTTGTGGCGCTGACGCGGTACACCATCGCGGTGAGGAGGCAGACGATGTGGGACATCGAGGTCAACATCGCTGGTCACCAGTTCACCGGCCGGTTGCCGGATCTGCCTAGTCGGCGGTGGCGTCCGGGCCGGCTGCACCCGCGCACGATGCGTTGGCGCTCGGTGGCGCTGCGCCACCTGCACGCCGCCTAACCCGCGACCAGAGGACCTCGTGCCGTCGACTGCGACCGCTCAACGCACCAAGCGCGGGACCACCCGCAACCGGATGATCGCCACCGCCGCCGAAGTGCTGCGCGAGCGTGGGGCGGCCGGGGTGACCATTGACGAGGTCTTGGCCCGCAGCGGCGCACCGCGCGGCTCGGTGTATCACCACTTCCCCGGCGGCAAGAACCAGTTGTTGACCGAAGCGCTGCACTACGCCGGCAATGCCCTGACCGCCAGCATCGACCGCAGCGCCGACCAGGGCAGCCGGGTGCTGTTGGCGCAGTTCGCCGAGTTGTGGGAACGGCTGCTACAGGACAGCGATTTCACCGCGGGCTGCCCGGTGGTGGCCGCGGCCATCGGCCCCGCCGATGAGGAGCCGCAGCTGACCGCCGAGGCCGGCAAAATCTTCGGGCACTGGCGCGCCGCGCTGGCCCAGGCGTTCGCCGCCGACGGGTTCGACGAGCCGGAGGCGACGTCGCTGGCGGTGACCGCGATCGCCGCGTTGGAAGGCGCCGTCGTGTTGTGCCGGGCGTCGCGCACCGTCGCACCGCTGCGCGACGTCATCGGTCAGCTGGAATTCCTGATCAAGTCACGCGAATTCGTCCGCCGCCACGGGGTGCCCGGCCGCCCGTAGGCAGTGCCGCGCCGACTGTGTGGTTTCATACGCTTTCGGTGCCCAAACCGTATGAGATCGCACATTCGCGGCGACGGCGAAGGCAAAGGCAAGGCGGACCGGAAGGTCAGTCGCTGGCGGGCAGCGGTTTGGCCTCTTTGAGGCTGAGCGCGGTGTCCCCGATGGCCAGCGTTCCCGCGCCCGCCTTGGTCACCAAGACTTCGGCGCCGTCCTCGTCGACGTAGCGCTTGCCCATGACGGTGCCGTCGGCGAAGGCCGGGTTGAGTTCACCGGAGCGCTCGGCGCCGATGTCGACCATCGGGGCGCCGCCGCAGCGCAGATCGTTCAGGCTCTCGGCGCTCCTGACCACGATGACCTGGGTGTCACAGACCTGACTCTGTAACCGGGTGCCGTTTTTGATCATGGTGTCGTCCTCTTTGACATGGGGTTACTACTCGGCCGGGGCGGTCCGAAGTTCTTCGACGAGTTCGCGGCGCAGCACCTTACCGGTCGCGTTGGTAGGCAGCTCATCTCGAAACACTACGCGGTCCGGGGTCCGCGAACCGCGCAGACTTCTACGCACGTAGGCGCGCAGCTCTTCGGGGTCGGGGTCCGCGCCGGGGGCGGCCACCACCACCGCGACGATCGCCTGGCCCCAGTGCGGGTCCTCCACACCGACCACCGCGACGTCACGCACCTGCGGGTGCTCGACCAGCACATCCTCCAGCTCGGCGGGCGCGATGTTTTCCCCGCCGCGAATGATGGTGTCATCGGAGCGTCCGCCGAGGAACAGGTAGCCGTCCTCGTCCAGCGTGGCGATGTCGCGCGTCGGGAACCAGCCCTCGGCATCGAGCACCGAGCCGATCCCGGTGTAGCGGCCCGAAACCTGCTCGCCGCGGACGAACAGTTCGCCGCTGCGGCCCGCCGGCAGCACCGTGCCGTCCTCGTCGCGGATCTGCACCTCGATGCCCGGCACCGGCTGGCCGACCGACGCCAGCCGTTTGGCGACCGCGGGATCGGCCGCGGTCTGTGCCGCGCGGTGATCGTCGGGGGTCAGCACCGCGATCGTGGAGCTGGTCTCGGTCAGCCCGTAGGCATTGACGAAACCGACACCGGGCAGCAGGTCCAGCGCCCGGCGCACCAGCGGCAACCCCACCTTGGAGCCGCCGTAGGCCAGGTTGCGCAGCGACGGCAACCGGTGGCCGCCGCGCTCCAGCACGGTGACGATGCGGTCCAGCATGGTCGGGACCACGGTGGCCGTGGTGACCTGCTCGTCGTTGACCAGCCGCACCCACGCCTCGGCGTCGAAGTTGGGCAGGTAGACCATCTTGCGGCCGGCGTACAGATTCGACAGCGCCGCACCCACGCCGGCGATGTGGTAGGGCGGCACGCAGATCAGCGCCGCGTCACTCGGTTCGGCGGACCCGAATTCGACCGTGCCGGTGATGTAGCTGGTCAGGTTGTTGTGCGACAGTTCCACGGCCTTGGGCGCCGAGGTGGTGCCGGAGGTGAACAACACCACCGCGACCGTGTCCGGGTCCGGAAACTCCGCGGCCGGCTCGGCGGTGCGCGCGGCGGCCAGGAACTCCTCGGACGTGATCACCTGCTTGCCGAGGTCGCCGACCACCTCGGCGTAGCGGGGGTCGACAACCACCAGCGGCTGCGGCAGCCGGGCGATCAGGGCTTGAATGCCCTCCGGCGATAACCGGTAGTTGATCGGGGTGACGGCCCGCCCGGCGCGCGCCGAGGAGAACAGCAACAGCGGCAGCAGCGCACCGCCGGCACCGACATAGGCGACATGCTCGGCCCCGGAGGCGCTGATCACGCCGGCGCCGCCGTCGGCGAGGTCGCTGAGCTCGCTCGTCGTCAACCGCAGGTCCCCAGACACCACGGCAACCCGCTCGGGGCTGGCCGACACGGCCATCTCGAGAAGCAGCGAAATGCTCATCCGTTAACTTTCTCGCTCGCCGGGTCTCAAACCATCCGGAACGTTACACCAGACCTCAAAAATGTAGTGTAGGTCAACTAAGGATCACGTTCATCCCGGGCCGTCCGCCGTTGACAGCCCCCGCCGGGCACCGCGAGGCTGGAACCCATGTCGGAGCAGCGAACCAGGTGGGGGCAGCGCAGCGTCACGGACCGGTGGGGTGGTGCGATGTATGCCTTCGCGGTGGAACACGAATGGCTGGCCCGGCCGTTCGGGTTGGCGCTGTGGGGCACCGACATCCGGCTGTTCTACGACAGCCTGCGGGTGCTGGGCGAGCTGCCGGACGGCTCGGCGGTGCTGGATGTCCCGTGCGGCGGCGGGGTGGCGCTGCGCGGCCTGCGGTCCGGCCAGCGGGTGCGCTATGTCGCCGCCGACATCTCCCCCGACATGTTGGCCCGCGCCCGGCGGGCGGCCAGCGGGCTCGGGCTGGACGGCATCGAGTTCACCGAGGCCAACATCGAGCGGATGCCGTTCGGCGACAACGAGTTCGACCTGTGCGTCTCATTCAACGGTTTGCACTGCCTGCCCGACCCGGCCGCCGCGGTCGCCGAGATGGCCCGCTGCCTCAAGCCCGGCGGCCGGCTGGTCGGGGACGCGGTGGTGCGCGGCGCCGGCCTGCGACAAGATCTGGCCATCGCCGCGCTGCGGCGGGCCGACCTGTTCGGTGTCGGCGGCAGCGTCGACGAACTGCACGACTGGCTGACCAGTGCCGGGTTGACCGTGGAGCGGCTGGAATTGTCCGGCGCGCTGGCGCACTTCACCGCGACCCGCTGAGCCCCGGTGAGCGATTTCGACGCGCTGTGCGTCGCCGATGCCGAGCTGGCCGATCTGCGCGCGGCGGTGCGGGAGTTCCTGGCCGCGGACCGCGCCGAGTTCGGCTGGCAGCCCGCCGTGGATTGTTGGCTATCCCGTTGGGACGAAGGGTTTTCCGTGCGCCTGGCCGACGCCGGCTTTCTGGGCCTGACCATCCCGGCCGAGTACGGCGGGCGCGGGTTGGGCCACCTGCACCGCTATGTCGTGACCGAGGAATTGCTGGCCGCCGGCGCGCCGGTGGCCGCGCACTGGGTCGCCGACCGTCAGGTGGCGCCAGGATTGCTGGCCTACGGCACCGACGAACAGCGGCGGGCGATCCTGCCCCGGATCGCGGCGGGACGCTTCTATTCCGCGATCGGGATGAGCGAGCCCCAGGCCGGATCCGACCTGGCCGCCGCGGCGGCGCGGGCCACCCGCGCCGCCGGCGGCTGGGTGCTCAACGGCCGCAAGGTGTGGACCAGCGGCGCGCACCGCGCCCACCAGGTGGTGGTGCTGGCCAGAACCAGTCCGGCCGACCCGGCGCACCGGCATGCGGGCTTCACGCAATTCCTGGTGCCGACCACCGCCCCCGGCGTGACGATTGACCCGATCGTCGGGATGGACGGGGCGCACCACTTCAACGAGGTCGTCTACACCGACGTGTTCGTTCCCGACACCGACGTGCTGGGCGAGGTCGGTAACGGCTGGCGCCAGGTGACCGCCGAGTTGTCGTTCGAGCGCAGCGGACCCGAACGGATACTCTCAACCGCGCCGTTGATCCTGGCGCTGATCCGCGCCCTGGGCGCCCAGCAGGTCGAGGACGCGACGACGGCCCGGGTGGGAGATTTGGTGGCCCGGCTGATTTCGCTGCGGCAGCTGTCGGTGTCGGTGGCGCGTGCGCTGGCCGCCGGCGACCAACCCAGCAACCAGGCCGCCCTGGTCAAGGATCTGGGCACCCGGTTCGAACAGGACTCCGTCGAAGTGGTCGCCGAGCTGCTGGACTCCCTGGAGGCGCCCGGTGGGTTGCACGCCCTGGTGGATACCGCGCGGCTGCATGCGCCGCTGTTCACCCTGCGTGGCGGAACCAACGAGGTGCTGCGCGGGGTGGTGGCGCGCGGAATGGGGTTGCGGTGACCGGCTGGCTGGCGGGCGGTGTGTTCGCCGGCGCCGACGATGACGAATACGCCGAGGTGCGCCGGCTGGTCGACGAGATCGGCCGGCGCGCGTTTGACGCGCGGCTGGGCCACCGCACCCGGCCGGAACGTTTCGACGACGAGCTGTGGCACACCCTGCACGACACCGGGTTGACCCGGCTGACCAGCAGCGGCGAGGCCGACCCGGGGGTGGCCGCGGTCGTGTTACGCGGGCTGGCCCGCCACGCCGGGGCAGTGCCGGTCACCGAGACCGACCTGCTGGCCGGGTGGCTGGCCATCGCGGCCGGCATCGAAGTACCCGCTGCCGCACCGCTGACGGTGGCGATGGCCCCGGAAACGCAGGTGACGGTCGCGGCCGGGCGGGTTACCGGGACCGCGGCCGGGGTGCCGTGGGTGCCGCCGGCCGCCGCGATATTGGTGGCGGCCCGAACCGGCGATGCGCTGCTGGTCGCCGCGGTCGACGCGGCCGACCTCCAGGTCACCGAGGGCCACAACCTGGCCGGCGAGCCGCGCGACGCGGTCGGCTTCGACCTACCCGCCGCGGCGTTCACCCGGATCGACGCGTCCGCCGGGGATGAGTTCGCCCGCCGCGGCGCCTGGGCCCGCTGTGTGCAAACGGTGGGTGTGCTCGACGCGGCCGCCGAGTGGTCCGCGGCCCACACCCGGGAGCGCACCCAGTTCGGCCGCCCGCTGAGCGCCTTCCAGGCGGTGCAGCAGGCGCTGGCCGGGATGGCCGGCGAGATCGAACGGGCCCGTGCCGCCACGACCTTGGCCGTGGCGGCGGCCGCCGACCACGGTTTCGCCAGCGCGCAAGCCGACTACGCGGTCACCGTGGCCAAGGTGGTGCTCGGGCGGGTCGTGCCGGCGGTGACGACCGCGGCCCATCAGTTACACGGCGCTATCGGTGTGACGATCGAGCACCGGTTGTGGTTGGCGACCACCCGCGCGCACAGCTGGGTCGACGAGTTCGGCAGCACTGGGCACCACGCCCGCCGGCTGGGTCGCGCCGCCCTGTCCGCCGACCCCTGGGACACCATCGTCGACGGGCGGGGCTGGTAGCGCCGCGCGGTCGGCGGCGGCGACTGCCGGGGCCCGACGTCTGCGCCACCACCCCGGACGCCACCGGGACTCTAGCCGGGCCAACGCCATCAAGACGATCACCGCGAACGCCCAGCCCAGCAAGATGTCGAACACGTAGTGCTCGGCGGTGTAGACCAGCAAGAACGCCATGATCAGCGGGTAGGCGACCAACAGGGGCCGCCACTTGGCCGCGACCCGACGCCACAGGAAGATCGCCACCATCGCGGTCAGCGCGGCGTGCAGCGATGGGATGGCGGCCACCAGGTTCACGTTGGCCTGCCCCTCGTCGATCAATGACTTCGCCGAATGCAGGTGCAAGTTGCCCCAGCCGCGGGTGGAGATGCGTTCCACCCACTGGTGGGCCCCGGGCCGACTGGTGGACATGGCGCCCAGCAAACCGCCGTCCGGGACGCCGCGCGCCGAGCGGAACATGCACGGCGGGTCGGAGGGACCGCCCACAACGTCGGCGGAGGTGCAGCGGGCGGCCGCCCACGGCGGCGCCGCGGGCAACAGGATGTACACGATCAGCGCGGCGAACTGCAGCACCACGAAGCGCCGCACGAAGGCCTTCCAATCGTCGCGATTGCGCAGCCACAGCACCCCGGCGACCACGTACGGCAGGATGAAGAACGACATGTAGACGGTGCTCATCACCACCTCCCACCACGGCGGGTGGGGCAGTTTGAGGTGCTCCTGCAGCCAGACCGTCGGGATCACACCGAAGAACAGCCAGCGTTCGGCGTCCACCTGCGGCTGCCACCAGGTGGGCGTCCCTAAAAACAGCGCCGCCCCTCGGCTCAGGTCGTAGACCACCAGCACCAGCGCGAACGGCAGCCAGTCGAGGATGACCTGCAGCATCCGCTGACGGCCGATGCTCGCCGCCAGCAAACCCGCGCAGATGTAGACCAGCAGCAGTTCCCGGTTGAACGCGAACCCGGTGGTCCAGGTCCGGAACACCACCACGATCACCCAGACGGCGACCGCGACCCGGCGCACGATGATGAGGCGGCGTTCCCGCAGCGCTGCGGTGTCGGCGGTGTCGGCGGTGTCGGCATCGGAGGGTGCGTCAACCATTGGGATACCCGACACCTTTCGATCGGCCGGCACCGCGGGGCCGGCCAGGTTTATTCCAGAACGCGTGACCTCTCAGCCTAGTTTGCCCACTGTTGGCCGATGGTTAACCGGGCGCGGCCACACCAGTCACATTCGTATCAAGTCTGGACCATGACCGGATGCTGGAAACACACCTCGCCGAACTCCTGGTGGTGCTTAGCTGTCGAGGACCTGCGCAACCCGCGCCTCGACATCGCCGAGGCCGGTCAGGTCGATCCCGAACCGCGTGGTCAACGCGTCGAGTACCTGCGCGGCGGTGTCGAACTCGATGCGTTCGGTCTGCCCGTCCCGGCGGTGAACGGCCAGGTGGCGGCCGCGCAGGTTGGACCGGGCGTCGTCGGTGACCAGCGCCGCGCTGAGCCCGACGACGAAGATCGACCCCGGATGGGTGGAGACGTACCAGCTGCCGACTTCCATGTCGATCAGCGGCCGCGGTTCGGTGGTGAAGGTGTACAGCGGCTGCCACACCTCGCGCACCAGCGTTTCCAGGACGTAGCCGTGACCGTGGGTGCGGAGCCGGAATGGCTCGTGGGCAGTCTGCTGGGTGGGTCCGGCGATCAGCCGGATCGGCGAGGTCAGCGTCTGCCCGCCGAATCCGACGTCGACCAGGTACGGCTCGCCGACACCGGGAACGTGGACCGCCAGCGCCTGATGGGTCTCGGCGTGCGGGGGGCCGTCCAGTCCGTCCGGGTTCATCCACACCACCCGCCCGGCCAGTCGGTCCACCTCGAAGCCCAGCGCGGTCAGCACGTAACCCATCAGGTTGTTGTGCTCATAGCAGTAGCCGCCGCGGCGGCGATGCACCAGTTTGTCGGTCAGCGCGGCCACGCCCAGGTCGGCCACCGGCACGCCCCGCAGCGGATCGAGGTTCTCGAACGGAATGTGGCGGGTGTGCCCGGTGACCAGGTCGGCCAACGTCTGCAGCGTCGGATCGGCCGGCCCCGAGTAGTCGATGCGGGCGAAGTAGGCCCCGACGTCGATGGCCGGTCCCCTAGCTGCCGGTCCAGCGCGGCGCACGTTTCTCGGCGAACGCGACCGCACCCTCTTTGGCGTCGTTGGAACCGAACACCGGCAGGGCGATCTTCATCTGCTCGGCGAACATGGTGTCCGGGCTCCATCCGCGGGATTCGGTGATGATGCGTTTGGTGGCCGCCACCGCCAGCGGGCCGTTGGCGGTGATCTTTTCGGCCAGCGCGATCGCGGCGTCCAGCGCGGTGCCCGGCTCGGCCAGCACATTGACCAGCCCCAGCGCATGCGCCCGCTCGGCGGTCAGGTTGTCGCCGGTTAGCGCCAACTCCATGGCAATCGCATACGGGATCCGCTGCGGCAGCCGCAGCAACCCGCCGCCACCGGCCACCAGGCCGCGCTTGACCTCGGGGATACCGAACGCCGATTCTCGCGACGCCACGATCAGGTCGGTGGCCAGTGCCAGCTCGGTGCCGCCGGCCAGCGCGTAGCCCTCGACGGCGGCGATCAGCGGTTTGACCGGCGGCCGTTCGGTGAAGCCCAACCCGCGGTCCTTGACCACCACGTTTTCGCCGCGCGCGAACGCCTTGAGGTCCATCCCGGCGCAGAACGACCCGCCGGCGCCGGTGAGAATCCCCACCGACAGGCCGGGGTTGTCGTCGAGTCGATCCATCGCGTCGGCCAGCCCCTGGCTGACCGCGGCATTAACGGCGTTGCGGGCCTGCGGTCGGTTGATGGTGATGATCAGGATGCGGTCACGCTGTTCGACCAGAACGGGGGATTCGGCTTCATCGCTCACGCCGCTGATGGTAACCAGAGACCGCCGCGACCCGGTACGATGGGCAAAATTAGAACACGTTTCAATTCTAAGGGGGCCGGGATGAGCGCGCCGGACACCGACACCGAGCTCACCGCCGCGCCGACGGCGAAGTGGGATCCCACCCTCACCGAGCGGGTGATGGGCCTGCTGCGGCCGTTCCTCAAGGCGTATCACCGCAGCGAGGTGCGCGGGCTGGACGACTTCCCGCCCGGCGGTGCGCTGGTGGTGTCCAACCACTCCGGTGGCCTGTTCCCGATGGACGTGCCGGTGTTCGCCAGCGGCTTCTACGAGAAGTTCGGCTACGACCGGCCGGTGTACACGCTGAGCCACGACGTCATCTTCACCGGGCCCACCGCCGACTTCTTCATCAAAACCGGCTTTATCCGGGCCAACCACGAGAACGCCGCGGCGGCACTGCGTTCCGGCGGGGTGGTGGTGGTCTTCCCCGGCGGTGACTACGACGTCTATCGACCCACGTTGGAAGAGAACACGATCGACTTCGACGGCCGCACCGGCTACGTGCGGGCGGCGCTGAACGCGGGGGTGCCGATCGTGCCGGCGGTGTCCATCGGCGGCCAAGAAACCCAGTTGTACCTGTCCCGCGGCACCGGGTTGGCCAAGCTGCTGCAGTTGGACAAGCTGATGCGGGTCAAAATTTTGCCGATCTCGTTCGGGTTCCCGTTCGGGTTGTCGGCGGTGCTGCCGGTCAACGTGCCGCTGCCCAGCAAGATCGTCACCCAGGTGCTCGAGCCCATCGACATCGTCGCCGAATTCGGTGAGGACCCCGATGTCGACGAGGTCGACGCCCAGGTGCGCCACGTGATGCAGCAGGCGCTGGACAAACTCGCCGACGAGCGCCGCTTCCCGGTCCTCGGCTAAGAGGCCGGGGCCATCGCGGTCTCGACCACCGTCAGTTCCTCGGAAAGCCCGGCGGCCCGCCGTATCTCGATGAACTCCCGCACGGTGGCGCTGGTGATCTCGTGCGGGTCGTCGACCGTGGCGCCGTCGGTGAGCACCGAGATGTTGAGCTGGTCGACGTAGCTCCACACGGTGATGTTGACCCCGCTGCCGGCGGTCAACGGTCCCACCGAGTAGATCTCGGTGACCAGCGCGCCGCCGACCCGCCCCCGTTCGCGGGGGCCGGGCACATTGGAGATGTTGAGGTTGAGCACCTTGTTTTGCCCGTCGCGGCTGGCCAACCAGGTGAACAGCGACTCCGCGGGCGCCGGCGGGAAATACGCCGACCACCGGCTGATCAATTCCGGCCCGACCAGATGGTGGCTCTCCTTGGCCAACACGGCGGCCTCGCGGGCCTGGCGGACCCGCTCCAAGATGTCCTCGACGTCGACCGGCAACGCCACCAACACCCCGGAAAACCGGTTGCCCGAGATGCGATCCGGGGAGAAGTCGAAGCTCATCGGCACCGAGGCCAGCAGCGGGTGATCGGCGGTACCGTCGTAGCGCAGCAGCAGGGTGCGCAGCGCACCCGCCGATATCGCCAACACCAGGTCGTTGATCGTCACGCCCAGCTGTTTGCTGGTCTGCTTGACGTCGGCCAACGCCAGGGTGGCGGTGGCGAACCGGCGTTCCGGGGTGAGCATGTGGTTCATGAAGCTCGGCGGCGGGGTGAACGGCCGCGTCAGCTGCGGCGAAAATTTGCGGGTGCTGCGGCGCACCCGCCCGACGCCTTGCGCGGTGTACTGGATGGTCGACGGCACTTTGCCCAACTGGCGCAGGTGATCACGGACCGCGAAGCGCACCAGCTCGCCGCGGGTCGGCGGCGGATCGGTCACAAAGGATTCCCGGTCGCTGTGCGGGCCGGTCTGCAGATCCATCCCGCGCGCCAGCAGGTTGGCCGAGGCGACCCCGTCGGCGAGCGCGTGATGAATCTTGCCGACCACCGCGATCCGGTGATCGGCCAACCCCTCGATGAAGTACATCTCCCACAGCGGGCGGCTGCGGTCCAGCGGGGTGCTGGCGATCTCGCCGATCGCGTCGTCCAGCTCACGGCGGCCGCCCGGTGCGGGCAGCCGCCACGGCCGGATGTGGTAGTCCAGGTCCACGTCGCAGTTTTCCCGCCACATCGGGTGGTGAAACTTGAACGGGACGTCGACCAGCTGGTAGCGGAACGGGTCGAGCTTGTACAGCCGGCTGTGCAGCACCTGACGGAATTCCTCGACGCCGAACGCGCGCCGGTCGGCGTCCAGGGCGATCACCGCCACCTTGAGGGTGTGCATATGCACGTTCGGCGTCTCGCTGTACAGCAGTACCGCGTCCCAGCCGCTCAGTCGTTTCACCGGCCTACCCGTCTCATCAAATAACCCGTTTGGCGCCGAGCAGGGTGTGGTTGCGGTGAATCTGGTTGAGGAACAGGCCGATTGCGGTCGCGGCGGCGCCGGTGCGGGCACCGTCGGTCATGTCGAAACCGTGCCCGGCGCCGGGCAGCTCCAGATACCCGACGGCCGAGTGCGACACCGACCGCAGCCGCTCGGCGAAGGCGCGGGCCTGCTCGACCGGGATGACGGTGTCGGCGCTGCCGTGGATGACCAAAAACGGCGGGGCGCCGCGGTGCACCCGGGCGATGGGCGAGGCTTTGCGGTAGACCTCCGGGTACCGGTCGATGGGCTTGCGAACCACTACCCGCTGCAGGAAGTCGACGAACTGGACCCGTTCGGCGGTGGATCGGTCCTGCCAGTCGTAGCGGCCGTAGATCCCGACCACCGCGTCCACCGAGGTGTCGCCGCCCTCGGGTAACTCGGCGGCCAGTTCGCGGTCGTCACCGGTTAGCCCGGCCAGCGCAGCCAGGTGTCCACCGGCCGAACAGCCTGCCACCGCAACGAAATTGCGGTCACCGCCATACTTGTCGACGTTGGCGTGCGCCCAGGCGATCGCGGTCTTGACATCGGTGAGGTGCCGCGGCCAGCGGTGGTGCGGCGCGACCCGGTAGTCGATGGACAAACACACCCAGCCCTGTTCGGCCAGGTGCGACAACAGCGCATAGCCCTGCAGCATCCGGCTGCCGTGCACCCACGCACCGCCGGGCACGAAGATCAGCACCGGGGCGGGTCCGGGCGGCAGGTCTTTGCGGCGCCACACGTCCAACAGTTGCGCGGGATGACTGCCGTAGCGCACCGCGGACCGGTAGAGATGCCGGCGGTGCTGCAACGCTTTCCACACCGGCGGGGTGCGCTCCGGGGGCGGCCAGGCGATGTCCAGGTCGCTGGCCGTGACCACACCCCGCAACGCCGCGTCGGACACCGCGTGGGTCTGATCGCGTTCGGCCTTGCGGATGACGCCGATGCCGGGGGTGAGCCAGGACTTGGCCGTGCTGGTCAGGAACGTCGGCAGGTGCCGGGCGCCCCACACCCCCATCGCGGTCGCACCGGCCAGCGGCTCCAGGTGCTTGCCGACCACCGGCAGCGACGCCGACGCCACGCTGACCGCCATCATGTAGTCGGCGGGGCGGGCTCGCAGCAACCAGCGCGCCCGGGCCGCCAGGGTGGGGCCGGGATAGCGGGTCCGCGATGGCGCCGTCATCCCCGGAGCGTACCGCGGCGGGGTCGCGGTCCCCGGCCAATCCGGCCGGGTTCTCGGCCGTCGGCCGCGGCGATGGCGTAATACTGAACCGATGCCGAGCACCGCATTCCATCCCGACCTTCGCCGAACCGCCCGCCTGATGCCACGCAGCTTGGGCTTCCCGCGGACACTGCGGCTGATGCGCACCATGGAGTCCCTGCAAGGACGTCGCACGCCGAAAGGCGTCGAGGTGCTCACGTTGTCGTCGGGCGTGGGTATCCGGCTGTTCCGGCACCGTGGCGCCGAGCCGGCGCCGGCGCTGGTGTGGATCCACGGCGGTGGCTACGTGCTGGGCCAGGCCGCCATGGACGACGCGCTGTGCCGGCGGCTCAGCTCCGAGCTGGGGATGACGGTCGCGTCGGTGGACTACCGGCTGGCCCCCGAACACCCCTACCCCGCCGCGCTGGAGGACTGCTACGCGGCGCTGACCTGGCTGGCCGGGTTGCCGGCGGTGGATCCGGCGCGGGTCGCGATCGGTGGGGCCAGCGCCGGCGGGGGGCTGGCGGCGGCGCTGGCGCTGCTGGCCCGGGACCGCGGCGAGGTCGCGCCGGCGCTGCAGGTGCTGGTGTACCCGATGCTCGACGACCGCAGCGCGCAGCTTCCGGAGAACCCGAACTATCGGCTGTGGAGTGCGCGCAGCAATCGGTTCGGCTGGACGTCGTATCTGGGCGGCGCGGACCCGCAGCTCGCGGTGCCGGCGCGGCGCGCCGACCTGAGCGGGCTGGCCCCGGCGTGGCTGGGTGTCGGCACCTTGGACCTGTTCTACGAGGAGGACCTGGCCTATGCCGAGCGGCTGCAGCAGGCCGGGGTGCCCTGTACCGTCGAGGTGGTGCCGGGCGCCTTCCACGGTTTCGACCGGCTGGCGCCGAAAGCTCCGGTGTCCCAAGCGTTTCTCGCCAGCCAGTGCGCGAGCCTGCGCGCGGCGCTTACCGAGGGGTAGGGCGATGTCGTTTGCCGCCACCGACGAGCAACTCGCGTTGCGGCGCGCCGTCGCCGACCTGATGGCCAAGCGCTCCACCGAGTCCGATGTGCGCGCGTTGATGGCCACCGACACCGGTGTGGACGCGGCGGTGTGGCGGGAGTTGGCGGCGATGGGTCTGCTCGGGCTGCTGATCCCCGAGGAGCACGGCGGCGCCGGCGCCGGGCCGGTCGAGATGGGCATCGTCGCCGAGGAGATGGGCCGGGCCCTGCTGGTCAGCCCGTTCTTGGCGACGGCCGTGCTGGCGGTGCACCTGGTGACCGAGTCCGGGGACACGGCCGAGCAGGCTGCGGTGTTGCCGCGGATCGCGGCCGGTGAGCTGATCGCGACCATCGCCTACGCCGAGGACGGCTCGGCCCGGCTGCCGGCGCGGATCGCCACGTCGGCCGGCGCCATCGGCGACGCCTGGCACCTCACCGGCTATAAGCATTTCGTGTTGGACGCCGCGGCCGCCGACCTGCTGTATGTGTTGGCCGCCACCGACGCCGGCCCGGCGATCTTCGCCGTCGAACGCGACGCGGCCGGCCTGGACGTGGTGCCGCTGACCACCGTGGACACCACCCGCAAGCAGTGCCGGCTGCAGTTCGTCGATACCCCGGCACGGCTGATCGGCCGACCGGGCTCCGGTGTCGAGGCCTTTACCGCGGCGTTGGACCGCTCGGCGGTCGCGCTGGTCGGCCAGCAGGCCGGCGCGGCGCGGCGGGCCGTGGCAATGGCCGCCGACTACGCCAAGACCCGCTACCAGTTCGGGCGGGCGATCGGCAGCTTCCAGGCCGTCAAACACCTGTGCGCCGACATGCTGCTGGAGGCCGAGTCCGCCACCTCGGCCGCCCGGTTCGTCGCGGCCGCGTTCGCCGCGCAGTCGCCGTCCCGGCTGGCGGATCTGGCGCTGGCCCAGGCGTATTGCTCGGATGCCTTCGTCTTCGTCGCCGCCACCAATATTCAGGTGCACGGCGGTATCGGGTTCACCTGGGAGCATCCGGCTCACCTGTACCTGCGCCGCGCCCGCAGCGACGCCCAGCTGCTGGGCAGCCCGTCCTGGCACCGCGAGCGCTACCTGCAGCAGATCGGAGCGTGACACGTGACCGATGACGAGCTTCGCGGGCAGGTCCGGGACTGGTTGGCCGCCAACTGGCGTCCCGGTGTCAACCGGGCCACCTACGCCCGGGCCGTGCTGGACGCCGGCTGGGCGGCGCCCAGCTGGGAACCCGACCGCTACGGCCGCGGCCTGCCGGATCGGCAATCCCGGCTGGTGGCCGCCGAATTCACCGCCGCCGGGGCGCCGGGGTCCGGGCACGATCGGGCGAATCTGTTCGCCTGCACCCTGCACGACTGCGGCACGGCCGAACAGCAGCGGCGGCTGATTCCGCCGTCGTTGCGCGGCGAAACCAAGTGGTGCCTGCTCTACAGCGAACCCGGCGCCGGGTCGGATCTGGCCGGGTTACGTACCCGCGCCGACCGCGACGGCGATGACTGGATTGTCAACGGGCAGAAGGTGTGGACGTCGTTTGCCACCACCGCCGACTACGGGCTGCTGGTCGCCCGCACCGACTGGGACGTGCCCAAACATCAGGGCATCACCTTCTTCATGCTGCCGATGCGCCAACCCGGCGTCGAGGTGCGGCCGATCCACCAGATCACCGGGGAATCGGAGTTCAACGAGGTGTTCCTGGAGAACGCCCGGGTGCCCGACGCCAACCGGGTCGGTGAGCCGGGCGGCGGTTGGGGCGTGCTGCAGGTGGCGCTGGGTTACGAGCGCCGGCTGATGGGCGATTTGGCCCGCACCACCAAGGACAGCCGACGGCTGCAGGACGAAGCACCGCACGAGCTGGTGGAGTTGGCGCGCGAGGCGGGCCTGCTGGGCGACGCCGCGATCCGTCAGCAGATCGCCCGGGTGGACGCGCTGGCCACGGTGAACCGCTGGAACACCCAGCGGGCCAAGGCCACCGGCGACCGCGCGGAGGCCGCCACCCTGCTGGCGTTGGGCAAGATCGCGATGTCGCGGGTCCTGCACGAGACCGCTCGGGTGGAAACCGAGATCGTCGGGTCCGAGGCGATGCTGTGCGGTCCGGACAACCCGATCGGTGACGCGGTGACGTTCCGGACCCTCAACGCGTATTTCACGTCGATCGGTGGCGGCACCGACCAGATTCAGCGCAACATCATCGGTGAGCGGGTGCTGGGCCTGCCCAAAGAGCCCGACCCGTACCGCGACGCCCCCTTCCGCGACCTCCCGTTCTGACCCCCTTCTTGCCGCGAGCGTGCGCGTCCCCGGCCGACACGCCGCGCCAATCACCGTTTTTGCGCACGCTCGCCGGGTCACGGGTCGACGACCGCGCCGCCCATGATGGTGGCGGCCACCATGTCGGAGGCCAGTTCGGCAAGCGCCTGCGCCGGTGGAATCCGCAGCACACACAGGTCGCCGGGCTGGCCGGGCGCGACGGTCCGCGGCCGGGCCGGGTCGTCGGGCTGGCCGAGAAAAAGCTGCAGCGCCCGCCGCGGCGGGATGCGTTCATCGGGTCCGAGCACCGCACCCGAGTCGGTGGTGCGGTGCACCGCGGCGCGCATCGCCGCCCACGGGTCGAGGTCGCCGAACGGCGCGTCGGTGCTGCCGGCCACCCGGATACCCGCGGCCAGTAGCGCGGCCAGCCGCCACAGCTGTGGGAGTTCTTCGGCGGCAACGTCTGCCAAATACTGGTCGCCGCGTTCGGCGACGAAATTGGGTTGGGTGACGACGGTGACGCGAAGGTCCGCCAGGTCGGCGATCATGTCGTCGGGCGCGACCGCGGCGTGCTCGATGCGGTCGCGCCGATCGGGGCCCGCGGCACGCAGCGCGGCGATGGCCACCACCAACTGGGCGGCGGTCACGCAGTGCAGGGCGACCGGGTTGTCGTCGCGCCGGCGGTCGCGGATCCAGTCGGTCAACCCGTCGAGATCCAGCGCATCGTCGTGCAGGATCTTTTTGCCCGGCGCCAGGAAACACGGCCGGGGCCGGAAGTCGCCGCGACGGTGGGCGACCATCAACGCGACCATGTCGTCGGCGTCCAGGTCCGGTGTGGCGTCGGTGACGCCGGTGACACCGAAGGTGGTGAGCTGGCGGCTCAGCGCGGCCAGGTCGGTGTCGCGGCGCGCTAACGCATCCGACCAGCGGTCCGCGCTGCGCAGTCGGCCGTCGGGGTGATCGGCCAGCCCGATGCGGTTCAGGCCCGCGGAGTTGAGGATCCACAACACCCCGCTGCGGTGCTGGATGCGCAGCGGCGTCGACGGTTGCAGCGCATCCAGCGCCGAGCGGTCCAGCTCGCCGGCCACCGATTCGTGGTAGCCGACCGCCCGGATCCAGCCGTCAGCGCCGACCGTCGCGCTCGATAAAGTCTGTGCTAGCTGGGTTTTGGTGTGCACCGCCGGCGGTCCGACCCGCAGCGAGTCGAGGGCGGCCGCGGCCGCCCGCAGATGCAGGTGATGGTCGTGCAGCCCGGGCAACACGGTCCCGCCGGCGGCGTCGAGCACCTCTTCACCCGGACGCGGGTCCAGCGTGCCGGCCACGTCCTGGATCCGGTCGTCGACCCGGACGTCGGCCGTGCGCCCGTTGAGCAGGGTGCCGCGGCGGATCAGCATGCGACACGACGCTCGGCGACCAGGCGGCGAACCGCGGCGTTATCCGCGCCCTGCGGGCGAGCCGGGCGCTGGGGCAAAACCGGTGGGAGCGGCGGCGCGGCGACACCGGAGTCCGACGGCAGCGCGGCATACGTCGCGGCGACGACCGCCATCGCCACGTCGATGACCTCGCCGCCGCCGCGGGCCAAGCCGTCCAGCACCGCGCCGGCGGCCTGTAGCCCGGTCAGCGGGTCGGCGATCGCGTCGCCGCAAAACAGCGGCCCGTCCCGACCGGCGGTGACCAGCCCGCCGGCCACGGCGGCGTCGTCGCCGAACGCGACCCGGTCGGGATGCGCGGCGCCGTAGCCGGTGATCCGGACCCACACCCGACCGGGCCGAGCCGGCGCCTGATCGGCGCCCAAGCCGCGGCGCGCCAACCCGGCCGGACGTGATCCTTCGATGACGACATCGGCGACCGCCAGCAGCTCGGCCAGCTCGGGAGCGTCGAGATCGACGGCATACGAAAGCTTTTCGCTGTTCATCCAGTTGTAAAAGCCGGGGTGCCCGGCCCGGGTGCCGTCCGGGCGATCCGGGGTTTCCACCTTGACGACGGTGGCGCCGGCGGCCGCGAGCAGCCGCCCGCACAGCGGACCGGCCCACATCGAGGACAGGTCCGCCACCAACAAGGAGGGCAGCGGGCGACCGGCCGGGGCGGTGCGGGGTCGCACCGTCGGCTGCCCCGGTGCGCACTCGCCGAGCCGGGCGGCGGGCATGCCGAGCAGCCGGGCGCGGGCCACTAGGTCGGCGCCGCGCGCCGCCGTCGACGCCCGGGCCAGCGCGGGCCACGGGTCGGGCCCCACCTCGGCGGTTTCCAGCAGCGCCGGCACCGCGTCGACGTCGTCGGGACGCGACAGGGTCAGCGCCCACCAGCCGTCGGCGCTGGCCAGCAACCGGGACGCACCGCCCGCCGAAACCCGTTCCGGCGCCGGTAATCCCAGCAGCGCCGCGCGTCCGGTGAGGATTTCGGCGGCGTCGACACGCACCGACCGACCGCCGAGTTCGCCGATCCGGGCGGCGATCGCGTCGGCTCGCCGCTGCGCATGGGTCAGCACCGCGTCGGGAATGCCCAGCCGGCCCATCGGTTCATTGTCCCGTTCCCCCGCGGGCAGACGCAAAGGTACCCCGACACGCCGGCAAATAGGGGGCTGGTAGCTGAATCGCCGATCCTCATCATCCGCGCGCGTGTTGAGATTGCGTCGGTGGTCGCGATTTTTCGAAAACCACGACCACCGACGCAATCTCAGCGCCATCCGTGGCCACTGGGGCCCAGCCGTCAGAACTGCAGCGCCGCGAAGCGCCAGTCCAGCACCTGCCGATCCGGCTCGTCGGCGGAGCCCGACACCGCGTAGACCAGCGACCGCAACCCCAGCACGCCGCCCTGCGCGACGGGTTCGGCGGATTCCACATGCAACTCGCTGTAGAGCGTGTCCCCCTCGTGTACCGGTCCGGTGTGATCGCAGGATTGCCAACCCAGCACGGTAGCCAAGTTGGGCAGCAACCGGGTCGCCTGCGCCAGCGCCAGCCCGATGGTGTGCCCGCCGTACACCAGCCGTCCACCGCCGGGTCGTGAATCGTGGTGGGTGGCAGCGATATTCAGGCTAAGACGAGCCAGCTCCGGGGCGCTGGACACCACGTCGGCGGTGCTGTGCAACACCGCCCCGGCCAGGGCGGGGTCAAAATGCGGGCCCGGCACCCGGCGGCGGAACTCCTCGGCATCCCAACCGGCGGCCGGATCGGGTGCCGACCCGGCCGCGTCGGTGCCGATCGTGGACAGATCTTCGCCGCCGCCCGCGTCGGGGGTCCACTCCGGACTGGCCGGCAGCATGGCGCAGCGATAGAAGTCGAGCACCAGTTGGTCGGCCTGGTCGATGGTGGTCATCCGTAGCGCGGCCAGCCCGGTCGGCGCCCGGCCCGGCTTGACCGAGTTCGGCCGCAGCCCAACGACTTCGGTGCGGGTATACAACGTGTCGCCGATCACCGGGAACCGGTGAAAAACCAGCCCGCGGTAGAACAGGTTGGCTTTGACCCGTTGGGTGGCCAGCGTGCTTTGCCCGATCGCCACGTCGCACACCAGTGCCGGGTGGGCCAGCGGTGCCACCGCACCGGTGACCGCGAACGCCAGTCGGGCATCCAGCGACAGCCGCAGCCGGTCGCCCAGGATCGACTGATGCACCGCGGCCGCCCCGGGCGACAACGTCATCGCTGGCGCCGCGTCGAACACCTGGCCCACCGTCAGGTCGTCGAAGTAGGGTCCACCGCCGTTCCGCACGCCTGTCAGTATGGCGGTACGGGCCCGTGCGTGCGGAAGGTGATCGATGAGCAGCGAGCTAAGCGACGAGGAATCCCTGCTGGTCGCCACGGTGCGGGAGTTCATCGACCGCGATGTGAAGCCGACGGTGCGGGAGGTGGAGCACGCCAACAGCTATCCGGAGGCCTGGATTGAGCAGATGAAGCGCATCGGCATCTACGGTTTGGCGATTCCCGAAGCGTACGGCGGATCACCGGTGTCGATGCCGTGCTACGTGGAGGTCACCCAGGAGCTGGCCCGCGGCTGGATGAGCCTGGCCGGGGCGATGGGTGGCCACACCGTCGTCGCCAAACTGCTGACCCTGTTCGGCACCGAAGAGCAGAAGCGGACCTACCTGCCGACGATGGCCACCGGCGCGCTGCGGGCCACCATGGCGTTGACCGAGCCCGGCGGCGGCTCCGACCTGCAGAACATGTCGACGACCGCGCTGCCCGACGGCGACGACCTGGTGATCAACGGCTCCAAAACCTGGATTTCCAACGCCCGCTACTCCGGGCTGGTCGCGCTGCTGTGCAAAACCGACCCGAGCGCCACCCCGCGGCACCGGGGGATCTCGGTGCTGCTGGTGGACAACCCGTGTCCGGGGCTGACGGTGTCGCGGGATCTGCCCAAGCTGGGCTACAAGGGGGTGGAGAGCTGCGAGCTCAGCTTCGATGCCTGTCGGGTGCCCGCGGCCGCGGTGCTGGGCGGGACGCCCGGCCAGGGGTTCGCGCAGATGATGAAGGGGTTGGAGACCGGTCGCATCCAGGTCGCGTCGCGGGCGCTGGGGGTCGCCACCGCGGCGCTCGAGGATGCGCTGGCGTACGCGCAGACCCGGGAGAGCTTCGGCCAGCCGATCTGGAAGCACCAGGCCGTCGGCAACTACCTGGCCGACATGGCGACCAAGCTCACCGCCGCCCGCCAGCTGACCCGGTACGCCGCCGAGCGCTACGACAGCGGGCAGCGCTGCGATATGGAGGCCGGGATGGCCAAGCTGTTCGCCTCGGAGGCGGCGATGGAGATCGCGCTGAACGCGGTCCGTATCCACGGCGGCTACGGCTATTCCACCGAATACGACGTCGAACGCTACTTCCGTGACGCGCCGCTGATGATCGTCGGCGAGGGCACCAACGAGATCCAGCGCAATGTGATCGCCGCGCAGTTGGTGTCCCGCGGCGGGATTTAGCCGGCCCCCCGGACCAGTTCACCGAGCGTGACGACACCTTGCACCAGCAGTCCCACGTTGGCGGCAGGCTCGGCCTGAAGGCGCTCGGGAAGGTTAGCGTTCAACAACAGGGTCGCGAATCCGTGCGACATCGACCACCCGGCCATGGCCACGCCGAGGACATCGTCGTCGCCGACGTCCTTGCGCCGCGCCTGCAGGCTGGCGCGGGCGCTGCTGTAAAGGAGGTCGAAGGCGGCCTCGCGGTTGGCGACGAGGTCGGGATCATCGCGGCGATACAGATACGGTCGAAACATCACCTCGAAATAACCCGGGTGGGTGACGGCGAACAGCACATAGGCCTGGCCGCCGGACACCCAAGGCATACTTACCGCTGGTAAGACCGGGAGGGGCTCGTGGACGACTTCGATGTGGTCATCGTGGGGGCCCGCTGCGCCGGCTCACCGCTGGCGATCACGCTGGCCCGCCACGGCCTGCGGGTGTGCCTGCTCGATAAGGCACACTTCCCCAGCGAAACGCCGTCCACCCACGTCATTCAGCCCTGCGGGGTGCACATCCTCGACGATCTCGGTGTCCTCGAGGCCGTCCGCGCCACCGGCGCCGTACCGCTGTATCGGGTGACCCTGGTCAACGACGACGTGCGCATCGACGCGAAGACCCGCAGCCCGGGGTTGTGTGTGCGGCGTGTGACGCTCGATGCGCTGCTGGTCGATGCCGCCGCCCAAGCCGGCGCCGACGTCCGCACCGGCTGTCGGATGACCGGGTTGACTCGCGACGCGGCGGGCCGGGTGAGCGGCGTGCGCACCGACCGTGGCACGGTGTCCGCCCGGCTGGTGGTCGGCGCCGACGGGTGCCACTCGACCGTCGCCACGGCAACGGGCGCCGCCGAATACCTGGCCACACCCGCGGGGCGGATATTCGCGTGGGCCTACTTCGACGGCGTCGCCGACCTCGACGGCCGATTGCGCCTCGGCAGGCGGGGCGATCAGGGATTCCTCGCCTGCCCCACCGACGGTGGCCTGTACATGGCCGCCGTCGCGATAGACCGCGCGCATCGGGACGACTTCCAGGCCAACCGGGATCGGCACTTCAGCGACGGATTAGCCAAGTGGCCGGAGTTGGCCGATCTGCTGTCCGGCGCCACCCGGGTGGGGCCCCTTCGAGCGATCAGCAACTGGCACGGCTACTTCCGTCAAAGCGCCGGGCCCGGCTGGGTACTGGTCGGCGACGCCGGGCACTTCAAAGACCCCGCCCCCGGCCAGGGCATCTCCGACGCGCTGCGGCAGGTGCAGCAACTCTCCGAATCCATTGCCTCCGGGTTCGCCAGCGGCGGGTCCCTGGACCTGCAGCTACAGCAGTGGTGGCAATGGCGCGATCAAGATGCCAACGAAATGTATTGGTTCGCACACGATATGGACGCGCCCGGTGTCTCAACGCCGCTGGTCACCCGCATGCTGCGCGATATCGCCGCGGACGCGACAGCAACCCAACAACTCCTCGACGTGCTCAACCACGACCTGCGTCCCTCGCAACTGCTCACCACCGGCCGGATGGTCAAGGCCGCGGCCCGCGCGCTTCGCGACCGGCCCGATCTGATCCGGGCCACCCTGCGGGAGATCGCGTCGGCGGTCAACGATGAGGTGTACCGCTCCAGACATAGGAGGCCGCCGGTCGCAGTCAGCGGCCGGTGGTGACAGCGGTTTTCGTGCACTAACTGGCCGTTCGGCGGTCCACCAGCCCCCACGCCAGCGCGGTGTCGACCCCGATCGTCTGACCGGACAACACCAGATACGCGGTGCGCCACCGCCCGATCCGCCGGGTGATGCTGACGGTCCCGCCCGCCCCCGGGATCAGCCCCAGCTGCAGTTCCGGCAACCCGAACACCGAATCATTCTGCGCGACAACCTGTCCGCAAAAGCATGCCATTTCCAGCCCGCTGCCCAGCACCTTCCCGTGCACCTCGGCGCGGCAGGCCGGGCCCAGCCGGGCAGCGAGGTCGGCGAGCACCAGCGCCGGGCTGTAGCGGGTACGGGCCAGGTGCGCGCTGGCCGGGTCGGCGAACGAGCCGAATTCGGCGAGGTCGCCGCCGCTGCAAAAGGAGGGGCCGTTTCCGGATAACACCACCGCATCGATCGACGGGTCCAGCCGGGCCACCGTCAGCGCCTCCAGCAGCGCCGCGCGGGCATCGGTGGAAAACGCGTTGTGGCGCTGGGGTCGGTTGAAGGCGATCCGCAGCGTGTCGCCGTCGCGGTCGCACCGCACCGGATCGGGTATCACCGGCACCTGGGCGGGACCCCGCTCGGTCAGCCAGCGGGCGAACTCCGGACCCGCCTGCAGCGTGGAGTAGGCCAGCGATTCGGTCACCAGCCCGGCCAGCGCCGGCCCGGTGACATCGACCGCGCGCAGCACGTCGTCGCAGACCGCCGCCGCGTGCGGCCAGCGGTCCACCCGAGCGGCGAGGTCGGCGACGACGGCGTCGAGCGAGTCGACGGTGATCACCCGAGCATCGTCGGTGTCGTCTTCGCTCACCGTGAACGTGGCGTGCTCCAGCCAGAATTCCGAAGCGTCACGCACTGACCCGACCGCGACGACCGGGCCGGACAACCCGGCACTATCGACCTCCGGCGGCGCCGGCAGGTCAACAATGCGCAGGGTCATGCCGAGTACTTTGCCACCAGTTCACCCTTGTAGAGCTTGCCGGTATCGGTGCGCGGCAGCTGCGCTTCGAACGAGATCGATCGTGGACATTTGTAGTGCGTCAGGCGGTCCCGCAACCAACCGAGCAGCTCGTCGGCGAACGCGGCGGTGGCGTCGGCCGGGTCGATGGTCTGCACCACCGCCTTGACACTTTGCCCCATCTCGTCGTCGGGAATCCCGAACACCGCCGCGTCCAACACCTTTGGGTGGGTGACCAACAGGTTCTCCGCCTCTTGCGGGTAGATGTTCACCCCGCCGGAGATGATCATGTGGTGGCGCCGGTCGGTGAGGTACAGATAGCCGTCCTCGTCGAGGTAGCCGACGTCGCCGACGGTGACCCACCCGTGCTGGTCGCGCGACTTGGCGGTCTTGTCCGGGTCGTTGAGGTACTCGAACGGGTTGCCGCCCTCGAAGTAGATTTCCCCGGCCTGCCCCGGCGGCAGCTCGTTGCCGTTCTCGTCGAGGATGTGCACCGCGCCCATCATCGGCTTGCCGACCGATCCCGGGTGCGCCAGCCATTCCTCGGCGCTGATCAGCGTCGAGCCGTGCGCCTCCGAGGAGGCGTAGTACTCGTCGACGATCGGCCCCCACCAGTCGATCATCTGCTTTTTGATCTCCACCGGGCACGGTGCCGCGGCGTGCATCACCCGCTGCAGGCTGGAGACGTCATACGAATCCCGTACCGAATCCGGCAGTTTCAGCATTCGGGTGAAATGGGCGGGCACGAATTGGCCGTGCGTGACGCGGTGTCGCTGGATGGCGTCCAGGCAGCCCTCGGGGTCGAACTTCTCCATCACCACCGTGGTGATACCGCCGGCTTGCGCGCTCATCGACCACACCGACGGGGCGGTGTGATACAGCGGCGCCGGGCTCAGGTAGATCGATTCCGGGGTCATCCAGACCGACACCAGCATCGACATCAGGCCGGGCGCCTCGGCCGGCGGCAGGTGCGGCAGTGCACGTTTGATGCCTTTCGGCCGTCCGGTGGTGCCCGAGGAGTACTGCAGCAGATCGCCTTCGATCTCGTCGACGATCGGGGTATCCGGTTGGTCGGCAACGCATTCGGGGTAACGCAGCCAGCCGTCGAGATCGTCATCGGCGATCAGCAGCACATCAGGCAGCCCGCCCGGCAGATGCTCGGCCAGGTTTTCGCAGGTCTTGCGCAGCGCCGCGGAACCGATGATGGCCTTGGCTCCGCTGTTGTCGATGATGTAGGCGGCCTCGGCGGCGGTCAGGTGAGTGTTGATCGGCACGTAGTACAGGCCGCTGCGCCGCGCTGCCCACATGATCGCGTGGATGTGCTCGTTGTTCTCCATGAGGATCGCGACGGTGTCGCCCTCGGCCAAGCCGGCGCCCCGGAAATAGTGCGCCAATCGGTTGGCGCGGGATTCCAGCTCCTCGAAGGTGAGGACGGTGCCGGACGGGTGCAAGATGATGGCCGGTTTGTGGGCGCCGAGGTGCTCGCGGATCTGCATGCGCAGACTGTACCGCCGTCAAACTTGACGGGTGTCAAGTGGTCGGGTTGGCGGCCGCGAGCGTGCGTAGTTGTACGCAAAACCGCCGAAAACCTGTACAACTGCGCACGGTCGCGCCAGGAAAGTGACTCGCGCCGGGAAGGGGCCTACCCCAGGCGCTGTTTGAGGGCGTCGAACTCGTCGCGGACACCGGTCGGCAACCGGTCGCCGACGAACTCGAACCATTCCTCGATCAGCGGCAACTCGTCGCGCCACTCCTCGGGGCGCACCGCCAGCGCCGCGGCCACATCGGCCGGGTCGACGTCCAGGCCGTCCAGGTCCAGGTCGTCGGCGGTGGGCACGGTGCCGATCGCGGTGGTGGCGCCCTCACCGGTGCCCTCGATCCGGTCGACGATCCACTTCAGCACCCGGCTGTTTTCCCCGAAGCCGGGCCACAGGAACTTGCCGCCCTCGCCGCGGCGGAACCAGTTCACGAAGAACACCTTGGGCAGCTTGGATTCGTCGGAGTTCTTACCCAGGTCCAGCCAGTGCTGGAAGTAGTCGCCGACGTGGTAGCCGCAGAACGGCAGCATCGCCATCGGGTCGCGGCGCACGGTGCCGACCTTGCCCTCGGCCGCGGCGGTCTGCTCGCTGCCCATGGTGGCGCCCATGAACACGCCGTGCTGCCAGTCGCGGGCCTGGGTCACCAGCGGCACGGTGGTCTTGCGCCGGGCGCCGAACAGGATCCCCGAGATCGGCACACCCTGCGGGTCGTCCCATTCCGGCGCCAGGATCGGGCACTGCGACATCGGGGTGCAGTACCGCGAATTCGGGTGCGCGGCCTTGGTTTCGGTTTCCCGGATGACCCAGTCGTTGCCCTTCCAGTCGATCAGGTGCTCGGGCTCGCCCTCCAGGCCCTCCCACCACACGTCGCGGTCGTCGGTGAGCGCGACGTTGGTGAAGATGGTGTTGCCCTCGGCGATGGTGCGCATCGCGTTGGGGTTGGACGACCAGTTGGTGCCCGGTGCCACCCCGAAGAAGCCGAACTCCGGGTTGACCGCGTAGAGCCGCCCGTCCTTGCCGAACCGCATCCAGGCGATGTCGTCACCCAGGGTTTCGGCGCGCCAGCCGGGGATGGTCGGCTGGATCATCGCCAGGTTGGTCTTGCCGCACGCCGACGGGAACGCGGCGGCGAAGTAGTACGCCTTGTTCTCCGGGGAGATCAACTTGAGGATCAGCATGTGCTCGGCCAGCCAACCCTCGTCGTGGGCCATGGCCGACGCGATGCGCAGCGAGTAGCACTTCTTGCCCAGCAGCGCATTGCCGCCGTACCCGGAGCCGTAGCTCCAGATCTCCCGGGTCTCCGGGAAGTGGGTGATGTATTTGGTGTCGTTGCACGGCCACGGGACGTCTTTTTGCCCGGGCTCCAGCGGCGCACCCACCGAATGCAGCGCCTTGACGAAGAACCCGTCGTCGCCCAGCTTCTCCAGCGCGGCGGTGCCCATCCGGGTCATCACCTTCATCGAGACGACCACGTATTCGGAATCGGTGAGCTCAACGCCGAGCTTGGGGTCCTCGGCGCCCAGCGGACCCATGCAAAACGGCACCACGAACATGGTGCGGCCCCGCATGCATCCCCGGTACAGGTCGGTCAGGGTGGACCGCATTTCGCCCGGGTCCATCCAGTTATTGGTGGGTCCGGCGTCGGCTTCGTGCTCGGTGCAGATGAAGGTGCGGGATTCGACCCGCGCGACGTCGGACGGATCGGACAGCGCGAGGTAGGAGTTGGGCTGCTTCTCGTCGTTGAGCCGGGTGAACGTGCCGGCCTCGACCAGCTGGGTGCACAGCCGGTCCCATTCCTCATCGGAGCCGTCGGCGAAGACCACCCGGTCGGGTTGGGTGAGTTCGGCGACTTCCTGAACCCAGGTGAGCAGGCCCTGGTGTTTCGTCGGAGCAGTGTCCAGACCGGGAATGGTCGCTGACGTCATCGAACTCTCCTGTGTAGGTTGCACGGGTCACGCTGGCGGAACCGCTCTCAATAAACCCTTAGTAGAGGTTATCGCGGGCGAGTGATCCAGCAACGATCGGGCATAGAGCCGAATACCCGCAGGGCAGCCATCCACAACCCGTCAAACCGCCGGTTTGGCGTCAGATGCGGCGGTCGTCGCCTCGCTCGGGGCGGACTCGTCCAGGGCGAGTTCCCCCGACTCGTCGGCGTCGGGGTCGCCCCGTTCGTCGCTGTCGCGTTCCTCCGACTCGTCCAGTTCGTCGCTGACGGGCTCCTCAGACTCCTCCGGTTCGCTGCTGTCGGGCTCCTCGGACTCGTCGCTATCGGGTTGACCCAATTCGGCACGCACCGTCTCCAACGCGCGGCGCAGCGCCGGCATTTCCCGGTCCCGCGTCGCCGCCGCCCGCGCGGCGGCCACCGCGTGTTCGCGCAGCTCGCCGTCGATCACCTTGACCTGCTCGGCGACCTTCTCGGCTTCGGCGGCGTCGTGTTCGCTCAGCGCGGCCAGCAGCGCCGACTCGGCCGCGAGCACCCGGGTGGCGACCAGCTGCTCGACCGCGGACCGCAGCGACGCGGTTACCTCGCCCACCCACCGGTCCAGCACCGCCCGGTCGTGCAGCACCCCGCGGATACCCACCACCCAGACGGTCAACCCCAGCCCGATCACCGCGCAGACCGCCGCCCCGGCCGCCGTCCACCCGGGTGCCAGATCGGCGAACAGCCGGCTCAGCGTGAGCGCCACCCCCAGCCCGAAGCCGGCGCCCAACAGCATCATCAGCCGGGTCTCCAGCCGCCGCGACTTCAACGCCGGGTCGGGCACCGGCACCTCCGGCAGCTCCGCGGCCGCCGCGAGGTCCGCGGACAGCTCCAGCTCCTGGGCGACGTCGGCCAGGTGCTCCGCGCAGCCCTGATTCACCTCGGCGAGCACCTCGTCGATCCGGCTGCGGGTGTAGGCCTCGAACTCGGGCAGCTTGCGCCGGGTCATGCCCGCCGCATCCTCCTGCAGTTCGCTGCGCACCGAACCACACCGGTTGCGGGCGAAGTAGGTCAGCTGCACCCGGGCCTGCTGGATCTGGCTGCGCAGCGCGATGGTGCGCTCGGATTTGGCCAGCCGCCGCTGCCGCAGCGCGGTGTCGCGTTGCTCCTGCAGGGCGCTCACCCGGGCCCGCCGGCCCCGCCCCTCGACCTCGTGGTCGTGCCGATCAACGGCGGTTTGGAGCCGGGATTCCCAGGCGCGTAGCCGGTTTCGGCGCGCCAGCGCGACGTCGGCGAGCTGGTCGCGGACCATCTCCACCAGCTCATCCACCCGCGGTTCGCCCTGTTGCGGGGCCGCGGCCACCCCCACCCACGGCACGTGGCGGTACCGCGGGGCGTGGCCCGCCAACATGTCGCGGGCACCGGCCAGCATGTCCGACCAGCCGCGGTGCACATCGATCTTGGACACCGCGCAGACCACCGGGTCGGTGTGCACGACGGCGGCGTCCAGCAGCGCGCAGTCGGACGCGGTCAGGGCGGCGGCCGCCGACACGACGAAGACCACCGCGGCCGGCGCCTCCCCGGGCGCCAACTCCGTGGACTCGACAAACACCAGGTCGGGCAGCCGGTCGCGCAGCGCCGCCGCCACGCCGGTGACCCCGGCCAGCCAGGGACCGGTCACCAGCACCACGTCGCGGCGCTGCACCGCCGGCGGTCGCACCCGCGGGCCGATCCCGGCGACCAGGGCATCGACCTGGGCGGCGGCATCCTCGGCTGCCGCCGCGTTCACGCCGCTCCCCCCGCCGCTGACCAGCGCCGCAACGATGCCCGGGCGATGTCGCGGGCGCAGGTCCGGTACATCGGGGACACCGGTCCACGGCGGTAGCGCTGCCAGCTCTGGGCGCAACGCAGCTGCGCGGCCGGGTCGGCGGCGCGGTCGATGCTGAGCCCTGCGGCTTCCAGCACGTCCGCGGCGGCCGACGCCCGGGCGAACACCGCGGCGTCCCCGGACAGGAAGTCGCCGATGCACGCGTCGTCCGCGCCGACGGCCAGCGCCTCCAGTTCGGCCACCAGATCCAGCATCCGCCGGTAGTGCACCTCGGCGCCGAGGGCGGCGAGCCGGGCGAGGACCGCGTCCACGCCGCTGAGCGCGCGTAACCGGGCCTGCACCGCCGCGGTCGGGCGGCCGCGGCGCAGCGCGGCTACCGCCGCGGTGATGCCGAACAGGTCGAGGGTGTCGCACAGCCGCAGCCGAACCTCCCGCGGCAGCCGATGCGGGCCATTGAGGAAGTCGTCGAGGCACCACGGCCGGGTCGCGTCGGCGGCCAGTACCCGCAGCGCATCCCACAGGGTGGCGTCTAACCGGCCGTCGAGCACCGTCGCCGCCAGCACCGCCACCAGCGGCTCGGCCCGCACCCCGGTCAGCGCCGAAACCTGCGCGCAGCGCAGCGACCCGGCCAGATCCGCCTTGTTCAGCACCACCAGCAGCGGGGGCCGGCTCGCCGCGATCGCGGCGCTGTCCTCGGGTTTGACCACCTCGGCGATGACGTACACCACGACGTCGGCCTGCGCCGGCACGGTCACGGCAACCCCGGCGCAGGTCAGCGCGTGCGCCACGGTGCCCCGGCCCACCCCGGCCCGGCCGCACACCGCGACCCGCACCGGCGCGGCCGCTCGCTCGGCGATCGCGGTCACCCGCGCGTCCGCCGTCGCGGCGGCCAATCGCCTCAGTTCATCGACGAAAATCTGGTGCTCCTGTGCTCTGCTCGCCAGCCCCGGTGTTTGGGCTCACCGAATCGTGACATCTGCGCCTGTGCGCCGCGAGCCACCCCCAGATATCGACTACCAGTCCAAGGCAACTGTTGGGTATCAATCTGCACCGCAGCGCGGGCACACTGCACGGCATGGGTCACCATGGACGGATGCAGGCGCACAGCGGCACGGGGCCGACCAGCTCACCGGCAGCACCGGGGGGCGAGGTGCCCGTGCAGCGCTCCAGCCAATTTCCGCGTACCACCAGCTTCCGGTCCCGGCGCTCGGCGCTGTCCGACGCCCAGCAGCGCACCTGGGCGCGGCGCTGGCCGACGCTGGGTCGGCAGGCCAGCGATACACCCGAACTGCTAGACACCCGGTCCTGGTTCGGCCGGGACGCGCCGCTGGTGTTGGAGATCGGGTGCGGCACCGGCGCCTCAACGGTGGCGATGGCGCAAGCCGAGCCCGATATCGACGTGCTGGCCGTGGAGGTGTACCGGCGGGGACTGGCGCAGCTGCTGAGTGCCATCGACCGGGAAGACGTCACCAATATCCGGTTGATCCGCGGCGACGCGGTCGACGTGCTGGAACATATGCTCACGCCGAATTCCCTGGTCGGCGTGCGGGTGTTCTTTCCGGACCCGTGGCCCAAGGCCCGGCACCACAAGCGCCGGCTGCTGCAGCCCGCCACCCTTGCGCTGATCGCCGACCGGCTGCGGCCCGGCGGTGTGCTGCACGCCGCCACCGATCACCCCGGCTACGCCGAGCAGATCGCCGAGGCCGGCGACGGCGAACCCCGGCTGCGCCGGGTGTACCAGGACACCCCGGGGCTGCCGATCTCGGTGGTGCGCCCGATCACCAAGTACGAGACGAAGGCTCAGGAGGCGGGCAGCGCCGTCGCGGAGTTGCTCTGGGAGAAGCCGTGAGCGTGACGGAGGAAACAGCCGCCGACGCGCCGGATAGCGGTGCGACACAGACCCCGAGCGTTGCTCCGGCCGCGCGGCGGGTGCTGCTGGTGTGGGACGCCCCCAACCTCGACATGGGCCTGGGCTCCATCCTCGGGCGCCGCCCGACCGGGGTGGAACGCCCCCGCTTCGATGCGCTGGGCCGCTGGTTGCTGGCGCGCACCGCCGAAGTATCGGCCCGCTCACCGGAGATCACCGTCGAACCCGAGGCCACGGTGTTCACCAATATCGCCCCCGGCACCGCCGACGTGGTGCGGCCGTGGGTGGAGGCGCTGCGCAACGTGGGTTTCGCCGTCTTCGCCAAACCGAAGATCGATGAGGACAGCGACGTTGATGCCGACATGCTGCATCACATCGCGTTGCGCCGTGACGAGGGCTTGGCGGCGTTAATGGTGGCCTCCGCCGACGGGCAGGCGTTCCGGCTGCCGCTGGAGGAAATTGCGCAGGCCGGCACCCAGGTTGAAGTGCTGGGATTTCGTGAACATGCCAGTTGGGCGCTAGCCTCGGATACCTTGGAGTTTGTCGACCTGGAAGACATTCCTGGTGTGTTCCGGGAGCCGCTGCCGCGGATCGGTCTCGATTCGCTGCCAGAGCAGGGGGCGTGGCTGCAGCCGTTCCGGCCGCTGACCTCGCTATTGACCTCGCGTGTGTGACAACTGTAAAGAGCGCGGGTCGCCACAGAAGTAAGGAGCGTAGGTGTTCGCCTGGTGGGGTCGAACTGTATATCGCTACCGGTTCATCGTAATCGGGGTCATGGTGGCGCTCTGCCTGGGCGGCGGCATTTTCGGGGCGAGCCTGGGCAAGCACGTCACCCAGAGCGGCTTTTACGACGAAGGCAGCCAGTCGGTGCAGGCGTCGATCGACGGCGACAAGGTGTACGGCCGCGACCGCACCAGCCACGTTGTGGCGGTGTTCACCGCCCCGAAGGGCAAGACCGTCGACGACAAGAAGTGGTTCGACAGCATCAAAAGCGGCCTCAACAAGGTCAAAAGTGATCACTCCGAGCAGGTGCTCAGCTGGGTGGGGTACTTCACCAACCCCGAGGCGCTGCGCACCATGGCCGACCCCGACAAAAAGCACGCGTTCGCCTCGATTCAGCTCAAGGGTGACGACGACGACACCATCCTGAAGAACTACCAGGCCGTCCAGCCGTCCCTGCAGAAGCTCGACGGCGGCACCGTCAAACTGGCCGGTTTGCAGCCGGTCGCCGATGCATTGACCGGCACCATCGCCACCGACCAGAAGCGGATGGAGGTCCTGGCGCTGCCGCTGGTGGCCGTGGTGCTGTTCTTCGTGTTCGGTGGGGTGATCGCCGCCAGCCTGCCGGTGATAGTCGGCGGTTTGAGCATCGCCGGGGCGACGGGCATCTTGCGGGTGGTCACCCTGTTCGGGCCGGTGAACTTCTTCGCCCAGCCGGTGATCTCGCTGATCGGTCTCGGTATCGCCATCGACTACGGACTGTTCGTGGTGAGCCGCTTCCGTGAGGAGATCGCCGAAGGCTACGACACCGAGGCCGCGGTGCGCCGCAGCGTGATGACAGCCGGTCGGACCGTGGTGTTCTCCGCGGTGCTGATCATCGTCTCGGGCGCCAGCCTGCTGGCGCTGCCGCAGGGCTTCGTCAAGGGGCTGACCTACGCCATCTTCGCGGCGGTGGGGCTGGCGGCGCTGCTGTCGATCACGCTGCTGCCGGCCTGTCTGGGTGTGCTGGGCCGCCACGTCGACTCGCTCGGGGTGCGCACCCTGTACCGGGTGCCGTTCCTGCGGAACTGGGGGCTGTCCAACCGCATCATCGGCTGGTTCGCCGAGAAGACCCAGAAGACCAAGACCCGCGAGGAAGTCGAGGGCGAGTTCTGGGGCAAGCTGGTCAACGTCGTGATGAAGCGGCCGCTGGCGTTCGCCATCCCGATCGTGATCGCCATGATCCTGCTGATCATCCCGTTGGGGAAGCTGTCCTTCGGCGGCATGAGCGAGAAATACCTCCCACCGGACAATTCCGCCCGCGTCGCCCAAGAGGAGTTCGACAAGATCTTCCCCGGCTTCCGGACCGAGAAGCTGACGCTGGTGATCAAATCCGACAACCACAAGGACGTCACCAACCAGCAGGTCGCCGACGTCCGCAACAAGGCGATGGCGATCAGCGGGTTCGTCGAGCCGGACAACAACCCCGCCGACATGTGGAAGGAACGCCCCGAGCTACCGGGTGCGTCAAAAGACAAGTCGGTCCGGGTGATCGAGAACGGCCTGATCAACCGCAACGACGCCGCCCAGAAGATCAAGGAACTGCGGGCGATCCCCGCGCCCAAGGGGCTTGACCTCTTGGTCGGCGGCACCCCCGCACTCGAGCAGGACAGCATCCACGCGTTGTCCGCCAAGGGTCCGCTGATGCTGGTGATCATGCTGACCACCACCACACTATTGATGTTCCTGGCGTTCGGGTCGGTGGTACTGCCGCTGAAGGCCTCGGTGATGAGCGCGTTGACGCTCGGGTCCACGATGGGCATCTTGACCTGGATCTTCGTCGACGGGCACGGCGCAGGGTTGTTGAACTTCACCCCGACCCCGTTGATGGTGATCGTCATTGCCCTGGTCGTCGCGGTGGGCTGGGGTCTAGCCACCGACTACGAGGTGTTCCTGGTCTCCCGCATGGTCGAGGCGCGCGAATCCGGGATGTCCACCACCGAGGCCATCCGGATCGGTACCGCGACGACGGGGCGGCTGATCACCGCGGCCGCCTTGATTCTGGCCGTGGTCGCTGGATCGTTCGTGTTCTCCGACCTGGTGATGATGAAATACCTGGCGTTCGGTCTGATGGCGGCGCTGCTGTTGGACGCCACCGTGGTGCGGATGTTCCTGGTGCCCTCGGTGATGAAACTGCTCGGCGACGACTGCTGGTGGGCGCCGCGCTGGATGAAGCGGGTGCAGATCCGCATCGGGCTCGGGGAAATCCGGCTGCCCGACGAACGCAAGCGGTCGGTCGCCCGCAGCCGGGCCGTCGCCGCCGCACCGGCTCCCAGCAGAGCGCAGCCCCCGCACGACCCCACCCATCCCAGCGGACAGGGCCCGACGCGGCGTCGTCCCGCCGGTGCGGTGGAGACCCGGCCCGCCGGTGGCCCCTCGGATACCGGCACCACCCGGATGCGGACCGCGCCAGAACCCGCGGAGCCGGCGACGACCCGCTTGTCGGCCGCGGGCGGGCAGCGCGGCGCCCCCGCGCGCCGCAACGAAGCCCCACCCCGCACCGCGCCACCGACACCGGGTCAGGCTTCCGAACGCGAAATCGAGTCGTGGCTCGGCGAACTGCGCGGTGGGTCCGGTGAGCGCCGCGGCTCGGGCGGCGACGAAGCCTCCGCCGAGTCGCTCGACACCACCGCGTTCCGGCAACCGGAGGACCACGACCCCGATGTCGCCACCGAGAAGTTCAGCGCGCCCGGGCAACCGGGGAACGGCAGCGGCAAGCCGAGGCCGCGGCGCGGTGGCGGGGTCAGCGCCCAGGATCTGTTACGCCGCGAAGGCCGCTTCTAGGGTTTGGTTTCGGCGCCGACGCTGTCCGGTTCGGCGTGGATGATCGCGGGCGCCTCGTCCTCGTCCTGTTCGCCCGCATCGCCCGACGCGATCAGCACCCGCACCGCCCGGTCGGCGAACGCGATGGCCGGCACCGCCAGCAGCGCCCCGACGATGCCCGCCAACACGCCACCGGTCGTGATGCCGATCACCACCGCCAACGGATGGATCGACACCGCGCGACCCATCACCAGCGGCTGCAGGATATGCGACTCCAACTGGTTGACGCCGATGAGTATCCCCAGCGTGATCAACGCATAGATCCAGCCCTTGGCGATCAGCGCGACGATCACCGCCAGCATCCCGCTGACCACCGCACCGACCAACGGGATGAAGGCGCCCAGGAACACCAGTGAGGCCAGCGGCAACGCCAGCGGCACACCGAGGATCGCCAGACCCACGCCGACGCCGGCGGCGTCGACAAGCGCCACCACGAACGTCGCCCGCACATAGCCGATCAGCGACTGGAAGCCCGCGACGCCGGCCCGATGTACCCGATCCCGCACCTGGGTGGGGAAGATCTTGACCAGGAAGGCCCAGATGTTGCGGCCGCCGTACAGGAAGAAGATGACGGTGAACAGCACCACGAACGCGCCGGTGATGATCTCGGTGATCGTCGCCGCCGTGGACAGCGCCCCGTGGGTCAGCTTGGCCTGATTGCGCTGCAGCATCTCGGTCACGGTGTTGCCGATGTTGTTGACCTGGTCCCGGCTCAGATGCAGCGGGCCTTCGACCAGCCACCGGCGCGACGAGTCGATCATGGCCGTGACCTGGTCGACCAGACCCGGCAGGCCGTCGATGAACTGGCTGACCACGAAGGCGAGCATCCCGGCGACCGCCGCCACCCCGCTGAGCATCAGCAAAAACACCGCCAGGCCGCGGTTGATCCGATGCCGGTCTAGCCAGTCCACGCCGGGCAGCAGCAGCGCCGAGAACATCAGCGCCAGCGCCAGCGGCACAAAGATCACCTCGAGGCGTGTGAGCAGCCAGCCCACCGCCACCGCGGCGGCCAGCAGGACCAGCAGGCGCCAGGACCAGGCAGCGGCCTTGCGGACCAACGGGTGAACGGCGGCGTCCTCGGCGGCTTGCATGCCGGTAGCGTAACCGCCACTTCCGTTACGTAACCGCCCAATATCGGTACTCAACCGAGACACCGCTGCGTCACCGCATACCCCTGTCCGCGGGGGCCGCGCGGCTACCCTAAACGGCGTGTCGCACGACGCGCCGGCTAACAGCGCCCGCCAGCAGGCGGGTCCCGTCCGCGGCCGGTACCGGTGGGTGCGCTGGGTGGTGCTCGGCGTGGTGGCGATCGTGCTCGCCGTCGAAGTCGCCCTGGTGTGGGACCAGTTGGCCAAGGCGTGGCAAAGCCTGTACGCCGCCAAGTGGTGGTGGCTGGTGGCCGCGGCGCTGGCCGCGGGCGCATCGATGCATAGCTTCGCCCAGATCCAGCGCACCCTGCTGCGTTCGGCGGGGGTGCGGGTCAAACAATGGAGATCCGAAGCCGCCTTCTACGCGGCCAATTCACTGTCCACCACCCTGCCCGGCGGACCGGTGCTGTCGGCCACCTTCTTGTACCGCCAGCAACGGCTGTGGGGGGCCTCGCCGATGGTGGCGTCCTGGCAGCTGGTGATGTCGGGGGTGCTCCAGGCGGTGGGGCTAGCGGTGCTCGGATTGGGTGGCGCCTTCTTCCTCGGCGCCAAGAACAACCCGTTCTCGCTGCTGTTCACCCTGGGCGGCTTTATCGCCTTGCTGCTGTTGGCCCAGGCGGTCGCGTCGCGGCCGGAACTGATCGACGGGATCGGGGTGCGGGTGCTGTCCTGGGTCAACTCGATCCGCGACAAACCCGCCAACGCCGGCTTGGCGAAGTGGCGCGAGATGCTGAACCAGCTCGAGTCGGTGAGCCTGGGGCGCCGGGATCTGGGGGTGGCGTTCGGCTGGTCACTGTTCAACTGGGTCGCCGACGTGGCCTGCCTGGCCTTCGCGGCCTACGCCGCCGGCGATCACGCCTCGGTGGCCGGGCTGACCGTCGCCTACGCCGCCGCCCGGGCGGTGGGCACCATCCCGCTGATGCCCGGTGGTCTGCTGGTGGTCGAGGCGGTGCTGGTGCCGGGCCTGGTGTCCAGCGGCATGTCGTGGCCCGACGCCATCTCGGCGATGTTGATCTACCGGCTGGTCAGCTGGTTGTTCATCGCCGCCATCGGCTGGGTGGTGTTTTTCTTCATGTTCCGCACCGAAAGCGAGGTCGATCCGGACGCCGAACTCGATTCGGCCGCCGGGCCGGCCCCAGACCGGGCCGCCACCGACTCCGCCGACCCCGCGGTTGCGCCCGACGACCCCGAAGACCGGAGGCAATCGTGAGCATTCGACCGGCGCTGCTGGCGCTGCTCGCCGATATCGGCTGCGTGCTGGTGTTCTGCACGGTGGGCCGACGCAGCCACGCCGAGGGATTGACCATCGCGGGTGTCGCCGCCACCGCGTGGCCGTTCTTGACCGGGACCGCGACCGGCTGGCTGCTGTGTCGCGGCTGGCGTCGCCCCACCGCGCTGGCCCCGACCGGTGTGGTGGTGTGGGCGGGCACCGTCGTCGTCGGGATGCTGCTGCGGCGGCTGCTGCACGCCGGGACCGCGCTCAGCTTCCTCGCGGTGGCCTCGACGGTCACCGCGGCGCTGCTGCTGGGCTGGCGGGGCCTGCTGACGGCCGCACGCCGGTAATGCCGATGCGCCGATTGTGCAGATTCATACGCTTTGCGCGCCGAAAGCGTATGAGATCGCACACTGGGCGGTCCGTGCCACCGGCGACCGCAGCGCCAGGTGACCGGGGCCGATTACCGGCCGGGGCTGGGCGCTGCGGCGGCTGGGGCCGGCGCCGGCGGGGCGGGCGCTGCGGCGGCCGGGGCCGGGCCCGGACGCGGTACCGGCACCGCACCGGGACCGGGCGCCCCGACGACGGCTTGGGTGCCCGGGCCGCCGGGCGTCGCACCGGGTAGCCCGCCCGGCAAGCCGCCGGGCAGCCCGCCCTGGTTCTGCGCGGCCTGCATGGCGCCGAGCAGCTGCGGCAGCGACACCGGCAGCTTGCAGCGGGTACCCAGGCTGGCCAGCGGCTCGCTGAGCTTCTGAATGTCGCCCTGCACCTTGGGGTTGGCGTCGAAATACGTTTTCAGCGTTCCGAGGGACTGCGGCCCCGGCTGGTCCTGCATCGCGCTGGTCATCGCCTGATTGGTCTCGGGGTGGGAGTCCAGGTAGTCGCCGGTGTCCCCGGCGACCTTGCCGACCGTCTTAGCGATCGAACTGGCGGCGCACGGGTCGGGCGCGGCGGTCGCCGACGGCACCAGCAGGGCAACGACCGCCGCACCGCCCACAGCGGTAGCGGTCAACACTCCGAAGAGCCGATGACGCACAACGGCAGTTGTCGTCTTCACTGGATAACTCCTTAGAAATGGCGAACACCGGTAGATGCCGCCCACGGCGGCGACCGGCGCCGGGTGTCATCCTGCCATCACCCCCGCCGCCGTGGCCAGTTCGACTGGCTCACAACCGGGCTACAACTTGATACAGATCTCGGATCATCGCAGTTCAGCGCGCCAGAAGCGGATTACTGTACCGCACGCTGCGGTAGGCTCGCGAGCACGCAACGCCGGAGCGGGGAGACAAAAATCCAGCAGTTCATGATGCGCCTGTCCAGCAACCTGCGCAGATTCCGCTGGGTGATCTTCACAGGTTGGTTACTGGCGTTGGTGCCCGCGTTGTACCTGGCTGCCACGCAGTCGGGCCATCTCACCGGCGGCGGCTTCGAGGTGAACGGTTCGCAATCGTTGTACGTGCACGACGACCTGGAGAACCACTACCCCGATCAGGGTGCGTCGCCGTTGGCGCTGGTCGCCGCGCCCCGCGCGGACGCCAGTTACCAGGACATGGACGACGCCGTCGCGCTGCTCAACCGGGTGGCCAGCGAGGTCCCCAGCGTGACCGTGGTGCCCAACCCGGCCCAGCGGCCACCGCAACCTGACCGCCCGTACGTGGTGTCGCTGCGGCTGGACTTCAACAACACCGGCGCCGTCGATGTGGCTAAAAAGCTGCGCACCAAACTCGGCATCAACGGCGACCAGCCCGGGCAGGTCGAGAACGGCACGGTGCGGCTGTATGTCATCGGCCAGGGCGCGCTCGGCGCCGCGGCCTCGGCGAAAACCAAACAGGACATCGCCAGCGCCGAACACTGGAATCTGCCGATCGTGCTGATCGTGTTGCTGGCGGTGTTCGGGTCGCTGGCGGCCGCCGCGATCCCGCTGGCGCTGGGCATCGGCACCGTGATCGTCACGATGGGGCTGGTGTATCTGCTGTCGATGTTCACCACGATGTCGGTGTTCGTCACCTCCACGGTGTCGATGTTCGGGATCGCGCTGGCCATCGACTACTCCTTATTCATTTTGATGCGGTTCCGCGAAGAACTGCGGGCCGGTCGGCAACCGCAGGAGGCCACCGACGCGGCGATGGCGACGTCGGGGCTGGCGGTGGTGCTGTCCGGGCTGACGGTGGTGGCCTCGGTGACCGGCATCTACCTGATCAATACCCCGGTGCTGGTGTCGATGGCCACCGGGGCGATCCTGGCCGTCTCGGTGGCGGTGCTCACCTCGACCACGCTGACCCCGGCGGTGCTGGCCACCTTCGGCCGGTCGGCAGCGAAACGGTCCGCGGCGCTGCACTGGTCTCGGCTGCCGGAAACTACCCAATCCCGATTCTGGACCCGTTGGACCGGCCGGGTGATGCGTCAGCCCTGGCTGTCGGCGGTGCTGGCGTCGGCGTTTCTGCTGGCGCTGGCGGCGCCGGCATTCTCGCTGACGCTGGGCAACAGCATGCTGCGCCAGTTCGACTCGTCCCACGAGATCCGCGGCGGGGTGGCCGCCGCCGCCCAGGCACTGGGTCCGGGCGCACTGGGACCGCTGCAGATCCTGGTCACCTTCCCCGACGGCGACGCGTCCTCGGCCGCGCACGCCCCGGCGCTGGCCGCGGTCCGCGCGGAGCTGGCGCGCGCCCCCAACACGACCAAGCAGGTTCCGCCCCCGGTGTTCGCCGACGACAACAGCAGCGCGCTGCTGTCGGCGGTGCTCTCGGTGGACCCCGAGGACATGGCGGCCCGCGAGACCGTCGACTGGCTGCGGGCCGAGCTGCCCAAGGCGGCCGGCTCATCGGCACGGGTCGACGTCGGCGGCCCCACCGCGCTGATCAAGGACTTCGACGATCAGGTGTCGGCGACGGAGCCGCTGGTACTGGTCTTCGTCGCGCTGATCGCGTTCGTGATGCTGCTGGTGTCGATCCAGTCGGTGCTGCTGGCGTTCAAGGGCGTGCTGATGACGATGCTGTCGGTGGCCGCGGCCTACGGCAGCCTGGTGATGGTGTTCCAGTGGGGCTGGCTGGAGAAGCTGGGTTTCGAGCCGATCAGCTCGATCGACAGCACCATCCCGCCGATGGTGCTGGCGATGACCTTCGGCTTGTCGATGGACTACGAGATCTTCCTGCTCACCCGGATCCGGGAACGGTTCCTGCAGTTCGGTGACACCCACGACGCGGTCGCCTACGGCGTGAGCACCAGCGCCCGCACCATCACCAGCGCGGCGCTGATCATGATCGCGGTGTTCATCGGATTCGCCTTCGCGGGGATGCCGCTGGTCGCCGAGCTCGGGGTGGCCTGTGCGGTGGCCATTGCGGTGGACGCCACGGTGGTGCGGCTGGTGCTGGTTCCGGCGCTGATGGCGATGTTCCACCAGTGGAACTGGTGGTTGCCGCACTGGCTCGAGCGCATCCTGCCGTCGGTGGATGTGGAAAAGCCGCTCCCCACCGTCGACCTGGGCGGGGTGGTGCTCATCCCGGACGACATCTCCGTGCCGGTGGCTCCCAGCGCGGATCTGCGGATGGTGGTGAAATCGGCGGCCAAACTCAAGGAATTGGTGCCCGACGCGATCTGCGTGACCGACCCGCTGGCCTTGCAGGGCTGCGCCCGCACCGACCTGTCGCAGCGGGTCGCGCCGCAGCTGGATGCCCCGACCCAAACCCTGTCCGCCGTCGCCACCGCCCCCGCTCCCGCGGGCACCCGGAAACTGGTCGGCTGGCCGTACCGCAACGGCACCAGCCGGGCGCTGCGCCCGGTGCATCCGGTCACCATGTGGCGCGGCCGGCTCTCGGTCGCCCTGGACGCCCTGGCCACCGACACCGAGGCCGTCAACCCGGCGCTCGAGCGGCGCAGCCCGCTGGAAACCACCAACGTGCAGCTGCCCACCGGCGACCGGTTGCAGGTCCCCACCGGGGCCGAAACGCTGCGGCTCAAGGGTTACCTGATCATGTGCCGCAACAGCAGCCGCGACTACATCGAGTTTGCTGAGCTTGTCGATGCGATGGAGCCCGAAACCGCCGCCGTGGTGCTGGCCGGGATAGACCGGTATTACTGTGGTCAACCAGCTAAGCGACAATGGATCGCCACCCAGCTAGTCCGTCGGCTCGCGGATCCACATCCGGCCGATATTGACGATGAGCCCTCGGCCGAACCGGATTCCGGTGCAGACTGGGAGGAGGTCCGGCAGCGCTGCCTGTCGGTGGCCGTAGCGATGCTTGAGGAGGCGAGGTGACGTTGGCAGCCGACCCGCGTCGCGGACCGGTGCCGCACCGGTCCGGTCCTCGCCCGCGCTACGACGACCGCCCCGTGGAGTTTTGGTCCACCGCCGCCATCCGGTCGGCACTGGAAAGCGGCGACATCACCGTGTGGCAGCGGATCGTCGTCGCGCTCAAACGTGACCCGTACGGGCGCACCGCCCGCCAGGTCGAGGAGGTTCTCAACGGCGCCCGGCCCTATGGCATCTCCAAAGCGCTGTCGGAGGTGCTGGCCCGCACCCGCGCCCACCTGGAAGCCAACGAACGCGCCGAGGTCGCCCGCCACATCCGGCAGCTGATGGAGCGCTCCGGCCTGGGGCCCCCCGAGTTCGCCTCCCGCATCGGGGTGCCGCCCAAGGAATTGACCGAATACCTCGACGCCAAAGTCAGCCCGCCGGCGTCGCTGATGATCCGGATGCGTCGACTCTCCGACCGGTTCGTCAAAATGCGGGCCGAGCGGTCGGCCGGCACCAACTGATGGCGGACGATCAGCTGCGGCGCATCCTGCGCGAAACGAAGACGATCGCGGTGGTCGGCGCCTCGGCCAACCCGGCCCGGCCCAGCCACGAGGTCTACTCGTATCTGGTCGCCACCGGCGACTACCGGGTGTATCCGGTCAACCCGACGATCACCGAAATCGACGGCGCGCCGGTGTATGCCAGCCTGGCGGAGCTGCCGGTGGTGCCGGACCTGGTCGACGTGTTCCGGCGCCGCGATCAGCTGCCGGCGGTGCTCGACGAGGTGCTGCGGCTCGACGGCCGTCCCCAGACCCTGTGGCTGCAGCTGGGCCTGGCCGATGAGCAGGTGGCCCGCGCCGCCGAGGCCGCCGGGCTGCAGGTCGTGATGGATCGCTGCCTCAAAGTCGAGCACGCCCGGCTGCGTTAAACCCCTCGCCGCGAGCGTGCGTAGTAAGAGAGTTATGACGCGTGTTGGCGAAGAAAGTGGCGTTTTTCTAGGAGATGGCGACGTCCT
>NZ_JBGGKS010000013.1:0-184441 GCF_041287095.1 Mycobacterium sp. pUA109 | reverse complement strand
CAACGGTTTGGGCGTGCACGTCGAAGCGGCCCGCCATGGCCCGCATCTGGTGCGGATCGGTCATAAAACGCGTAGGCATTGTGCTCTCTCCTTAACTTGTTGTCTGCGAAAGGGATATGGCTTAACCGGCTACCACGGGACGTGGCATCACGGTGGGTTTGAAGCCGTAACGCGGTGCGCCGAAACCGAATCCACCGCCGCGCCCGCCGGCGCCGCCGGGCATTCCGCCGGGCATGGCGGCCACCGAATTGCTTTCCGGGGCGACGGCCCAGCCGGCGCCCTGCATGGCGCCGGTGCTGGCGGCGCTGGCCGGGGTCGCCGCCGCCCAGCTCGGCGGGGTGGAAATCGCGCCGACCAGCGACGCCTGGCCCATGCTGGCGGTCACTGCCGACGTACTTCCGCTCAGGCCGGCGCTCAGCCCGGGCGCGGCCGACGACGCGGCACCGGCGACGCCTCCGAGCGCACCGAGCTCGCCCAGTGGACCACCGGGGGCCAGCAGTGCCCCCAAGCCGGAGGAGGCCGCACCACCGTTGATGGCGTTGAAACCCGGACCGGTCAGGTAACCGATCATGCTCGGAATCAGGGTCGACGGGATATACATCGCGGCCGTGGCGCCTCCGGAGGAGATGCCGTTCAAGATCACGTTCATCATGTCGCTGGAGCTGGGTAAGGCACTGGCCAGTCCCGATGGCACCGACGCCGCCGAGGTCGCGGACGACATCGGCGAGGCCAGGCTTTGAATCGCACTGGGCATCGACGAGATCAATTGCGAGACTTGGGCACTGCTGTTCCCTGCGGCGGTGCCCGAGGCCTGGGTCACCGCCGCAGCCTGCCCGGCAATCCCGGTCGGATTGGTGGTTTGGTTCGGCGAGGTGAACGGGGTCACCTGCGAGGCGCTCGCCGCGGAGCCGGCGTAGCCGTACATCGCCGCGGCGTCCTGGGCCCACATCTCCCCGTAGTGGGCCTCGTTGGCGGCGATCGCCGCGGTGTTGAGGCCCAGGAAGTTGGTCGCGACCAGCGTGGCCAGTTGAGCCCGGTTGGCGGCAACCACCGCCGGCGGCACGGTGGCCGCATGGGCCGCCTCGAAGGCGGCTGCCGCCGAGGTGGCCTGGGTGGCGGCTTGTTCGGCTTGGGCGGCGGTGGTGCCCATCCACGTCATGTACGGGGTGGCGGCGGCGGTCATGGCGGCCGCCGCCGGACCCGTCCACTCCTCACCGGTCAGCTGGGTAAGGGCCGCCTCGTAGGAGCTGGCCGCCGAGCTGAGTTCGGCGGCGAGCGCGCGCCACGACGCCGCGGCGGCCATCATTGGCGCCGAACCGGGGCCGGCATACATCCGGGTGGAGTTGATCTCCGGCGGTAGGGCTCCGAAATCAAACATGATTGCCCCGCTCAGCCCGCGGCGGCAGCGTTGGCGGCTTCGGTGGCCGCATACGACCCGGCGCTCATGCCCAGGGTGTTGACGAACATTTCGTGAATCGCGCTGGCCTGCGCACTGACTTGCTGGTACAGGCTGGCGTGCGCGGCGAACTGCGCCGCGGTCAGCGCCGAGACCTCGTCGGCGGCGGCCGGAACCACACCGGTCGTCGGGGCGGCCGAGGCGGCGTTTTGGGCGGCCAACGCCGAGCCGATCCCCTGCAGGGTGCTGGCTGCCGACGTCAGCGCCTCAGGTTGGGTGGTTACGAAAGACATTGCCCTCTCCTTAGCCAAACAAGCCGGCCTGTCATAGGTCGGCTACTGAGCAGGCTCCACAGTTCCCTAACTGACGTCGGCAATGAAAGTCGGTTAACTGCTTCTTAACTTGCACGTCCGAACTTTTTACACACCTGCGCCGCAGGCGGTGTCGCGCGTCACGCGGACGGTTGCGCGGCGTCGGACTTCGATACAAAAGGGGCGCCTGTGATTTCAAGGCGCCGGGATCCGCAGGCGCACGCATGTGTCAGCGCACAGGGCGCACCGCCTTGTTGTGAGGCGGCCGGCCGGTGGATTCGTCGGTACGAATAACGCTGTTGAACAACAAAATTCGATGCATAGGCTAGCGGTGTCAACCGGTGTCTGACCTGCGGATCACCGGCCTCGTCGGGGCCGGATGAAAGGCCTGTAACCCGGAATTAACAACGCGATCCGACGCGGTAAAAGCTCGGTAACACCGACTTAACGGAGCCCACGCAGACTTCCAGCCATGAAACGCCTACTCCTGCTGATGGGTCTCACCACCGCGATGGTCGGCCTCGCAGCGCCGGCGCACGCCGATTACGCCGGTAGCGATGCGGAATTCCTTGGCGCACTTTCCGGGGCGGGACTGTCCCACCGCGGCCCGGACCAGGCCATCGTGGCCGGACATGCCGTGTGCAAATTGATGGACGCCGGCCTGTCGCCGATGGACACCGTCGTGGCGGTGCAAAGCACCAACCCCGGATTCAGCACCGAGCATGCCGCCAGGTTTGCGGTCATCTCCGCAACTTCCTACTGCCCCGAACACATGTAGCCAGCTCTAGGACCCACAGCGCAGCCCCGTGTCCCCGGTGGACGCGAGGATCTGTCACATGGATTTAACAAGCTAGTGAACGACGGTAAAAGTCAGGTAACACGGATTTAACGGGCCCTGAGCAGAATGACCTGCATGAAGCGCCTACTCCTGCTGGTAAGCGCCGCCGCAATGGTGGGCCTGGCCGCACCCGCACACGCGGACACGACCGGCGACGATGCGGCGTTTCTCGCCGCGCTCGACCAGGCGGGCCTTGGCCACCGCGGCGCCGGGCAGGCCATCGCCGCCGGCCAGGCGGTGTGCAAGTTGATGGATGGCGGACTCACCCCCCTCGACACTGTGAACGCGGTGCGCAGCACCAACCCCGGCTTCACCATGGCGAGCGCCGCGCAGTTCACCGCGATCTCGGCGAACGCGTACTGCCCCCACCACCTGTAGCACCTGGCAGCTCGCCCAATTCCCGTTCCGCGGAATCAATGCCGCGCGCCCAGGCCACCTGCCGTGTAGTCCCGGTCGGGGGCCGCTGCCGCCGTCACGCTAGATTCGCCGCAAGCCCCCATAGCCCAATTGGCAGAGGCAGCGGACTTAAAATCCGCCCAGTGTCGGTTCGAGTCCGACTGGGGGCACCGAGGGCCAGTGTGGTCGCACAGCAACCCATCCGGCGTTGATACAAGATCACGGGCAGGCCAAGAATCGGCTAAATACGTCGCATTACTCGCCCGGTGTCACTTACGCTCAGCACACGCGAGTCCTGGCCGGCAACGTTGCAGGGGTAGCTCCGCACTGACCGGTCGGGGGTTAGGGCGAGGCTTGGAATGAACACATGCGTCGTATGACGGTGGTGCTCGTCGTTGCCGGCGTGAGCCTTTTGGCTCCGGGCTGCCACAGCGGTGACCAAAAGCGCGCCACGACGAGCACCACATCGACCACCACGACAAAGGCTCCGCCGCCAGTCGTCGAGAAGGCGTTGAAAGGGCTGCTGCTCACCCCCGAGCAGGTCAACGGCGTCATGGGGGCCACCGAGATGGCGGTCACCAGGTATCACAACGCGATGTCCGACGACAGCGCCACCATGCAGCCCCGGGAGTGCCTGGCGATCGACGGCGCGGCGCAAGCGCAGGTCTACGCCGACAGCGGGTTCAGCGCCATGCGGGATCAGACCCTGCAGGAGGGCGATAACTTCACCCACTTCGTCGAGCAGGCCGTGGTGCTGTTTCCGTCGGCCAAACAGGCCGCCGCCTTCTACGACGCCTCCGCCAAACAGTGGCCGACCTGCGATCTGTACACCCACATCCAATCCGGCTCGGAGTGGGAAGCCGGGCCGGTGACCAACGACAAGGGCGTGCTCAGCACCATCGCGACCCAAGAAAACGCCGGCGCCCCCGGCTGGGCCTGCGGTCGGGCCCTGACCGTGCGGAACAACGTCGTCGTCGACGTCAACACCTGCAGCGCGGACCCCGCCGACACGGCGGTCAACATCGCCAACCAGATCGCCGCCAAGGTGCCCGTGCAGCCCACGTAAACATGCCCGTAAGGCAAACTTGCCCAGTAGGCAATGTTGGCTTACTCTGGTCGGGTGGGTGAAAACGCGGTCGATGTCGTCGTCTGCGGCGCCGGTCCCACCGGCCTGATGGTCGCGGGCGAACTCGCGCTGGCCGGCGTGCGGCCAATTGTGTTGGACGCACTTGCCGAACCCAGCGCCGAGCCCAAGGCCAACGGCCTGGTCGGGCAGGTGGTTCGGGTGCTCGACATGCGCGGGCTCTACCACGAGCTCGGTGGCCCGCCCGGGCCGCCGCAGCCAATCCCGTTCTATGTCTTCAGCGGCATTCCGGTGTCGTTTGATGCCGTGCCGGACAATCCGATGCGCGGGTTGTTGATCCCGCAGCCACGGCTGGTGGCCCACCTGGCGGCGTGGGCCCACGGCCTGGGCGCGGAGCTGCGCTGGGGCCACGAACTGACCGACGTGACCCAGCGCGACGGCGGCGTGGACCTCGTCGTCACCGGCCCCGACGGACCCTACCCGCTTCGCGCCCGATACCTGGTCGGCGCTGACGGCGGTCGCAGCCGGGTCCGCAAATCCGTCGGCATCGACTTTCCCGGCTTCACCGCCCCGGTGGTGCTGCGGATCGCCCACGTCCACCTGCCTGCCGAGCTGCGGGCCGAGGACGGCGGGATCGCACTCCCCGGGGGAGGGCGAATCCCGTTTGGGCACAACAGAGTAGACCGAGGCGGTGTCGTCGTCGCCGAATTGGAACCCGGGCGGCCGCTAATCGGAACAATCGAATTCGGGGACGGATCGGTCGCCGACAACGCGCCGATGACGGTGCAGGAAGTGCGGGAGAGCCTGCGCCGGATGCTGGGGATCGACTTGCCGGTGGAACCGCCCCGCGGACCCGGCCCGCACGCGCTGCGGCGGATCAACGGCCAAAACACCCGCCAGGCCGACCGTTATCGCGAGGGCAACGTGTTCCTGGTCGGCGATGCCGCCCACGTGCACTCCCCAATCGGCGGGCCCGGCCTCAACCTCGGTTTGCAGGATGCGGTCAACCTCGGCTGGAAGCTAGCCGCCGTCGTGAACGGTTGGGGGCCAACCGGATTGCTCGACAGCTACCAGCACGAGCGGTATCCGGTGGGCGAGCGCGTCATGATGCAGTCGATGTCCCAGCTCGCGCTGATGGCCCCCGGTCCCGAGGTCGCCGCGCTGCGCGCACTGTTCGGTGAGCTGACGCAAACCCCGGACGCTGCAGTGCATTTGGCGCGGCTGCTGGCCGGCTCGGACACCCGTTACGACCTCGGCGACGATCACCCGCTGTCGGGGTATTTGGTCCCTGAGTTGACGTTGAGCGACGGACGCCGCGTCGCCGAGGCGATGCGTGCGGCGCGCCCGCTGCTGCTCGACCTGACCGGCGGCGTGTTCGCCGAGTCCGTGCCGGGGTGGACAGACCGACTGGACGTCGCGAAGGTCACCAGCTCCGACACCGCGGCGGCCGCGCTGTTGATCCGGCCAGACGGCTACGTTGCCTGGGCCGCCGACGATGCGCGCCCCGACGACGTCGATCGGCTGCACGCGGCGCTGACACGCTGGTTCGGCGCGCCCGACACCTGCGGCGCAATGTGATGTTCGCCTCTTTTTGGCCAGACGTTAAGAGGCTCTTAATTCCGAGAATTGCGTGAGGCCGAGATCACCCGTTCGCCACGCGGCGGTAAGCCCACGTCGATCCTCGGTCGCCGAGTTGCTGCGGAACGCATTGTGGCGCACGGAATAGTCGTTGGCTAAGCGCAATCTAAGCGCGTTCTGCGATATGAGTCACAACGCTGAAATGCTTCCTTTTGACCGTGAATTCCGCCGCTAAACTCGAATGGAACTTGTGCCCGACGGGCGCTGCAATCGATATCCAGGGCGGTGTTGCTGCTGCCCGCGGGGAGGTTCGACAACGATGGCAAAGGCTGTGACCGCGATGAGCGAGGCCCGTGACGCGACCGGCGGTGTGGCGCTGGCCGAGCCGCCGTCGTCGGCGCCCACGGTGCGGATTCCCGCACTGCAGGACTTGGCGGTCAACCTGGGCCCGCGCTCGCACCGGTACCTCCCCGACGTCTTGGCCGAGGCCGGTCCGCTGCTGGAGGTCGGCGTCGCGCTGGGGCTCACCGTGGCCGGTCGCATCGGTGTGGGCAACGGTCCCATTGCCGGCATCGCGGCCAGCCGCGACGGCCGACGCCTGGTGGTGACGAACTACGGCGATGACAGCATCTCGGTGGTCAACCTGGCCGCCGGGCGAGTCGCGGCGACGCTCACCGGTCTGCCCGAGCCGTTCACGGTCGCCGCCGACGAGGCCGACGAGGCTCGGGTCTACGTCGGCGTCGCCTCACCCGGCTACGACGCGATCGCGGCGGTCGACCTGGTCACCGGCACCGCCGTCGCCGGATACCCGCTGGCCGGCTCGGTGCGCGACCTGGCGGTGAGCCCGGACGGGAAACTCGTATTCACCAGCCGCATCAGCGCCGACGGGGCCGATGTCGTGGTCCTGGACACCACGACCGAACAGGCCCAGGTGATCGACCTGGCGGTTGCGCCGGGTGCCGTCGCCGAGAACCTGGCCGTCAGCCCGGACGGTCAGCGCCTCTACGTCGCCATCCAGCGACCCGACGGCAGCGGGTTAGCGGTGATCGACACCGCCGCCCGCCGCGTGCTGGACACCATCGAGATCGGTTCGCCCATCCGGGGTCTCGCGCTCAACCACGATGGCGACATCCTCTACGTCGCCAGCTGCGACCCCGACCTGGGCGCGGTGATCGATGTGGTCGACACCCGCGCCGCGGTCATCACCGGCAGCCTGGAAATCGGGTCGCTGGACACCGTCACCCAGCTGCTGCTCAGCACCGACGGCGCGCGCGCCTACCTGGTCACCGGAACCGGCGTCACCGTGATGTCGACCCTGACCCACGACGTGATCGGCACGGTCGCCCTGGACGCGCAGCCGTCCTGCGTGGCCGAAAGCGCCGACGGCAGCCACCTCTACGTCGCCGACCACGCCGGCGCCGTCACCGTGGTGTCGATCGGGTTGACCACGGCGTCCCTGGTGGGGGAGGTCGCCGACCGTCCCGAGCTGTTTGAGCTGGAGACGGCGCTGGTCTAGCCCTCGGTGGCACACCCACACGGGTAGCGTTTGGGCCGGGCTTGTAGACAAGAACGGCTAACAGCGCAAAGGTGGTACGTCGTGTACAGCACGATGCAGAATGTCCCGCTGACGATCACCGCCATCCTCAACCACGCCACCGCGGTCCACGGGGACCGCACGGTGACCACGGCGACCGGTGGCGGGTACCGCCGGTGCACCTACCGGGAACTGGGACAGCAGGTGGCCCAGCTGGCCAACGGGCTGCGCCGTCTCGGCATCACCGGCGACCAGCGGGTCGCCACGTTCATGTGGAACAACGCCGAACACCTGGCGGCCTACCTGGCGGTGCCGGCGATGGGGGCGGTGCTGCACACCCTGAACATCCGGCTGTTCGCCGACCAGATCGTCTACGTCGCCAACGAAGCCGAAGATCAGATCGTGCTGGTGGACGTGTCGTTGGCCAAGCTGCTGGCCCCGGTGCTGGGCCAGCTCGACACCGTGCACACCGTGATCGCGGTGGGCGAGGGCGACACCGCGGCGCTGGAACAGGCCGGTAAGACGGTGCTGCGCTACGCCGACGTCGTGGGCGCCGAGTCGACCGCGTTCGACTGGCCCGAGATCGACGAGAACTCCGCGGCCGCGATGTGTTACACCAGCGGCACCACCGGCAACCCGAAAGGCGTGGTCTACAGCCATCGTTCGAGCTACTTGCATTCGATGGCGACCTGCACCACCAACGGGATCGGGGTCGGATCCGTCGACCGGGTGCTGCCGATCGTGCCGATGTTCCACGCCAACGCCTGGGGGCTGCCGTACGCGGCGTTGATGGCCGGCGCCGACCTGGTGCTGCCGGACCGCCACCTCGATGCCCGTTCCCTGGTGGACGCGGTCGAGACGCAACGGCCCACGGTGGCCGGCGCGGTGCCGACGATCTGGAATGACGTCATGCACTTCCTGGACACCGAACCCAACCACGACATGTCGTCGCTGCGCCTGGTCGCCTGCGGCGGCTCGGCGGTGCCGGTGTCGCTGATGCGCACCTTCGAGGACAAATACGGGGTGCAGATCCGCCAGTTGTGGGGGATGACCGAAACGTCGCCGTTGGCCACCATGGCGTGGCCGCCGCCGGGCACCCCGGACGAACAGCACTGGACGTTGCGGGGCACCCAGGGGCAGCCGGTGTGCGGGGTGCAAACCCGCATCGTCGACGACGACGGTCAGGTGTTGCCCAACGACGGTGCGGCCGTCGGCGAACTGGAGGTGCGCGGCCCGTGGATCGCCGGGTCGTATTACCGGGGCCAGGACGAATCGAAGTTCGACGGCGGCTGGTTGCGCACCGGGGACGTGGGCCGCATCGGCGGGCAGGGCTTCGTCACGTTGACCGACCGGGCCAAGGACGTGATCAAATCCGGCGGGGAATGGATCTCCTCGGTCGAGTTGGAGAACGCGCTGATCGCCCACCCGGACGTGGTCGAGGCGGCGGTGGTCGGGGTGCCCGACGAGCGCTGGCAGGAGCGGCCGCTGGCGGTGGTGGTGGCCCGGGAGGGCGCCGCCGCGCAGGCCGGTGAGCTGCGAACCTTCCTGGCCGGCAGGGTCGTTCGGTGGTGGCTGCCGGAGCGCTGGACGTTCGTCGACGAGATTCCGCGTACCAGCGTCGGCAAGTACGACAAGAAGACCATCCGGTCCCGGTATGCCGACAACGCCTACCAGGTCACCGAGGTGCGCGACTGACGCCGTCTTTGCCAAAGCGTCCGCGATTGTGCGATTTCATACGCTTTGAGCGCCCAAAGCGTATGAGGTCGCACCGTCGGCGACGGTTTTATCCTGCCTCGCGGAGCGAAGCCCCCTTTTGCGTCCGCTCGCGGGAAGGTAGAAAGTGACCATGAGTCTGCGCGTGGTGCAATGGGCGACCGGTTCGGTGGGAGTGGCCGCGATCAACGGGGTGCTCGAACATCCCGAACTTGAGCTGGTCGGCTGCTGGGTGCATTCGGAAACCAAGAGCGGCAAGGACGTCGGCGACATCCTCGGCGCACCGCCGCTGGGGGTGACCGCCACCAACAACATCGACGACATCCTCGCGCTGGACGCCGACGCGGTGATCTACGCGCCGCTGCTGCCCAGTGTCGACGAAGTCGCCGCGTTGCTGCGCTCCGGCAAGAACGTCGTCACCCCGCTGGGCTGGTTCTATCCCAGCGAACACGAGGCCGCGCCGCTGGAGATCGCCGCGCAGGCCGGCAACGCGACGCTGCACGGCGCCGGCATCGGCCCCGGGGCGGCCACCGAGTTGTTTCCGCTGCTGCTGTCGGTGATGTCAACCGGGGTGACCTATGTTCGCTCCGAAGAGTTTTCCGATCTGCGGACCTACGGCGCCCCGGACGTGCTGCGCTACGTGATGGGGTTCGGCGGGACACCGGACAATGCGCTGACCGGGCCGATGCAAAAACTCCTCGACGGCGGATTTGTTCAGTCGGTGCGGTTGTGCGTGGACCGGTTGGGTTTTGCCGCCGATCCCACGGTGCGCTCCTCCCAGGAGGTGGCGGTCGCCACCGCCGCGATCGACTCGCCGATCGGGCCGATTGAACCCGGTCAGGTCGCCGGGCGCCGGTTCCACTGGGAGGCGACGGTGGCCGACACGCCGGTGGTGCGCATCACGGTGAACTGGCTGATGGGTGAGGAAAACCTGGACCCGCCATGGTCATTCGGCCCGGCGGGGGAGCGGTACGAGATGGAGGTTCGGGGCAATCCGGACACCTTCGTCACCGTGAAGGGCTGGCAGCCGGAAAGTGTCGAAGCCGGGTTGAAGAGCAACCCCGGCATCGTCGCCACCGCGGCGCACTGCGTCAACAAAATCCCGGCGGTCTGCGCGGCGCCGGCCGGCATCCAGGGTTTCTTCGACCTGCCGCTGGTCACCGGCCGCGCCGCACCCGGATTGGCGCACTGACCGCGAGCAGACACAAAAGCCCCCGATCCCGCGCCGAAATGGGCGCTTTTGCGTCTGCTCGCGCCGGGAAGCCCTAGCCTCAAGCCATGTCTCTAACGGTCGAGCAATCACGGGCGATACCCGTCGGCGTTGCCGACGCCTTCGCCGGCACCCTGCCCTTGCCGTTGCCGACACTGTTTCGGCGCTGGTACGGGCCGATCCCGCCGATCAAAGAGGTGCGCGACCAGAGCGGTGACTGGAACGCGGCCGGACAAACCCGCACCGTGCTGCTGACCGGCGGCGGCAGCATGCGCGAGCAACTGACCGCCGTCGACCCGCCGCACCGCTTCGACTACACCCTCACCGACATCAAGGGCCCGCTGGCCCCACTGGTCGACCTCGTCGAGGGGCAATGGCGGTTCACCCCCGACGGTGACGCCACCCAGGTCAGTTGGCGGTGGACCATCCACCCGCGATCGGTGCTGGCCCGCCCCGCGCTGCCGGTGCTCGGCCGGCTGTGGAAGGGCTACGCCCGCCAGGCGTTGGCCGAACTGTCCGCGCAGCTGGCCGGCTGACCGGCATGTGCCGCCTGTTTGCGCTGCACGCCGGGTCCAAGGTGGTGACCGCCACGTTTTGGCTGCTCGACGCCCCGGACAGCCTTGCCGAGCAGAGCCGGCGCAATCCCGACGGCACCGGGCTGGGCGTGTTCGACGGCCACGGGCAGCCGGAGTTGCGCAAGCAGCCCATCGCGGCCTGGCAGGACGCCGACTTCGCGACCGAAGCCCACGACATGACCGGCACCACGTTCGTCGCCCACGTCCGGTACGCGACCACCGGTGCGCACGCGGTGGTCAACACCCACCCGTTCCTGCAGGACGGCCGGATCTTCGCGCACAACGGCGTGGTCGAGGGGCTCGACGTGCTCGACGAGCGGTTGCGTGAGGTCGGCGCCGCCGACCTGGTGGCCGGCCACACCGACTCCGAGCGGGTGTTCGCGCTGATCACCGCCGCCATCCGGGCGCGACGCGGCGGCGTGGCGGCCGGCTTGGTCGATGCCCTGACCTGGCTGGCCGCCAATGTGCCGATCTACGCCGTCAACGTGCTGCTCAGCACGGCCACCGAGGTGTGGGCGCTGCGCTACCCGGAACCCAACCAGCTGTACATGCTGGACCGCCGCGACGGTGCACCGCCGAGTTTGGCCTTGCGCAGCAGGCGTATTCGCGCGCACGCCGAGCAGCTGCGCGGCCGGCCGGCGGTGGTATTCGCCAGCGAGCCGATGGACGACGACCCGCGTTGGCAGCTGATCGCGCCGGGGGAGCTGGTGCACGTCGACGCCGGGTTACACATCACCCGTGACCTGGTGCTGCCGGACCCGCCCAGCCACCAGCTGCGCCGCGCGGACCTGAGCTCGGTGGCGGCCGCCGCACAGCACCCGTTCGGGTAACTGGCACACTCGGTGACTGTGACGACCAAACGCGCGCTCGTGCTGGCCGGCGGGGGAGTGGTAGGAATCGCCTGGGAGACCGGGGTATTGCAGGGCATCGCCGAAGAAGCACCGGCCACCGCGCGCGCATTGCTCGACTCCGCGGTGCTGGTCGGCACCTCGGCGGGATCGGCGGTGGCCGCCCAGATCGGCAGCGGTGTGGGCCTGCAGGAACTGTTCACCCGGCAGGTCGACGGGCCGTCCGCCGAGATCGATCCCGGGGTGAGCGTCGACGAGATCGGCGAGCTGATCCTGGCCGCGGTCACCGAACCGAACACCTCCACCGCGCAGAAGCTGCAACGGATCGGGGCGGTCGCGGCGGCGGCGCCGACCGTGGCCGAACCGGTGCGCCGCAACGTGATCGAGCAGCGGCTGCCGTCGCACGCCTGGCCGGACCGGGAGCTGCGGATCACCGCCATCGACATCGCCACCGGCGAACTGGTGGTGCTCGACCGGGACTCGGGTGTCGACCTGGTGGACGCGGTGGCCGCCAGCTGTGCGGTGCCCGGGGCGTGGCCGCCGGTGACGATCGCGGGTCGGCGCTACATGGACGGCGGCATCGGCAGCTCGGTCAACCTGGCGGTGGCCGACGACTGTCCGGTGGCGGTGGTGTTGGTGCCCGCCGGGGAAGCCGCGCCATCGCCGTTCGGGGACGGTCCCGCCGCCGAGATCGCCGGGTTTGGCGGTGCGGCGTTCGGGGTGTTCGCCGACGATGCCGCGCTGGCCGCCTTCGGCGCCAACCCGCTGGACCCGCGGTGCCGGGCCGCGTCGGCGCGGGCCGGCCGTGAGCAGGGGCGCCGGGTGGCCGCGGCGGTGACCGAATTCCTGCCCGGCTGATTCAGCCTGCGTCGCGCGTCGCGTCGAGGGCGGTGGCGGCCAGTTCGCGGCCCACGTCGATGACCTCGGCGGCGCGGTGGAAATCCAGGCTGCGGCACGCGGTGCGGGGCACCTCGATGAGCAGATCGGGCGGATACATCGCCAGGTGGTGGCGGGTCAACGCCGCCTGCGCGATATCGATGGTGCGGTTCATCACCTCGAAGCTGCCCAGCTTGGGCACCTCAGGCACCTCCGGTATCTCGGGCAGTGCGTCGGGCTCGGGTTCGGCGTCGATGTCGGCGTCCGGGATCGACGCGCCGAACCGGCTGAGCACCGCCCGCGCCGTCGGCCGGTCCAGCAGCGACCGGGCGGCATTGGTGTCCAGCAGCCCGGAGGTGCTGCGCAGCATGCGATGCAGCCACTCCGCGGTGGGACGCGGCTCGGGATCGTCGTCGTGGGGTGCGGCCTCCTCCTCGCTGCCGCTGAGGTTCACCGCGACCGTCAGGTCGGCGTTGACCGCGGCGATCGGCGCCATCGGCAGCGGATCGAGGATCCCGCCGTCGGCCAGCAGCCGTCCGTCGACTACGTGCGGGGCGATCACCCCGGGGATGGCGATCGACGCCCGGATCGCGGCGTCGACCGGGCCGCGCTGCAGCCACACCGACCTGCCGGTGATCAGATCCGTCGCGACCGCCGTGTAGGGAATCGGCAGCCGCTCAATGGTGATGTCGCCCAAGATGTCTCGGACGGCGTCCAGGATCTTCCCGGCGCGCAGCACTCCCGCCGCGGTGATCGAGGGGTCCAGCAGTCGCAGCACCGCGCGCTGCGTCAACGCCTTGGCCCACTCGGTGAACTCATCGAGCCGGCCGGCCGCTTGCAGCCCGCCGACCAACGCGCCCATCGACGACCCGGAGATCCCGACGATGTCATATCCGCGGTCGCGCAGCTCGTTGATCACCCCGATATGGGCGTAGCCGCGGGCGCCGCCGCTGCCGAGGACCAGGGCGACCCGGCGTCCGTCTGCACGTGTCACCACTCCATCTTGCCTACACCCGAGTCAGCCGATCACCGGCACCAACAACCGGGCGTCGCGGCCGGGGCCCCAGTGCAGGGTGCACGTGCCCCGCGACAGGCTCCGGTACGCGGTGGGAAACTGCCCGATCAGCGGGTTACGCGGCCACAGCCACCGGCCGGCGACCACCAGTCGCAGCCGCTCGCCGGCCCGGAACAGCGTCGCCGACGGGCCCAGCGGAACGTCGACCTGCACCACCTGCCCGGGCTGCAAGGGTGCGGGGTGGGTGAAGGTCGGCACCGGCTGGAACGGCCGCGACCGCTGCTCGTCGAGGGCGCGCAGCGACGCCCGCAACCAGCCGGAGGTGATGCGGTCGCGCCCGAACCCGTAGGAGCCCTCGAACGGGATATAGCTCGCGCCGCGCCACTTTTCGACCCCGACGAACAGGTCGACGTCGGGGTGGCCGGTCATCTCGACGAACAACCGCACCGCCATCGGCCCGGTCAGCTCGGTGTCGTCGGGCACGGTCCAGCCGAAACATGCGCCGCGCGACCGGGTGTCGAAGCTGATCGCCCCGTCGGCACCGGCCGGGTCCGTCGACAGGCCGGCGTTGGTGAGGTGCAGCGGCGTCCACCGCGTCGCCGCCAGCGGCCAGCTGGCCTCGTCTCGGACCGCCACGATCTGATCGCGGCTCTCCCGCACCTCCAGGCGAACCCGCGGCAGCGGCGCCGCGGCACCGTCGCGCAGGTGCCGGTCCAGAAACGCCAGCTGGGCCTGCAGCGACGGCTCGGAGTAGAAGTTGCACCACTTGCCGGCGCGGTGGGTGTAGAGATGCTTCTCGGCCGAGCCGAGCTGTTCGAACCCGCGGACCGACCCCCGGCTGTGCAGGTTGTTGTCCGAGAAGCTGCCGCAGATCAGCGCGGGCACCTCGATGTGGGCCAGGTCCGGCACCAGCGACCGCCACCAGTCGTCGATCACCGGCCGCTTGGTATTCTCCTCCCCGAGTTGGTATTTCAACCGCACCTTGCGTAGGCCGCGGCTCCATACCCGGACGAACCCGACCTCTTGGATGCCGCCGGGGCGCAGCAGATCGCGGTAGGGGTCGGTGAAGCCCTCCCATGGCACGATCGCCTTCAGGTGCGGCGGCCGCAGCGCCGCGGCCTTCCACTGCGAAATCGCCAGGTAGGACACCCCGATCATGCCGACCGCCCCGCTGCTCCACGGCTGCGCGCCGGCCCACTCGACGAGGTCGTAGACGTCCTCGCCCTCCTGGTCGGACAGCAGCGCACTCACCCCGTCGGAATGCCCGGCGCCGCGCAGGTCGCAGTTGACCACCGCGAAGCCCTGCGCGGTCCACCATGCCGGATCGGGTGCCTCCCAACCGGTCAGGCTGGAGAACCGAATCCGCGACGGCTGCCGCAGAATGCGGTATTGAAACGGCACCGAATAGCCCGGGCCCCAGCGCCTTTTGGCCGGAACGGTGTCCTTGTCGTACGGGTGCGCGGACAGCAGCACCGGGAACGGCCCAGCGCCGCTGGGCAGATGGACGTTGACCCGCAGCACGGTGCCGTCGCGGGCGGTGACCGCGACGTCGCGCTCAAGCAGCACCGCGCCCGGGGGCGGCGGATACACGTCGACGGGGCAGCGCAGCAACCCCGCCAGCCGGGTCAGCGCGTAACGCAGCGCGCCGGGGCGCCGCCAGGGGCGGTCGAGCGCGGGAGCATCGGGGTTCGCGGTGTTCATAACGACTCTTTTCACGGCTTGTTGAAACTAGTCTCACGCTACGATGAAACTAGTCTCAACGCAAGGGGAATTTCACGGTATGGTGAAACCGTGGTGAAGAAACCGGTGACGCCCGGCCCGCGCGATGAGCGGGGCGTGCTCGCGGCCCGCATCCTGGGCGCTGCCCGTGAGGCGTTTGCCGAACATGGCTGGGCCGGTACCACGATCCGGGCGGTGGCACGGGCCGCCGATGTGGACCCCGCGCTGGTCTACCACTACTTCGGGTCCAAGGAAGGCCTGCTCGACGCGGCCACCACCCCGCCGCAGAAGTGGCTCGATGGCGTCGCGGCCGCCCAGCAGAGGCCGATCGCGGAGATGGGTGCCGCGATGCTGCGGCTGCTGCTGACCAGCTGGGCCGACGACGACGTCGCGCCCACACTGCGCGCCATCCTGCAGATCGCCGCGCACGAGCCGGCCACCCGGGACAAGCTGCGGATGATCATCGAAGGCAGCCTGATGGACGTGGCCCGGCTCGGCGTCGACGACTGCGACCGGTTGCTGCGCAGTGGGTTGGTGTCCTCGCAGATGATCGGGTTCGCGCTGATGCGCTACGTCTGGAAGATCGAGCCGCTGGCGTCGATGACCGAGGACGACGTGGTGGCGGCGATCGCGCCGAACTTGCAGCGCTACCTGGAGGGCGATTTGTCGGGAGCCGGCGGAGCGCAGGCGGCGCCGAGGTCTTTTCCTTCGCCGTGATTCGAATTGCTGCCCGCGGCGGATTTGTCCCGCGCCAGCAGCGCAAACCGGCTGTCACCGGCACCGCGGCGCATCAGGGGCCGCCGCGTATCCGGCCATGGCCGCTAGCATGGCTGACGTGATGGAGGACGCCGGATTTCGGAGCTGTTGTCGCCCGTAGCTGCTCGCTGCCGTCGATTTCCGATCCGCCCATCCGTTCTGGAGTTGCTTTCATGGTTCTCGCCAATCCTGTTGCGCTGCGCCCGTCGCCGGTCCCCTCGGTGTCCGGCCCCACCCGGCTGCGGCTGCCCGACCTGTTACACGCCACCGACCGCGCCGCCGACGACGTGCTCAGCGGACGCTATGACGTCCTGCTGCCGGTGGGCGGCCTGCCCACCGACGACCGCTGGTTCACCCGCATCCACGGTGATGAGGAGGTCGACATCTGGCTGATCAGCTGGGTGCCCGGCCACGCCACCGAGCTGCACGACCACGGCGGGTCGCTCGGCGCGTTGACGGTGCTGTCGGGTTCGCTCGACGAATACCGCTGGGACGCCGGCGAACTGCGCAGAAATCGACTCGAAGCCGGTGATCAGGCCGCGTTCCCGCTGGGCTGGGTGCACGACGTGGTGTGGGCGCCGACGTCGTCGACGGTATCCGCGGCGCCGGTGGAGCCGGTGGAGCCCACGCTGAGCGTGCACGCCTACTCGCCGCCGTTGACCGCGATGTCCTACTACGAGGTCACCGGACGCAAGACATTGCGCCGCCAGCGCACCGTGCTGACCGACGAGCCCGAGGGACAAGCGTGACGAGCCGGATCGACCGGGTGCTGGCGGCGGCACGGGATCGGCTGCGCCGGCTACCCGCCGATGAGGTGCCCGACGCGCTGCGGCGCGGCGCGGTGCTCGTCGATATCCGCCCGCAGGCCCAACGGCAGCGCGAAGGCGAGGTACCGGCGGCGCTGGTGATCGAGCGCAATGTGCTGGAGTGGCGTTGCGATCCGACCAGCGACGCGCGGCTGCCGCAAGCCGTCGACGACGACGTCGAATGGGTGATCCTGTGCTCGGAGGGCTACACCTCCAGCCTGGCCGCGGCATCGCTGGTCGACCTCGGGTTACGCCGCTCCACCGATGTCATCGGCGGGTATCACGCGCTGGCGGACGCTGGGGTGCTGGCCGGGTTGGCAGGCGTCGCGCACTAGGTGCCGGGCCGGCTGATGCCAGGCTCAAGACCCCGACGGCATCGGTGCCGGCGCGGGCATCGCCGGGCCGTCTTAATCGGCGCCCGTGGTAGCGAAACATTATTGCGCGGCTCAGTGGCCGGCACCCGCTCCGGCGCTGGCACCGCCACCGGCGCTGCCGCCACCGATGCTGCTGCCGCCGCCGGCTCCGCCCCCGATGCTGCCGCCGCCGATGCTGCCGCCGCCGGCTCCGCCGCCGATGCTGCCGCCACCGGCACCGCCGCTGGGAGCGCCGATGTCCCCGCCGCCGGGCGCGGCGCCACCGGGCCCGCTAGGCGTGTCACCGCCGCCCGGACCGCCGGGGGCGGTGCCGCCGGGCGGTGGCGGTGAGTTAGGTGGTGGGTTACCAACGGGCGGAGCCCCCGGTGGGGGTGCCCCGTCGGTCGGCGGCGTCCCGGGAGGGTGCGGCGCGCCCGTCGGGGGAGCTCCCGGCGGCGGTGCCCCGTCGGTCGGTGGAGTCGCCGGTGGTGAAACGGTCGGTGGACCCGCCGGCGGTGGAACGGTTGGTGGATCCGCCGGTGGGGGAGCTGGGGGACCGCAGATGGGATCGATGTTGCCAATGCAATCCGGATCGCCCGGCCCGATGGGGTCATCGTTGCCCCACGGCCCGCCCACGCAGGCGGCCGACCACGGCATCTGCGCACACAGCGGATCGTTAGGGCTGGTGGGAATCCTGGAGTCGTTGGATGGGCAGAACGGATGGGCGGGGTCGGTCACACAACAGCCCGGATGCGCAGGGTCCGCCACGCAATTGGGATCGTCGGCTGCAGCTGGTGACGCATGCGCCAGGCCCGGCAGGCCAAGCGCCGGTATGGCGATCAGCGCCGCCACCGCCGCTGCTTTCCCGATCCGGCTCCCACTAGCTGATGACATCGCGCAGCGCATCGATCGCTCCTCCCGCGGTTACCGGCCGTTCACCTAAAAGACGGTTGACGTTTACCTCATCGAGGTCGGCCCGTGGGGTGTTACACCACCCCTACTCGGGTGCTTGCAGCAACGGCCGCAGCCGTGCCGTCTTCTCCGGTGTCCAGCCCGGTGGCTGCAGCACCGCCGCCCAGCCGTCGGCGACGGCGGCGACGTAGCGATGCCCGTGACCGTCGGGGACATCGACCGCGACCGCCATATCCGCCGACACCTGCAGGAACGTCACCACCGGAATCCAGTGCACCTCCGGCAGCACGTCGTAGCCGCGCTTTTCCCGCAGCCAGTCCGGTTTGCTGAACAGCAGGTCGGGGCTCCACCACGCGATCGGGTCGGAAGCGTGCTGCAGGTAGACCACCCGCGGCGTACTCCAGGGTCCGGCCGGGCGGTCGAGGTCGGACGGCCGGGCCGCGAACCGCACGTTGCGCCCGTCGTCGTAGATGGGCAGCCACTGCGGGGAACCGGGATCGCGGTTCTCGGTGAGGTCGGTCCAGATGGTGTTTTGGAACGTCGGCCCGGAGAACAGCGCGCCGTCGGTGCGGGCCAGCACATTGTTGAGGTTCATGAACGGCGCTTCGCCACCGAACGAGCCCAGGCTCTCGCCGAACACCACCAGCTTGGGCCGCTGGGATTCCGGCATGTGCCGCACCAGCGCGTCGACCGCCTCGAACAGCGCCTGCCCGGCGTGGCGGGCGTTTTCCTTGTCCACCAGGAAGGACAACCAGCTCGGCAAAAACGAGTACTGCATGCTCACGATCGCGGTGTCGCCGTTGTACATGTACTCCAAGGCCGAGGCTTCGGCTTCGTTAATCCAGCCGGTCCCGGTGGTGGTGGCGACGGCGACCACGGCGCGGTTCAGCCCGCCGGTGCGCTGCAGCTCGCGCGCCGCCAATGCGGCGGTCTCCTTGATTCCGGGGGCGGAGTGCAGCCCGGCATAGGCCCGGATCGGCTGCGTCGCCGGCGCCCGGTTGAAGTCACTGAGCTGCGCGACGGTGGGACCGGCGGCCACAAAGATCCGGCCCTGGTGGCCCAGCGATTCCCACGACACCAGCGACCCCGGCCCACCCGAGCGCAGCGGCGTCGAGGGCCGCGGGGTGTCCGGGCTCATCTCGTTGTTGACCGAGGCGAAGGTGTTGTTCATCGCCCGCATCGCGCCGCGGATCACCACGCCGTTGAGTACCGCGATGCTCAGCGCCACCAGCAGCGCGACCGCCACCACGGCCGAGACCCGCGGCGGCGCAACCCGATTGAGCTGTCGCGCCAGGAAGCGAATCAGCCTGCGGGCCAGCTGGCCGATCTCGACCAGCACAAACAACACCACCACCGACAAGATCCCGGCGAGCGGGTAGTCGAGCCGGGTCAGCCGCGGCACCCCCATCAGGTCCCGGACATGGTCTTGCCAGATGTGGAACCAGATGGCCGTGGCCAGCTGGCCGACGGCGCCGACGCCGATCAGCACCCACCACGCCCAGCGTGGTGCGGGCGGGCTGGAGTCCTTGGACCGCATATAGCGGACCAGCCAGACGGCTAAGACTCCCAGGCCGTAGCCCGCTGCACCGGACCCGCCGCTGACCAGTCCTTGAAACAGCGGCCCACGGGGCAGCAGCGACGGCGACATCGACAACCACAGAAACACCAAGCCGACCGCGGTGCCGGTGAAGGTGTAGTGCCGAATCCACCAGGCTTTGCGGGGCGGGGCCGGAGTTTCCGGTTCGGCGGTGACCGTTGCTGATTCGCCCAAAACGGCCCGCTACCGGTGGGTGAAGTTCGGTGGTCGCTTTTCGACGAACGCGGCCATCCCCTCGGTTTGGTCGTCGGTGGCGAACGCCGAATGGAACAGCCGGCGCTCGTAGAGCAGCCCCTCGGCCAGGGTGGATTCGAAGGCGCGGTTGACGGCTTCTTTGGCCATCCGGGCCGCCGACAACGACATCCCGGCGATGGTGGCCGCCACCTTGTTGGCCTCGGCCAGCAGATCGTCGGCGGGCACCACGCGCGACACCAACCCGGACCGTTCGGCCTCGGCAGCGTCGATGGTGCGCCCGGTCAAAATCAGGTCCATCGCCTTGGCTTTGCCGATCGCCCGGGTCAGCCGCTGCGAGCCGCCCATGCCGGGCAGCACCCCGAGTTTGATCTCGGGCTGGCCGAACTTCGCGGTGTCCGCGGCGATCAGCAGATCGCACATCATCGCCAGCTCGCAGCCCCCGCCGAGTGCGTGGCCGGCCACCGCGGCGATCGTCGGGGTGCGCACCGCCGCCAACTTGCCCCAGGCGGCGAAGAAGTCGGCGGCGAACACATCGGCGAAGGACAGCTCCGACATCTCCTTGATGTCCGCACCCGCGGCGAACGCCTTCGCGCTGCCGGTGATGATGATGGCGCCGATACCCGGGTCGTCGTCGAATTCGGCTGCAGCGCTGGTGACCTCGGCCATCACCTGGCTGTTGAGCGCGTTGAGCGCCTGCGGCCGGTTCAACGTGATGGTGCCGACCCGGCCGTCACGGTCGGTCAGGATGGTTTCGTATGTCATTGCCGCTCCTTAAAAAGTCAGATCGGGTTCTGCGGGCACGAAATAGGCCTCGATGTCGGCGCTGCTGACCTCGGCCAGCGTCGCCGGCGACCAGGTCGGGTTGCGGTCCTTATCGACCAACTGGGCGCGGATGCCCTCCACCAGGTCATGCGAGCGCAGCGAGGCGCACGACACCCGATACTCCTGGGCCAAAACAGCTTCCAGGGTGTCGAGGGTGGCCGCCCGGCGCACCGACTCCAGTGTCACCGCAAGCGCGACCGGCGAGCGGGTGGCGATCAGCTTCGCGGCGGCTGCGGCGTCTTCGCCGCCGTGGTCGCCGAGCGCGGCGACGATCTGCGCGACGGTGTCGTGTGCGTAGCACTCGTTGATCCAGTCCTGCTGCGCGGCAAGGGCACTCGGCGGCGGCTCGACCGCGTGGGCGGCCAGCGCGGCGTCCACCCCGTCGGCGACGATCGCCGCGGTGAACTCACCCAGCGCCGCATGCGGCACGTAGTGGTCGGCGAATCCCAGCGCGATGGCGTCGGCGCCGGAGAACGGGGCACCGGTCAACCCCGCGTGCAGCCCCAGCGATCCCGGCGCCCTCGACAGCAGATAGGTGCCGCCGACGTCGGGAATGAACCCGATGCCGACCTCGGGCATCGCCACCTTCGAGGTGTCGGTGACCACCCGGGTGTTGGCGTGCGCCCCCACGCCCACACCGCCGCCCATCACGATGCCGTCCATCAGCGATACGTACGGTTTGGCGAACCGGCCAATCGCGGCGTTCAGCAGATACTCGTCGTACCAGAACCGCCGCGCTGCAGACCCGTCGGCTTTGGCGCTGTGGTAGATCGCCACCACGTCGCCGCCCGCGCAGAGCCCGCGTTCCCCGGCGCCGCAGAGCACCACCGCACGCACCGCGTCGTCGTGCTCCCAGTCGGTGAGCACCGCGCGCATCGCGTCCACCATGGTCTGGGTCAGCGAGTTGATCGCCTTCGGTCGGTTCAGCGTCAAAAACCCCACACCATCATCGATGCGGGTCAGGACCTCGTCGGATTCGGCAGCCACGCCTTCGCAATCTAGATCCCTACCCGTGTGCGCCCGCCCGCGGGTAAGGTTTATCTGTGAATGGCCAGGGAACTTGCCCGGGCCGCTGATCGTTGATCGTGTGTTCGCACACCTCAAGTGATGGAACGAGAGAGGATCCGACGGTGCGGGAGACCAGCAACCCGGTATTTCGTTCCCTGCCGAAGCAGCAGGGCGGATACGCGCAGTTCGGGACCGGCGCTGCCGGTGCCGCGGCCCAGCAGATGCATCAGGGCTATCAGACCGACCCTTACGTCGCGCAGCAGGGGCGTGTTGCGCGCCCGCTGACGATCGATGACGTCGTCACCAAGACCGGCATCACGCTGGGCGTGCTGACCGTCGTCGCCATCGTCTCCTACTTCCTGGTGGCGATGAACCAGGCGCTGGCCGGTCCGCTCACCTTTATCGGTGCGTTCGGCGGCCTGGGCCTGGTGCTGGTCGCTACCTTCGGGCGCAAGCAGGACAGCCCGGCGATTGTGCTGAGCTACGCCGGCCTGGAGGGCATGTTCTTAGGCGCCATCTCGTTCCTGCTCGCCAACTTCGCGGTGTCGAGCACCAACGCCGGGGCCCTGATCGGTCAGGCGGTGCTGGGCACGCTCGGGGTGTTCTTCGGCATGCTGGTCGTCTACAAGACCGGGGCGATCCGCGTCACCCCCAAGTTCACCCGGATGGTCGTCGCCAGCATGTTCGGTGTGTTGGTGCTGATGCTCGGCAACCTGGTGCTGGGCATGTTCGGCGTCGGCGGCGGCGCGGGCATGCACCTGCGTGACGGTGGGCCGCTGGCCATCATCTTCTCGCTGGTGTGCATCGGGATCGCGGCGTTCAGCTTCCTGATCGACTTTGACGCCGCCGACCAGATGATCCGCGCCGGTGCGCCCGAGAAGGCCGCCTGGGGGATCGCGCTGGGCCTGACCGTGACGCTGGTCTGGCTCTACTTGGAGATCCTGCGTCTGCTCAGCTACTTCCAAAGCGACTAGGCCCTTGACGCGAAAGCCCGGCACCCCAGGTGCCGGGCTTTTCGTATGCGTTGAGTCTGCGCTGACCAGGCACCCTACTCGCACTTTTGCCTGGTAGACGCAGAGTCAATGGGCTGTCGGTGGGCCTTGGCAGCATGCCTGCATGGGGGACTTGGGGAGGCAGCCGTTTATCGGCTCCGAGGCACTAACCGCAGGGCTGGTGAGCTGGCATGAGCTGGGCAAGTACTACCAACCGATCATGCCCAACGTTTACCTGGACCAGCGACTCCGGCCGTCGCTGCGACACCGTATCGCCGCGGCCTGGCTCTGGTCACATCGCGAGGCCGTAATTGCCGGTCTGGCCGCCTCGGCGCTGCACGGCGCGAAATGGGTCGACGACGACGCCCTGGTCGAACTGATCTGGCGCAACGCCCGGGCGCCGCGCGGCGTCAAGACCCGCGATGCCCTGCTGCTGGACGGCGAAACCCAGCGGCTCAACGGCCTGTGCGTGACGACACCCGAGCGCACGGCCTTTGACCTCGCCCGGGGTGGACGGCTGGGGCAGGCGGTTGCCAGGCTCGACGCGCTCGCTGGCGCCACCGACTTCAAGGTCGACGACGTCGCGGAGCTGGCCAAACGACACCGTCATACTCGTGGCCTGCGCCAACTAGAGAAAGCATTGGACCTGGTCGACTCCGGCGCCCAGTCGCCGAAGGAGACCTGGTTGCGGTTGCTGCTCATCCATGCCGGCTTCCCGAGACCGCAGACCCAGATCCCGGTCTTAGGACCTGATGGCTATCCGAAGTACTTCCTGGATATGGGCTGGCGGGACATCATGCTGGCGGTCGAATACGACGGTGATCAACACCGCACCAGCCGGCCGCAGTATGCCTGGGACATCGAGCGGTTGGAGTACATCCTGGGACTCGGGTGGACCCACATCCGAGTGATCTCCGAGCACCGCGGCCCCGACGTCATTCGCCGAGTCCAGCGCGCCTGGGACGGATTGACTCTGCGCTGACCAGGCAACCTACTCGCACTTTCGCCTGGTAGGCGCAGAGTCATTGGGAAAAAATCAGGACAGCCGCTCGATGACCATCGCCATACCCTGGCCGCCGCCGACGCACATGGTCTCCACACCGAACGTCTTGTCGTGGGTCTGCAGGTTGTTCAGCAGGGTGGCGGTGATGCGGGCCCCGGTCATCCCGAACGGGTGACCCAACGCGATCGCCCCGCCGGACACGTTCAGCTTGTCCTCGTCGATGCCCAGCTCGCGAGCCGAGCCCAGCACCTGCACCGCGAACGCCTCGTTGATCTCGAACAGGTCGATATCGGACACCGACATACCGGCGTTGGCCAGCGCCTTCTTGGTGGCCTCGATCGGGCCCAAGCCCATGATCTCCGGCGACAGCCCGGACACCCCGGTGGCCACGATGCGGGCCAACGGCTTGAGGCCCAGCTCCTTGGCTTTGGTGTCGCTGGTGATGATCACCGCGGCCGCACCGTCGTTCAGCGGGCAGGCGTTGCCGGCGGTCACCGTGCCGTTGGGCCGGAACACCGGCTGCAGCTGGCTGATCTTCTCGTAGGTGGTGCCGGGGCGGGGACCGTCGTCGGTGTCCACCACGGTGCCGTCCGGCAGCGTGACCGGGGAGATCTCACGGGCGAAGAAGCCGCTCTTGATGGCCTCCTCGGCCCGGTTCTGACTGCGCACGCCCCAGCGGTCCTGGTCTTCGCGGCTGATCCCGGTGTGCAGCACGACGTTCTCGGCGGTCTGGCCCATCGCGATGTAGACGTCGGGGAGCGACCCGTCGGCGCGCGGGTCGTGCCATTCGGTGGCACCGGACGCGGCGGCCTCGGAGCGGGCCACGGCGTCATCGAACAGCGGGTTCTTGCTGTTCGGGGCGCCGTCGGCGGCACCGATACCGAACTGCGAGACGGTCTCCACGCCGGCGGAGATGAATGCGTCGCCCTCGCCGGCCTTGATCGCGTGGAACGCCATCCGGGTGGTCTGCAGCGACGACGAGCAGTACCGGTTCACGGTGGTGCCCGGCAGGAAGTCGTAGCCGAGCAGCACGGCGGTGACGCGCCCGATGTTGTAGCCGGACGCACCGCCGGGTTGGCCGCAGCCCATCATCAAGTCGTCGATCTGGCGCGGGTCTAGCGCGGGCACCTTGTCCAGCGCGGCGCGCACCATCTGAGCGGCCAGGTCATCGGGCCGAATGCTGACCAGCGAGCCCTTGCCGGCCCGGCCGATCGGCGAACGAGCAGTTGAGACGATGACGGCTTCCGGCACGACGGCTCCTTTTCGCGGTGTGGGTTCAGGTAGAACCGCTGGCCCGAATCTAGTCCGGCGACGATGCGGGCCGTGCAGCGGCCCGAAAAGGAGGCGGACAATCCGGTCCGGTCGGCGACGATGCGGGCCGAACCAGGGGGCTCCCGGAGGCGACCGTTACCGGTCGGCGGGGACGACGGGCGCGGGCACCCCGGTCGTGGGCCGACGCCGCAGCCGCGACATCGCCAACAGCCGGGTGCGGCGCGGCACCGAGTGCGCATCGGTGGGCGCCCAGGGCAACTCGGGCAGTTCACCGGCGGCGCGTTCGCCCAACCCTTCGCAAAGCGCCGGGAACAGCTGGTTGGCCGCCAACGCGTAACCGGCCGCCGACGGGTGGTACTGGTCCTCGGAGAACAGCAGCTCCGGATCGTGCAGGAACTCCGGCGCCAGCAGGTCGGCGAACGGCACCGCCACCCCGCCGGCCGCGCGGACGGCGGCGGCCTGGGCGCGGGCCAGCCGCAGCCCAAGGGTGCGCGCCACCGACCGCAGCGGCTGCGGGATGGCGGTGATCACCCCGAAATCCGGGCAGGTGCCGACCACCACCACCGCGCCGCTGGCGCACAGCCGGCGCACCGCGGCGCCCAGTCGATGCGCGGAGCGCGACACCCCGTTGAGCGCGGTGACATCGTTGGCGCCGATCATGATCACCGCGGCGTCCGGTGGCGGCCCGGCCACAAACATCGCGTCGACCTGGCCGGACAGCCCCTTGGAGGTGGCGCCGACGATTGCCTTGGTGCTCAACCGGATCCGTTTGCCGGTGTGCGCGGCGAGCGCACGGGCGATCAACACCCCCGGGACTTCCTCGGCGCTGCGGCAGCCATACCCGGTGGCCGTCGAGTCACCGAAGATCATCAAGTGCAGGTCGACGGGCATCTCGCGCTGCCAGCGCTGCACTGGCCCGCCATCGGGCGAATACACGCCGTCGGCCCGCGGCGGGATGTCCCAGGCCTTAGGAATCACCTGCCGGGCCTGGATCGCCTGGCCGGCCAGCAGATTGCGCGCACCCAGGTACGCCGTGCCCGTCGAGGCCAGCGCACCGGCTGCGGCTAGTGCGATCGTGGATCGTCGCGGAGCCCGAATCTGCACGTCATCCAGTTTAGGTAGCGCCTCGCCGGCGAGTCTGAACCGCAACGGAACAGCGGGATTACGGAGTGGAACAAAACTGGTATCGAAACAGACTCTTTGATTGTTGAAATTCTTAAAGATGTCACGCTAAGTTACCGGGGTTGGCCAAGTCGGCCTCGGGGGTTTGCACCACTACAACGGCGTAGGGAGTTGGCCATGACCGCAGTCATCGAGGTATCCGACCGGCCCCGTGCTTGTCCCAGCCCAGGCGGGACGCTCAGAACCCGTCGGTATCCAGTCAGCGACGGAGCCCCCGTCGAGGTCGTCGAGGATCGGGCCGGGATCGCCGGTCGACTCGCCTGGCTTGCCGCCCGACTCACCATTCGACCCACCTTGGCCATCGGTAGCTACCTGCCGCACGCGCCGTGGCCGTGGGGCGTCCTCGATATCGCGGCCCGCGCGGTGCTGCCCCCGGCCGGCACCATCCGCGCCACCATCGGGTTGCCGCAGTGCACCGCCCAGCTGGTCCGCGCCCCCGGGGTGCTGCCGGCCGACGGCACCCGGCGCGTGGTGCTGTACCTGCACGGCGGCGCCTTCATCACCTGCGGCGCCCACACCCACGGTCGGCTGGTCACCAAGTTGTCGCAGTACGCGGACAGCCCGGTGCTGGTGGTGAACTACCGGATGCTGCCCAAGCATTCGATCGGCCAGGCCATCGACGACTGCTACGACGCCTATCAGTGGCTGCGTGAGCAGGGCTACCCGGCCGACCAGATCGTGCTGGCCGGCGACTCCGCCGGCGGCTACCTGGCGCTGGCGCTGGCCGAACGGCTCTTCGACGAGGGGGAGGAGCCGGCGGCGATCGCCTGCATGTCGCCGCTGATGCAGATCGACAAGGCGCCCAAGCAGGCGCATCCCAACATCCGCAGCGACGCGATGTTCCCGGCCAAGGCGTTCGACGCGTTCGTCGACCTGATCGCCAAAGCGGCGCGCGGGCACGTCGTCGACGGGCGGCCCGAACAGATCCTTGAACCGCTCGACCACGTCGAACCGGGCTTGCCCCGCACGCTGATCCACGTGTCCGGGTCCGAGGTGTTGCTGCACGACGCCCGGCTGGCCGCGCGCACCCTGGCCGCGGCCGGGGTGCCGGTGGAGCTGCGGGTGTGGCCCGGCCAGATGCACGTGTTCCAGCTCGCCGCGCCGCTGGTCCCGGAGGCGACCCGCTCGCTGCGGCAGATCGGCGAATACATCCGGGAAGCCACCGGCTAAGCCCACCTGAGACGATGAAGGCATGCGGATCGCAGGCCACATCAGTGCACTCATCGGCAACACCCCGCTGGTCCAGCTGAACTCGGTGGTGCCGCCCGGGTCCGGTCGGGTGGTGGCCAAGGTCGAATACCTCAACCCCGGCGCGAGCTCCAAGGACCGCATCGCGATCAAAATGATCGACGCCGCCGAGGCCAGCGGGCAGCTCAAACCCGGCGGCACCATCGTCGAACCCACCTCCGGCAATACCGGGGTCGGCTTGGCGCTGGTGGCCCAGCACCGCGGCTACAAGTGCGTGTTCGTCTGCCCGGACAAGGTCAGCGAAGACAAGCAGAATGTGTTGCGCGCCTACGGCGCCGAGGTGGTGGTGTGCCCGACCGCGGTGCCGCCGGATCACCCGGACAGCTACTACAGCGTGTCCAACCGGCTGGTCACCGAGATCGACGGCGCCTGGAAACCCGACCAGTACTCCAACCCGGCGGGCCCGGACAGCCACTATGAGACCACCGGTCCGGAGATCTGGGCCGACACCGACGGCAAGGTCACCCATTTCGTCGCCGGCATCGGCACCGGCGGCACCATCACAGGCACCGGCCGCTACCTCAAGGAGGTGTCGGGCGGGGCGGTGCGCATCGTCGGCGCCGACCCGGAGGGTTCGGTGTATTCCGGCGGCACCGGTCGGCCCTACCTGGTCGAGGGGGTGGGCGAGGACTTCTGGCCGGCGGCCTACGACCCGGCGGTGCCCGACGAGATCATCGGGGTGTCCGACGCCGACTCGTTCGACATGACCCGGCGGCTGGCCCGCGAGGAGGCGCTGCTGGTCGGCGGCTCCTGCGGGATGGCGGTGGTGGCCGCGCTGCGGGTCGCCGAACGCGCCGGGCCCGACGCGCTGGTGGTGGTGTTGCTGCCCGACGGCGGCCGCGGCTACATGTCGAAGATTTTCAACGACGCCTGGATGTCGTCGTACGGCTTCTTGCGCACCCGACTGGACGGCTCGACCGCACAACCCACCGTCGGCGATGTGCTGCGCGGAAAATCCGGTGCGCTGCCCGACCTGGTGCACACCCACCCGTCGGAGACGGTGCGCGACGCGATCAGCATCCTGCGCGAGTACGGGGTCTCGCAGATGCCGGTGGTCGGGGCCGAACCGCCGGTGATGGCCGGTGAGGTCGCCGGCAGCGTCTCCGAGCGGGAACTATTGTCGGCGGTGTTCGAGGGTCGCGCCAGCCTGGCCGACGCGGTGGCCCAACACATGAGCCCGCCGCTGCCGCTGATCGGGGCCGGTGAATTGGTCAGCGCGGCCGCCAAGGCGCTGCGGGAACAGGACGCGGTGATGGTGGTCGAGGAGGGCAAACCCGTCGGGGTGATCACCCGCCACGATCTGCTCGGGTTCTTGTCCGAAGGAGCTCGGCGGCGGTAGCGGGGGAGCGCTGAGCGACGCGCCGCACGGCTTCGGCGGCAAACCGTCCCTGCGGGCGACACCGTCGGGTAGTGTCTGGGACCGCCCGATCCATCGGGATCTCGTTCCGAGCTGCAAAGGGGTGTTCACGTGACCAACCAGCCGCCTCCACCGCCGCCTGGTAACCCGCCACCTCCGCCCCCGCCTGGCAACTACCCGCCACCACCCCCGGGGAACTACCCGCCACCACCGCCTCCTGGCGGCGGCGGTTTCCCGCCCCCCGGCTATGCGCCGACGCCGGGCGCGCTGGGCAACCTGCCGAAGGAGGCCTACACGCCGTGGTTCACCCGTGTCGTGGCGTTCATCATCGACGGGCTGCCGATCTTCGTGCTGATCGCAATCGCCTACGGAATCGCCTTCGGTACCGGCGAGAACGTGTGTGTTGGCTCCGAATACGGGTACGGCGGCAGCTGTGTGTCGTCATTCTCGACGCTGGGCACACTCGCGATCGGGGTCGCGTATTTAGCCTCCTTCGCCTACCACCTGTGGAACCGGGGGTATCGCCAGGGCAGCACCGGTCAAAGCCTTGGCAAGACGGTGATGAAGATCAAGCTGGTGTCCGAGACGACCGGTCAGCCGATCGGGTTCGGGATGGCGTTCGTGCGCGATATCGCGCACATCGTCGATCAGATCATCTGCTACATCGGGTTTCTGTTCCCGCTGTGGGATGCCAAGCGGCAGACCTTGGCCGACAAGATGATTTCGACGGTGGTGCTGCCCGCGCAGTAGCGGCGGGCGGCCGTCATCGGGGCGTGCCACTAGGCTGATCCGCGATGACTGAACACCGCACGCCTCGGGGCCTGTCCACCAAAGCCATCCACGCCGGCTATCGCCCAGACCCCGCTACCGGCGCGGTCAATCCGCCGATCTACGCCAGCAGCACGTTCGCCCAGGACGGCGTCGGCGGGTTGCGCGGCGGCTACGAGTACGCCCGCACCGGCAACCCGACCCGGGCGGCGCTGGAGACCGCGCTGGCCGCCGTCGAGGAGGGCCGGTTCGGCCGCGCCTTCGGTTCCGGGATGGCCGCCAGCGACTGCGCGCTGCGCGCGGTGCTGCGCCCGGGCGACCACCTGGTCATCCCCGACGACGCCTACGGCGGCACCTTCCGGCTGATCGACAAGGTGTTCACCGAATGGGGGGTGGCCTACACCCCGGTCGCGCTGTCCGACCTCGACGCGGTGCGCGCGGCGGTCACCCCGGCCACCCGGCTGATCTGGGTGGAGACGCCCACCAACCCGCTGCTGTCGATCGCCGATATCGCCGCCCTCGCCGAGCTGGGCCGACACACCGGAGCGAAGGTGTTGGTGGACAACACCTTCGCCTCCCCGGCGTTGCAGCAGCCACTGACCCTCGGCGCCGACATCGTGCTGCACTCCACCACCAAATACATCGGCGGCCACTCCGACGTGGTGGGCGGTGCGCTGGTCACCAACGACGAAGAGTTGGACGCCGCGTTCGGCTTCCTGCAGAACGGGGCCGGTGCGGTGCCGGGCCCGTTCGACGCCTACCTGACGCTACGCGGCCTGAAGACGCTGGTGCTGCGCATGCAACGGCACAGCGAGAACGCCGCCGCGGTGGCGGAGTTCCTCGCCGCGCATCCCGCGGTGAGCACGGTGCTGTACCCAGGCCTGCCCGACCATCCCGGCCACGACGTCGCCGCCCGCCAGATGCGCGGCTTCGGTGGCATGGTGTCGGTGCGGATGCGCGGCGGGCGGCCCGCCGCCGAAAAACTGTGCGCGGACACCGAGGTGTTCATCCTGGCCGAATCCCTCGGCGGGGTGGAGTCGCTGATCGAGCATCCCGGCGCGATGACCCACGCGTCGACGGCCGGTTCGCAGCTGGAGGTCCCCGACGATTTGGTGCGGCTGTCGGTGGGCATCGAGGACGTCACCGACCTGCTGGCCGACCTGGAGCAGGCCCTCGGCTGACCGTTGCTCGGGCGTTGCTCGGCTCGCGCGTTGCTCGCCGAGTGGCACTTTCCCGACGGGACACGCCGGCGACGCGTCGGGAAAGTGCCACTCGGCGCGGCAAGGGCGGACGACGGGCGCGGCGAGGGCGGCGAGGCCGGGCGAGGCCGTCACGCCAGGGCTTGGCGGACGGCGGCCATCGTCACCGCCAGATTGAACTCCGGCAGGTCGGGCTCGGACCCGTTCACCCAACCGCCGCTAGCGATTTCCCCGGCCCGGTCCTGCACCCACGTCCAGCCGCGGTCGTTGAGGCTCAGCAACGCGCCCAACCCGTCGACGGTGTGCAGCAGCGAGATGATGGCGGCCGTCGCGGGATCCGGGCACTCGTGATCGAACAGCGCCGCCAGCATCGCCGCGCGCGCCGAGCCCGCCCGGGCCCGGTCGGTCAGCGGCCACGAGTACGATCGCCGCAACCGCGTGCCGTTCAGCCGAACCTGCTGCACCTGGCCGGTGCGCTCCAGGTGCACCATCAGCAGGTCCGGGAGGGAATGCCGGAGTTTGGCGATCGCGTCGGCGGGCCGCAGCGGCCGACGCAGCAGCAGCTGCAGGGCGGGCACCCCCACCGGGTCGACCGGGGCGGACCCGGCCAACACCACCAGTCGACCGGCCTGCGCCGGCTCCCCGTCCACCGCGGGCCGGATCTGGCAGGCGTGGGCCAAGTCCAGCAACACCGCGGCGGTCAGGACCCGGTCGCGGCGAACCCGATCTAGCACGGGCTGCGCGGACGCATTGTCCAGCAACAGCAGGAGGAGTTCCTCGGCAATCCGCGCCATCAGCGGAATGTAACTGGCCTAACCTTCGTGCTCCGCGAGGACTATTCGTGGTACGGCTCGGCGCTAACCAAGGTCACCTTGATGGTGTTGCCGTTGGGCACCGTGTAGCTGCGGGTCTCGCCGACCTTAGCGTCGATCAGCGCGGCACCGAGCGGGGAGTTGGGCGAATACACCTCAAGCTTGCCGTCGTTGACGCCCTCTTGCCGAGTGGCGATCAGGAACGTTTCGGTGTCGGACTCGTCGCCGTTGTAGTAGACCTTCACCACCGAACCGGGCAGCGCCACCCCCGACTGGGTGGGGGCCTCGCCGACCTTGGCGTTGTTGAGCAGCTCCTGCAGCTGACGGATCCGGGCTTCCTGCTGGCCCTGCTCCTCGCGGGCGGCGTGATAGCCGCCGTTTTCCCGCAGGTCACCCTCCTCGCGGCGGTCATTGATCTCCGCGGCGATCACGGGACGATTCGCGATCAGCTGGTCGAGCTCGGCCTTGAGCCGGTCATGTGACTCCTGCGTCAGCCAGGTCACTTGTGTGTCCGTCATCTCGTCGCGCTCCTTGTGTCGTCGGTCCCGCGATATTCGGTGGGCGGGCTTGGGTCCAGCTGCCGGGGGCACTGCGGTGGCGGCCGCGTGTATTGCCGAATCAGTGCCGAGTACCCCGGATAGGGCGCACTAATGCAGCAATACACGGCCCCAGCATGGAACCGTGTATCCGCTTAGGGTACCACCGCGGCGGCCCGACGATGGTGAATGCGCGCTCAGGGGGCCCGTAGATAGTCGGGGACGTCGGTGCCGCAGCCGTAGACGTCGCCCATCACCGGCGGTTTGCTGGATTTCACCGTGGTGGTGACCTGGACGGTTTCCTGCTCCGACGGTCCGACCAGCACTTCCCGCCGGCCCGTTTCGCTGCCGTCCTTGGCGCGGGCCCGCACGATGCAGTCCACCGGCCGGGACGGGTCCGACCGGGTCACGCTGATCGTCACCGACACGGTTTCGTCGTCGATCAGCCGATAGCCGGCCAGCGTGCCCTTGACGTCGCCGGTGCCCAGCCGCTGGTAGCCGATCACGGCCACGACGGTGGCGGCCGCCACCGTCAACACCGCCAACGCGATGATCACCCGGCGCCGGGTACTCCGGGACAGCCGAGGACGCCCGTAGCGGTTGTCCGGGCGGGGGGCGGGGCCGTCGCCGCTCTGCGTGGTCATAGGTTGGATTTCCGGGCGTGGTCAACAGGGTGAAACTATGGGGACCAGAACTTTCTGGAACTATAAGGCCACACGCCCAGCAAATGGCAGACGGAACAGGTACAACGCACGTGAGCGAACTGCGGTTGATGGCAGTACACGCCCACCCGGACGACGAGTCCAGCAAGGGCGCGGCCACCCTTGCCCGGTACGTCGACGCGGGGCATCGGGTGCTGGTGGTGACGTTGACCGGCGGGGAACGCGGCGACATCCTCAACCCGGCCATGGACCTGCCCGACGTGCATGGCCGGATCGCCGAGATCCGCCGCGACGAGATGGCCAAGGCCGCCGAGATCCTCGGCGTCGAGCACACCTGGCTGGGTTTCGTTGACTCCGGTTTACCCCACGGCGAGCCGCCGCCCCCGCTGCCCGACGACTGTTTCGCGCTGGTCCCGCTGGAGGTCGCCACCGAGGCGCTGGTGCGGGTGGTGCGGGAGTTCCGGCCGCATGTGATGACCACCTACGACGAGAACGGCGGCTACCCGCACCCCGACCACATCCGCTGCCACCAGGTGTCGGTCGCCGCGTATGAGGCGGCCGGCGACTACCGGCGCTTCCCGGACGCCGGGCCGGTGTGGACGGTGTCCAAGCTGTACTACAACCACGGCTTTTTGCGGCAGCGGATGCAGCTGCTGCAAGACGAGTTCGCCAAGCACGGTCAACAGGGTCCGTTCGAGAAGTGGCTGGCGCACTGGGATCCCAAACACGACATGTTCGCCGACCGGGTGACCACCCGGGTGGAGTGCGCGGACTACTTCGACCGACGCGACGACGCGCTGCGCGCCCACGCCACCCAGATCGACCCCAAGGGCGACTTCTTCGCCGCACCGATCGCCTGGCAGCAGCGGCTGTGGCCGACCGAGGAATTCGAGCTGGCCCGCTCGCGGGTGCCCGCACACCTGCCCGAGACCGACCTGTTCGCTGGAATCGAGGCCGACCTGTGAACCACGCCCTCATCACGGCGCTCGGTGTGCTCGCCGACGACGCACCGCGCAATACCGGGCCGGACTTCGGCAAAGCCAGCCCGTTCGGCCTGCTGGTCATCGTGTTGCTGCTCATCGGCACATTCCTGTTGGTGTGGTCGATGAACCGGCAGCTCAAGAAGGTCCCGGAGTCCTTCGACCCGGAAAACCCGGCACCGGACCAAGCCGCCGACGAGGGCACGGCCGGTCCCACCGACGGTGACGGCGACGAGCCGGAGGAATCCCCGCCGGAGCCGGCCGGCTAGGCGCGGCCCACGCCCGCGCCGGTGACCGGCGTGTCGACGCGGACCGCCCGGCGCGTGTCCACGACATGAACAATCGCCGTCGCGCCCCTTCGGGCGCGTCGGCCGCGCTGCCAGTTCCGTTGGGACATGCGATGATCGCCGTGTCCGTGGCTCGCGCTTGCGCTTCTGCTGAGCAAGAGAGGTTCACCGATGACGACTCTCCGGGTGCGGGCGTGCCGGGCCGCGCCCGTCCTGGTGCTCGCGCTGGTCGCCGCGGTGGCACCGGCCGCGCACGCCGACGCCGTCGACAACAACTTCCTGACGGCGCTGAAGACCCGCGGCATCGACTTCGCGTCTGGGCAATCCGCGATCATTGCCGGCCACGAGGTCTGCGATGAACTTGATCTCGGCCGGCAGAAAAGCGACGTGGTCTCCGACGTCATGAACAACAGCAGGCTGGACGGCTACCACGCCGGGTTCTTCGTCGGCGTCAGCATCAGCGCGTTCTGCCCGCGGCATTCCGGGTAGATCGCGCCAGACCGCTCAGCCCGCCGATGGCGGCCGCGGCATCACCGGCCCCCTGAGTTCCAAGCCGTACTCAAGATCGTCGTACTTCTGCTGCTTGCGTTTGCGCCAGCCGCTGCCCGCCGACAGCGGCGGCGGCATCAGCGGCGGCAGTGCGGGCCAGCCGGATTGCCCGGCCGGCAGCGGCGATGCCGCCGAGGCGAGTTGCACCGGCGTTTGCGATGCGGGCAACAGCCCCACCACGGCCGGCGGCGCGGTCAGCTTGCCCACCGACACGCCGACACCCATCGCCGCTGCCGGCTCTGCGGAAAGCCCGGCGGCGCCCAACGCGCCCAAGGCTTCCGGCGCCAGGGCCGTCTCACCCTCCAACAGCCCCTCACCGATCGAGCTGTCCACGCTTTGCAGGGCTTGAGCCGACGTGTTCTGCGCCAGATAGCTGAGTAGGTTGATCGGGAATCCGGACGAGACGAACTGGTTGGCGTAGGTGTTCGCCAGTCCGAACCAGCCGCTGTTGGGGTCGAAACTGGTCGCCGACGCCAACGCCGACGCCGCCGACGAGGTGGAGGCCGCCGCCGGCGCCGCCGCGGCTTGCGCGGTGAGCCCGGCCGGATTGGTGATCGACACCGGGGAGGCGAGCTGCGGCAGCGTGGCCGCTTGCGTCGAGGCGGCCTGGTAGCGGCTCATCGCCGCCGAGTTGTGCGTCCACATGCGCTGGTATTGGTCTTCGGTTTCCGCGATCGCCGCAACGTTGCTGCCGAACCGGTTGCTGGCCAACAGCTGCGCCCGTCGGGTCCGGTTCGCCGTAACCTGCGCGGCGGGCACCACCGCCGCCCGAAAGGTGTTGAATGCCGCCGCGGCGGCCTGCGCGGCGGAACCGACCTGCTGGCAGTGCTGCGCGGTGCTGCGCAGCCAGGTCAGGTAGGGCTCGACGGCGCGGACCATCGCCGTCGACGACGGGCCATGCCAGCTGCTCGTCAGCGACGACAACGTCGCGCCACAATCGGCGGCGGCCTCCTCCAGATTGGTGCCCAGTCGCTGCCACGCCGCGGACGCCTCCATCAGCGATCCCGCGCCGGGTCCCGAGTGAATCAGCGCCGAGCTGACCTCCGGCGGCAGCGCCATGAACTCCATGACGCCAAACGTCGATCACCGCCGGAAAACCTGCGGAACATTGGGTTGACGGCGGTGAAAAAACCCGAGGAACATTGGGGATCGACGCCGCGTGCGGCCGGCCTTCAGAACGCGATGGCGTTCACCGCGGTCGACAAGCGCGACTTGAACTCGGCGGGAACCGGGACATAGCCGTGCTCGGCCAGGCCAAGCTGGCCGGCGTCGATCGTGCTCTGCAGAAACGCCTTGACGGCCGCACCGGCGCGCGCATCGGGATACTTCGAGCACACAATCTCATAGGTCGCCAACACGATCGGGTAGGCACCGGGCTGGTTGGGCCGGTAAAACGAGATCGTGTCGAGGGCCAGGTCGTTGCCCTCACCGAGGAACCAGGCCGCAGAGATCGTCTTGCCCACCGAGTCGCTGCTGATCGCGACCGGGTCGGGACCGGCCGAGGTGATGATGTTGGCCATGTTCAGGTGCTGCCGCTGCGCGAACGACCATTCGAGGTAGCTGATCGATCCCTCGGTGCGCTTGACGGCCGCGGCGGCGCCGTCACTGCCCGCGACGCCCTGCCCGACACCGCCGTTGAACGTCTTTCCGGCCCCTTTGCCCCATGCGCCGCCCGCCGCGGTGTCGAGATATCGCTGGAAGTTGTCGGTGGTGCCCGACTCGTCGCCGCGGAACACCACCCGAATGGGCTCGGCGGGCAAGGTGGCACCGGGGTTCAACACCTGGATCGCCGGATCGTTCCAGCTCGTAATGTCCCCGTTGAAGATCCTCGCCGCCACCGCACCGTCGAGGTTCAACGCCCTCAGCCCGCTGACGTGGTAGGCGATGGCGATGGGTCCGAACACGATCGGCAGATTCCACGCCGACGAGCCGCACCGCTGTTGTGCTTGGGCGTACTCGGCTTTGCTCAGCGGCGAGTCGGAGCCGCCGAAATCGGTTTTCTTGCGCACGAATTCGCCAATTCCGGCGCCGGAGCCATTGGCAACGTAATTCAGCGACTGGCCCGGGCAGGCGTGTTGGAAAGCTTTCACAAAACGGGTCATAGCGTGTTCTTGGGCGGTCGAACCGCTGGCCTTCAGGATCGTCTTGCCGCCGCACGCCACCGAGGAGGCGCCGTCGCTGGCAGCGCCACGGTCACCGCCGCACCCGGACAGCAGCGTGGCGCCGGCGGTCAGGATGCCCAGCGCGATACCAAATCGATTGATTCGCAATCAGATTCCTTTGGATCGTACCGGAGACGCGGTGCCGTCGGTGCCCGCGCGCTAAAATACCGTCGTCCACGCTAACAAGGTCGTCGGTCAGCAAACGCGGGTGTGCCTGGCCCGAACGCAAGATTTCAGCCACAGTTTCCGATCTGGTTACGGTCCGGACAGGTGGGGCCATATTGCCGCCGTGCGCCGCGCCCCGCAGGTCGGGGAAACGCTCGCCGGGGAGCCGGTCTGGCTGACCTCGCCGCCGAACACGATTAACGTGGTGGGGTGGCCAATCGTCTGGACAACTCCACCAGCCCCTACCTGCGTCAGCACGCCGACAACCCGGTGCACTGGCAGGAGTGGACGCCGCACGCGTTGGCCGAGGCGGTCGACCGCGACGTGCCGATCCTGCTGTCGGTCGGCTACGCCGCCTGCCACTGGTGCCATGTGATGGCGCATGAGTCGTTCGAGGACGGCGAGGTTGCCGCGGCGATGAACGACGGCTTCGTCTGCATCAAGGTCGACCGTGAAGAGCGGCCCGACCTCGACGCGGTCTACATGAACGCCACCGTGGCGCTCACCGGGCACGGCGGGTGGCCGATGACCTGCTTCCTGACCCCCGACGGCCGGCCGTTCTTCTGCGGCACCTACTACCCGAAACCGGCTTTCCTGGAGCTGCTCTCGGCGGTCACCAACACCTGGCGCACCCGCCGCGGCGAGGTCGAGCAGGCCTCCGACCACATCGCCACCGAGCTGCGGTCGATGGCGTCCGGGCTGCCCGGCGGCGGGCCGGCGATCGAGCCGGAGTTGTGCGACGACGCCACCGCGACCGTGCTGCGCGACGAGGACACCGTGCGCGGCGGATTCGGTAACGCGCCGAAGTTCCCGCCGTCGGCGCTGCTGGAAGCGTTGTTGCGCAACCATGAACGCACCGGGTCGGCCGCCGCGCTGCAGGCCGTCGCCCGCACCGGCACCGCCATGGCCCGCGGCGGAATCTACGATCAGCTGGCCGGCGGATTCGCCCGCTACAGCGTCGACAACGCCTGGGTAGTACCGCATTTCGAGAAGATGCTGTACGACAACGCGCTGCTGCTGCGGGTGTACGCGCACTGGGCTCGGCGCACCGGGGAACCGCTGGCGCACCGGGTGGCCGAGCAGACCGCCCGGTTTCTGCTGGTCGAGCTGGCCGACGCCGACATGTTCACCTCCTCGCTGGACGCCGACGCCGCCGGTAAGGAGGGCTCCACCTACGTCTGGACGCCGGCTCAGCTGGCCGAGGTGCTCGGTGACGCCGACGGGCGTTGGGCGGCGGAGGTTTTCGGCGTCACCCGGGAGGGGACATTCGAGCACGGCGCGTCGGTGCTGCAGCTGCCGGGCGACCCCGACGACGACGCCCGCTTCGAGCGGGTGAGCACCGCGCTGCTGGCGGCGCGAATGACCCGCACCCAGCCGGGCCGCGACGACAAGGTGGTCACCGCCTGGAACGGGCTGGCGATCACCGCGCTGGTCGAAGCTGGCGTGGCGTTGGCGGCGCCCGCGCTGATCGCGGCCGCGCAGCGGTGCGCGACCGCATTGCTCGGCACCCACCTGGTGGACGGCCGGCTGCGCCGGGCCAGCCTGGGCGGGCAGGTCGGCGACAGCGCGGCGATCCTGGAAGACCACGGCGCGCTGGCCACCGGGCTGCTGACCTTGTATCAGGTGACCGCCGACGCAAAGTGGCTGACTGCGGCCACCGGCCTGTTGGACACCGCGCTGGCCCACTTCGCCGACCCGGATCGCCCCGGGCGCTGGTTCGACACCGCCGACGACGCCGAGCAATTGATGCTGCGGCCCGGCGACCCGCTGGACGGCGCGACCCCGTCGGGGGCCGCGCTGATCACCGAGGCACTGCAGATCGCTGCCCACCTCACCGGGGGCGACGGCGCCGACCGGTACCGGCAGGCGGCCACCGAGGCGCTGCAGGCGCATTCGCCGCTGCTGGACCGCGCGCCGCGGTCGGCCGGGCACTGGCTGGCGGTGGCCGAAGCCGCCGTGCGGGGCCCGCTGCAGATCGCGGTGGCCTGCGACCCCCCGCAGTCGGCGCTGCTGGCCGACGCGCGCCGGCTGGCGCCGGGCGGGGCGATCGTCGTCGGCGGCCCGGTGGACTCGTCGGAGTTGCTGGCGGGCCGGGACCGGGTGGCCGGCGCCGACGCGGCCTACGTCTGCCGCGGGCGGGTGTGCGACTTGCCGGTCAGCACCGCACCGGAACTGGCTAGCGCCCTGGGCGTGCCGCAGTAGTAGCGTTGCGTCCCATGCCGAGTGCCGAACACATCACCGAGACCGTCAACCGCTACATCTCACTGGTCGCCAAGGGCAGCGCCGAAGATATCGCCGCTTTGTACGCCGACGACGCCACCGTGGAGGACCCGGTGGGCGGCGAGGTCCACATCGGCCGGCAAGCGATCCGCGGCTTCTACGCCGCGGTGGAAGGCGCCGAGCGGGACTGCGAGTTGGTGACGCTGCGGGTGGCCGGCAACGAGGCGGCGTTCCAGTTTCGGCTGACCGTGACCGCCGGCGAACACCGGATGCTCATCGAGCCGATCGACGTGATGGTCTTCGGCGACGACGGCAAGGTCGCCGCGATGAAGGCCTACTGGTCCGCCGACAACGTCACCCAGCTCTAGCCGCCGGCCCGGCCCGGCCCGCCGAGCAGACGCAAAAGCCCCTAATTTTGGCCCGAAATGGGGGCTTTTGCGTCTGCTCGCGCCTCAGTAAAGGGCGGCGAACCAGATCGCGATGTACTGGCAGATCGCCGCCACCGCCGTGCAGGCGTGAAAGAACTCGTGATAGCCGAACGTTCGGGGCCACGGGTCGGGCCACCGCAGTGCGTACATGATGGCGCCGATGCTGTACAGCGCGCCGCCGACGGTGAGCAGCACCATCGCCGCCACCCCCGCGTTGTGCAGGATGACCGCGATGAAAAACGCCGAGACCCAGCCGAGCATCAGGTACAGCGGCACGCCCACCCATTTCGGCGCGGTCGGCCAACACAACTTCAGCAACACCCCGGCGAGCGCACCGCCCCACACAATGGTCAGCACCAGCAGCCCGGTGCTGCGCGGCATCGCCAACACCGCGAACGGGGTGTAGGTGCCGGCGATGAACACGAAGATCATCGCGTGATCGAGTCGCTTCATCCGGATCCGGGCGGCCACCGATTTCCAGGTGATGCGGTGGTAGGTGGCGCTCACCGTGAACATCCCCACCACCGAAAGGGTGTAGACGAAGGTCGATAACCCCGCCGCCAGCCCGGCCAGCGGCCACGACACCGAGATCAGCGTGGCGCCAGCGGCCAGTGCCACCACCGCCGAGACCAGGTGAATCCACCCGCGGGCCCGCGGCTTGAGGTGCGGCACGGTGACATCGGGGGGCGCTGCTTCGGGCCCCGGCGTTTCGAGGGTGCCGGTGTGGGCGCTCATATCCCTCCTGACTCGCACCGGGATCGCCGGTAAATCTTGCCCATCACAGTAGTGTGGATTGTCGTGGAGATCATCCCGGCGCGCCTCAAGGAGCCGCTGTACCGGCTCTATGAGCTGCGGCTGCGGCAGGATCTGGCGGCGTCGAAGTCGGTGCTGCCCCGCCACATCGCCGTGCTGTGTGACGGCAACCGGCGTTGGGCCCGCGACGCCGGATACGACGACGTCAGCTACGGCTATCGGATGGGTGCGGCCAAGATCGCCGAGATGCTGCGTTGGTGCCAAGAGGCCGGCATCGAGATGGCCACCGTCTATTTGCTGTCCACCGAAAACCTGCAGCGCGACCGCACCGAACTTGCCGCGCTCATCGAGATCATCACCGACGTCGTCGAGGAGATCTGCGCCCCGGTCAACCGCTGGAGTGTGCGCACGGTGGGGGACCTGGAGCTCATCGGGGAAGAGCCCGCGCGCCGGCTCCGCGACGCCGTCGCCTCCACGCGGGGGAAGAACGGCGGCTTCCATGTCAACGTCGCGGTCGGCTACGGCGGTCGGCAGGAGATCACCGACGCGGTGCGGGCTCTGCTGAACAAGGAGCTGGCCAACGGTGCCACCGCTGAGGAACTCGTCGACGCGGTCACCGTGGACGCCATTTCGGAGAACCTGTACACCTCGGGTCAGCCGGACCCCGACCTGGTCATCCGCACCTCGGGGGAGCAGCGGCTGTCGGGCTTTCTGCTGTGGCAAAGCGCGTACTCGGAAATGTGGTTCACTGAGGCGCACTGGCCGGCGTTTCGCCGGGTCGACTTCCTGCGCGCGCTGCGCGATTACAGCCTGCGGCACCGCCGCTACGGCCGCTAGTGCCGTGCCACACTGAATTCATGGTTGCGCTCTCGGCGCTGACGTTCACGCTGAGCTGGTGGCTCGGGCTGTATTTGTTGGCCCGCGACCCCCGCAAACCGGTGCTGGTGTTGGCCGCGGTCGGCTTGTGCGGATTCGCGGCGGTGGTGGCCGCCGACGCGGTTCGGGTGCTCGCGCATTACGCCTGGCTCGGCCACCTGGAGATCTACCTGGCCGTGATCCCCGGCGTCGCCTGGTTTGCGGTGCTCGCCGAACTGTCCCGCCCGTGCGACAGCACCCGGGCCCGGACCCGGGAACTGCTGCTGGTCGGCGTGGTCGCCGCGGCGGCGCTGCTGGGGGCAGCGATGGCCGGCAACGTCGACCCGCCGCTGCGGGCGGGGCACTGGGTGATGTGCACGGTGATCTCGGTGGCCACCCTGGGCGCGATGCTCGTCGCGGTCATCCGGCCCGCGCAACCCGTCTCGGTGGTGGGCGTGGCGGTGGTGGCCACGTTGTTCTTCGCGCTCGCCAACGCCATCCTGATCATTCCGCTGGGGTTGGTGCCCAGCGGGCTGGCGCTGGCCTCGACCGGCATCGATGTGCTGCTGCTCGGGGTGGCGGTGGCGCTGTGGGACGCCTTCGACGAGGGGCAGGCGCTGCGCGCCGACATGCTGCGCGCGTTCGCCGGCGCCGCGGTGGTGGCGACGTTATTCGGTGGTCAGACACTGATCGGGTTAACGGCGACGCGCGGGGTGGCCACCGCGCAGACCGTGCTGACGGTGCTGCTGTTCACCAGCCTGGCCGCCGCGGTCGCGGTGCAGGTGTTCGCCGACCCGCTGGCCGGGCTGCTGGACCGGGTGGCGTTTTGGCAGTCCCCGGCGCTGCGCGCCGACCGGGCCGCGCTGCGCAGCACCGAGGCGGCGCTGCCGCTGCGTGCCGCCGGCCCGCTCGACGACCTCGACGACGACACGTTCACCCGGCTGACCCGCCGGGCGCTCGGCCACTACGGGGACCTGTCCAAACTGGTCGCCAGCCCGCTGACCGCGCTGCCGGCGATCGACGAGCGGCTGGCCGCGCGCGGGGCGCCGGACCAACCGCTGGAGCGGGCCAACGAGCTCAAAGCGTTGCTGGCCGATCACATCGCCCGACTCAAACCCCGCGACGGCGGCGAATTCGGTACCACCGAGCAGTGGCGCTACTACAACTCGCTGTACTTCCCGTACGTGGTCGGGGTGCGCGCCTACGCGCAGAACGCCACCGCCGCCGGACTGGATCCGACGGCCCGGCAGGCCTGGCAGTGGTTTGTCACCGAGGTGCCGCAGCGCTCGCTGCACAACTGGCAGAACGCCGCGGCCCGGCTGATCGCCACCGACCTGCGCGGTCGGGTGCCGGTCTGACGCCCTGACCTGCGGTTGGCAGTTGTTGGCAGTGCGCGGCGTCGATCTGGCAGCGTGGTGTGCGCAGTCTCGGAGGTGTTGACCTACCGCAACACCGAGGAGATTCCGATGACCGCCATCGCTACTCGACCACTCGCCGACTCGACCGATTCGCTGCTGCGCTTCGCTATGCGGGCCGACGCCACCCTGACCGGGTTGTTCGGCCTGCTCGCCGCGGCCGCCGCCGACCCGTTGTCGTCACTGACCGGGCTGACCCCCGCCCAGGAGTACGGCCTGGGCGCGTTCTTCGTCCTCTACGGCCTGGCGGTGTACACCCTGGCCGCCCTGCCCAACCTGCGCCGCGCCGGCGTCGGCGTGGTGATCGCCAACCTGGTCTACACGCTCGCGGCGATCCTCGTCGTCGTCGACGGTGCCGTGCCGCTCACCGCCATCGGTGTCGTCGCCACCCTGGGCACCGGCGTGTACACGGCGTTCTTCGCGCTGCTGCAGTACCTCGGGGTGCGCCGTCTGGCGTGACCCCGTCCCGCCGGTGCGGGGCGCCGCCGTCAGAGGTTTGCGGTGCGCGGCCCCGCGCCGGCCTTCCCGCAGCGAATCCCGAGCCCGACGATTGGAGCAACCTGCCATGCCCGAGATTGACCTGTCCGCCGGAACGATCCGCTACCACGACAGTGGCGATGGCCCGCCGATCCTGTTCGTGCACGGTCTGCTGGTCAACGCGTCGCTGTGGCGCAAGGTCATCCCCGCCCTCGACGGCCGGTTCCGGTGTCTGGCACCGGATTGGCCGCTGGGCGCCCACCCGCATCCGATGCGCACCGGCGCCGACGTGAGCCCGCACGGGGTGGCGCGACTCATCGCCGAATTCCTCGACGCACTCGACCTCGACGAGGTCACGGTGGTCGCCAACGACACCGGCGGCGCGGTGACCCAACTGATGTTGGTCCAGGGATCCCCGCGGATCGCACGCGTCGTGCTGACGCCGTGCGATTCGTTCGACAACTTTCTGCCGCGTTCCCTGCGGGCCCTGCAATACGTGCCGCGGGTGCCGGGCCTGATGACGCTCAGCGCCCAGTTGATGCGGCTTCGCCTGCTGCAACGGATCTCCTTTGCGACGCTGGCCAAACGACCGATTCCGCGGGAGGTTGAGGCGGGCTGGCTGCGGCCGGTCATCACCGACCGCGGTGTCCGACGTGATCTCGGCACGTTCCTGCGCGGCATCGACTACCACGACACCCTGGCCGCCGCGGAGGTGCTGCGCGGCTTCGGTAAACCGGTGCTGCTGCTGTGGCCGCGCAAGGCGCCGTTCTTTCCCTTCGCGCACGCCCAACGCTGGGTCGATCTGCTGCCCGACGCGCACCTGGTGGAGGTGCCCGACGCCTACACCTTCGTGCCCGAAGACCAGCCGGAGTTCACCGCCGAGGCCATCGCTTCGTTCGTCAGTCGCCGAGCAGACGTAAAAGCCCCCAAAACCACCGGTTTTTAGGGGCTTTTACGACTGCTCGCGGGAACGCGGCGCTACAGTTTGCGCAGCCGCAGCCGGTTGATGGAATGGTCGGCGTCTTTGCGCAACACCAGGGTGGCCCGCGGCCGGGTGGGCAGGATGTTCTCGACCAGGTTGGGGCGGTTGATGGAGCGCCAGATATCACGGGCGGCCACCACGGCCTGCTGATCGTTCAGCGCCGCGTAGTGGTGGAAGTGCGACGCCGGGTCGGCGAACGCGGTGGAGCGCATGGTCAAAAACCGTGACACATACCAGTGCTCGATGTCCTCGATGCGGGCGTCCACATACAGCGAGAAGTCGAACAGGTCCGACACCATCAGCGTCGGCCCGGTCTGCAAGACGTTGAGCCCCTCCAAGATCAGGATGTCGGGGTGGCGGACCACCTGCTTGGCATCCGGGACGATGTCGTAGTGCAGGTGCGAATACACCGGGGCGCAGGCGTAGTCCGATCCCGATTTCACCGACGTCACGAACCGCATCAACGCCCGACGGTTGTAGCTCTCCGGAAAACCCTTACGGTGCATGAGGTTTCGACGTTCCAGCTCGGCGTTGGGATACAGGAAGCCGTCGGTGGTCACCAGGTCCACCCGCGGGTGGTGATCCCAGCGGGCCAGCAGCGCCTGCAACAGACGCGCCGTGGTCGACTTGCCGACGGCGACGCTGCCGGCCACCCCGATGATGAACGGCACCGGCCGGTCCGGATTCTTTGGCGGCTCGCCGAGGAACTCCGCGGTGGCGGCGAACAGCCGCTGCCGGGCGGCGACCTGCAGGTGCAGCAACCGGGCTAGCGGCAGATACACCTCTTCGACTTCGCGAAGGTTGACCTGCTCACCGAGCCCGCGCAGGGCGAGCACCTCTTCCTCGGTCAGCGGCAGCGGCGTCGACATGCGCAGCGCACGCCATTCTTTGCGGTTGAACTCCACATAGGGGCTCGGCTCGTTAGGCCGCGGCATGGCTGCCAGTCTTGCAGCCGCGCCCGCGCCCGCAGCGGCTGGGGGCGGCCTCGATAGCGTGGACCAATATGGAACCCACTGCCCTGATCCGTGAGTATCTGTTGCTCGGCCTGCGCTTCGACCGGATCGAGTCCGGCTACGTCGACTCCTTCACCGGGGATCCGGCGCTGCGTCAGGCGGTGGACAACGAACCCGCTCCGGATCCGGCCGAGCTGGCCCGGCAGGCCGAGCGGCTGCTGGCGGCGCTGCCGGGCGGGCTCGACGCCGCCCGCGCGGACTATCTGCGCGCCCACCTGCGGGCGTTGGCCTGCGCCGGACGCAAATTCGCCGGCCAGCAGATCGGCTTCGTCGAGGAGGTGCGCGACTACTTCGACGTCGACATCGTCAAGGGCGACCCGGAACGGTACCGGCAGGCCCACGCCCGGCTCGATGAGGCACTGGGCGGCACCGGACCGCTGGCCGATCGGATGGCCGCCCACCGCCGCGGCGACGAGATCCCGCCGGCGCGGCTGGAGGCCTGCATCCACGCGTTCTCCTCCGCGTTACGGGACCGGGTGCGCGCCGACTACCCGCTGCCCGACACCGAGACCATCAGCTACGAGGTGGTCACCGACAAGCCCTGGTCGGGGTTCAACTACTACCTGGGCAACTACCGCTCCACGGTCGCGGTCAACGCCGACCTCAAGCAGCTGATGTCCAATCTGCCGCGGCTGGTGGCCCACGAGTCCTATCCCGGCCATCACACCGAGCACTGCCGCAAGGAGGCCGGGCTGGTGCACCGCCACGGCCACGATGAGCAGACCATCTTCCTGGTCAACACCCCGCAGTGTCTGATGGCCGAGGGCCTGGCCGACCTGGCGCTCTACGCCGCGATCGGGCCGGGCTGGGGTGCCTGGGCGGCCGAGATCTACGCCGACTTGGGCTTGCGTTTCGACGGTGACCGCGCCGAGGCGATCGCGGAGGCGTCGGCGGCGCTGGCCGACGTGCGCCAGGACGCGGCGCTGATGCTGCACGACGAGCACCGCGGCCCCGACGAGGTGGCGGCGTTCCTGCAGCGCTGGCTGCTAATCGACGACACCCGCGCCCGGCAGATGCTGCGGTTTTTGTCCTCCCCGCTGTGGCGGGCCTACACCAGCACCTACGTCGAGGGATACCGGCTGCTGCGCGGCTGGCTGGACGGCCGGCCCGACGGGGTCAGCCTCACCGAGCGGTTCGGCCGGTTGCTGGACGAACCGCTGATCCCCTCCGCGCTGCGCTAATCCGACCCGCTCAACCAACCCGGCCGATACACTCCGGCCTGGGACGGGGTCGAGGGGGTAACGCCATGTCAGCCAAGCCCGTCGTGGCGGCCGCCGCCGCTCTCAGTGCACTGGTTGCGCCGCCGGTCGCCGCCGCGCAACCGCCCGGCTTTCCCGACCTGAACGCGTTCAGTCCGGTGGATCCGCAGGGCTACCTGCGTATTGACAACGCGGGTCAGCCCGGTGACGCCGCTGCCTCCACCACCAGGGTTTACTTTTCGACCTCCGACGGTGTGTTATGCCGCTGGGTGTATGTCCCGCCAGGGATACAGAACCCCATCGCCTACCCCGCGACCGTCTGCTCCGGCGATATACCCGGTATCCCCGATTCGGTGCCCGACGACGGCGGCCCAGGCTGCGCTCAAGTGGGGCAGGCAGCACCGTTTTCCGCCGAATATGCCTTCAACCGGCATTGGGGGGCGTGCCCACCGTTCAATGCCGTCGCGCTGGACCCCGGCCAGAAGATCGCAACCGGCAGCGCAACCTGCGTGGCGGGGGCCGGCAGCCTGATCGCGTGCATCGACCCCGTCCACGACCACGGATTCGTGCTGCAGCCCTCCGGCAGCTGGGTGTTTTGAACTCAGGAACCGAGCCAGCTTTGGGTCGGGGAGACCATGAACTTGTCGTTGCCGTAGCGCACGCAGTACACGGCGTTGTCCGGGGTGGTTGCACACCGGGACCCGCTGTACTCCAGGTAGTTGTTCGCCGGCAGCACCCGCTGGGCCGAACCAGCGCTGAATCGCGGCTGGTCGGTGTTGTCGAAATGCGCGGCCGAGTCACCGGAGAACCAGCCGATCTGGTTGGTTCCGGCCGGCGACCCCGGGATGTTTCCGGTGCAGCCGAAACTGCTGTCGTCCCAGATTCCGCAGTTCAGCCCGAACGGGGACGAGAACCACACCCCGGGCTGGTTGGCGATCTTGAAGCCCTCGAAGTCGACCTTGGCGTAGCGGCTGATGTCCGGGTACGGCGGCGGATCCGCCGAAGCCGGAGCCGCCACCCCCACGCTCAACCCGGCCACCACCCCGGCAAGACCAATCCATCTGTTCATCCGAACCCCTTCCCCCCGAGCAGTCGTTACTGAGTCTAAGGCGGTCGCCGGGGGCGGTCAGACGGAAAATCTGGGGTTAGCGGGGCTGGTGGGGTCGCCCCGCGCCGCGGCGCCGGTCCCGGCCAGTGGTGTCGTTAGAGGCGCAAAGGCGTGCCAAGGACGTGGCCCACCCGTCGTCGCACCCGCGTGCCAAACTGGTAGGCGTGACTGCTGCACCCGATACCACCACCTCAGTGATGTCTGCCCCGCTGGCCGAGGTCGACCCCGATATCGCCGACCTGCTGGGCAAGGAGCTCGGCCGCCAGCGCGACACCCTGGAGATGATCGCCTCGGAGAACTTCGTGCCGCGGTCGGTGCTGCAGGCGCAGGGCAGCGTGCTGACCAACAAGTACGCCGAGGGCCTGCCGGGCCGGCGCTACTACGGCGGCTGCGAGCACGTCGACGTGGTGGAAAACATCGCCCGGGACCGGGCTAAGGCGCTATTTGGTGCCGAGTTCGCCAACGTCCAGCCGCATTCGGGCGCGCAGGCCAACGCCGCGGTGCTGGCCGCGCTGATGGCGCCGGGGGAGCGGCTGCTGGGCCTGGATTTGGCCAACGGCGGTCACCTGACCCACGGCATGCGGCTGAACTTCTCCGGCAAGCTCTACGAAAACGCCTTCTACGGGGTCGACCCGAGCAGCCACCTGATCGACATGGACGCGGTGCGGGCCCAGGCCCTGGAGTTTCGGCCCAAGGTGATCATCGCCGGCTGGTCGGCCTACCCGCGGACCCTCGACTTCGCGGCGTTCCGCTCCATCGCCGACGAAGTCGACGCGACGCTGTGGGTGGACATGGCCCACTTCGCCGGCCTGGTCGCCGCCGGCCTGCACCCCTCGCCGGTGCCGCACGCGCAGGTGGTGTCGACGACCGTGCACAAGACGCTGGGCGGGGCGCGGTCCGGCCTGATCCTCGGCAAGCAGGAATACGCCAAGAAGATCAACTCCGCGGTGTTCCCCGGCCAACAGGGCGGGCCGCTGATGCACGTCATCGCCGCCAAGGCCGTCGCCCTCAAGATCGCGGGGACGCCGGAGTTCGCCGAGCGCCAGCAGCGCACCCTGACGGGCGCCCGGATCATCGCCGACCGGCTGCTGGCCGCCGACGTGGCCAAGGCCGGCGTCTCGGTGGTCAGCCGCGGCACCGACGTGCACCTGGTGCTGGTGGACCTGCGGGACTCCCCGCTGGACGGGCAGATGGCCGAAGACCTGCTGCACGAGGTCGGCATCACGGTCAACCGCAACGCCGTCCCCAACGACCCGCGTCCGCCGATGGTCACCTCGGGGCTGCGGGTGGGTACCCCGGCCCTGGCCACCCGCGGTTTCGGCGACACCGAGTTCACCGAGGTCGCCGACATCATCGCCACCGCGCTGGCACAGGGCTCCGGGGCCGACGTGGCCGCGCTGCGGCAGCGGGTCACCCGGCTGGCGCAGGAGTTCCCGCTGTACGACGGTTTGGAGGACTGGCCGCTGGTCGGCCGGTAACCCAGCCGGACTCGTCGAGCGCGGCGGTGTGACCGTCGGCTCGATCCTCCGACACGGTCCGTCGTGGCCGCATCCAATTTCAGAACACGTGTGAATTCGGGTTACAGTTACCTCATGGCACAGAAACCTGTCGCTAATGCGTTGATTCTCGAACTCGAACCGGTCGTCGCCTCGAACATGGTTCGCCACCTCGACTCCCAGGACCCCTGGTTCGCGCATGACTTCGTGCCGTTCGACCAGGGCGAGAACTTCGCCTTCCTGGGCGGACGCGACTGGGACCCGACGCAGGCCAAGCTGCCCCGGTTGATCACCGACGCGCTGGAAATCCTGCTCATCACCAAAGACAACCTGGGCGGCTACCACCGCGAGCTCGTCGAACACTTCATCCTCGAAGACCAGTGGGGCCGCTGGCTGGGCCGCTGGACCGCCGAAGAGCACCTGCACGCCATTGCGCTGCGCGAATACCTGGTGGTGACCCGGGAGATCGACCCCGCCGCGAACGAGCAGGTCCGTGTCGAGCACGTGATGAAGGGTTATCGCGCCGACCACTACAGCCAGGTGGAAACCCTGGTGTTCATGGCGTTCTTCGAGCGCGCCCACGCCGTGTTCTGCCGGAATCTGGCCGAACGAATCGACGAGCCGGTGCTCAAGGGTCTGGTGAACCGGATCGCCGGCGACGAGGAGCGCCACGAGGAGTTCTTCGCGAACCTGGTCACCCACTGCTTGGGCTACACCCGCGACGAGACCATCGCCGCGATCGCCGCCCGCGCCGCCGAGCTCGACGTCATCGGCGCGGACATCACGCCCTACCAGGACAAGGTCGCGTCGCTGGCCGAAAACGGCATCTTCGGGCCCGACCAGCTGCGGCGCGTCATCGCCGAGCGGATCACCGCCTGGGGATTGGCCGATCAGCCCGAACTGCAGCAGTTCGTCACCGCCTGACCCTCGGCGCGCCTGCACGGCGGGCACACCGCGACCGGAGTAGCGTCGCAGGCGATGGCTAGCGACATGCTCTGCTATCCGGGCGGCACCTCCCGTTGCGACGACGGCAGGACCGGCCCCGGTCCTTTTGCCGCTGCCCCCGCCGACCGGCTCGTGCGGGGCCGCACGAGCGCCATTCGCTCGAGGAGCGCTCCGTGACCGATATCCGGACGTACGTGTTGGACACCTCCGTGCTGCTGTCCGATCCGTGGGCGTGCACGCGGTTCGCCGAACACGAAGTCGTCATCCCGCTGGTGGTGATCAGCGAGCTGGAAGCCAAACGCCACCACCACGAACTGGGCTGGTTCGCCCGTCAGGCGCTGCGCTTACTCGACGACCTTCGGCTCGAACACGGCCGGCTGGACCAACCCATTCCCGTTGGGACACAAGGCGGTCGGTTGCACGTCGAGCTCAACCACAGCGACCCGGCGGTGTTGCCGGCCGGGTTTCGCACCGACAGCAACGACTCCCGGATCCTGACCTGCGCGGCCAACCTCGCCGCCGAGGGCCGGCAGGTGACCTTGGTGAGCAAGGACATTCCGCTGCGGGTCAAGGCGGCCGCGGTGGGGTTGGCCGCCGACGAATACCACGCCCAAGACGTCATCACCTCCGGGTGGACCGGGATGGATGAGATCGAAACCGCCGCCGAAGACATCGACGCGCTGTTCGCCGAAGGCGAGATCGATCTGGCCGCGGCACGAAACCTTCCCTGCCACACCGGGATCCGGCTACTCGGCGGCAGCTCGCATGCGCTGGGCCGGGTCAACCCCGCCAAACGCGTGCAGCTGGTGCGCGGCGACCGGGAGGCCTTCGGGCTGCGCGGCCGCTCCGCCGAGCAGCGGGTGGCCCTGGATCTGCTGCTCGACGAATCGGTGGGCATCGTGTCGCTGGGCGGCAAGGCCGGTACCGGCAAATCCGCGCTGGCGTTGTGCGCCGGGTTGGAGGCGGTGCTGGAACGACGCACCCACCGCAAGGTGGTGGTGTTCCGCCCGCTGTACGCCGTCGGCGGCCAGGATCTGGGCTACCTGCCGGGCAGCGAGAGCGACAAGATGGGTCCCTGGGCCCAGGCGGTGTTCGACACCCTGGAGGGTTTGGCCAGCCCGGCGGTGCTCGAGGAAGTGCTGTCCCGCGGCATGCTCGAGGTGCTGCCGCTGACCCACATCCGGGGCCGCTCCCTGCACGACTCGTTCGTCATCGTCGACGAGGCGCAGTCGCTGGAACGCAACGTGCTGTTGACCGTGTTGTCCCGGCTGGGCACCGGCTCGCGGGTGGTGCTCACTCACGACGTCGCGCAACGCGACAACCTGCGGGTCGGCCGCCACGACGGGGTCGCCGCCGTCATCGAGAAGCTCAAGGGGCATCCGCTGTTCGCCCACGTCACGTTGCTGCGCAGCGAGCGTTCGCCGATCGCCGCGCTGGTCACCGAGATGCTGGAGGAGATCAACCCCGCCACGCTGCCCTGACTCCGAGCGCTTTGGCGCCGTCGCCGCAGCGCCGCGGCCCGGTAGGCTGCCAGGGTGCGACGACCCGACAACCAGTCCTGGCGGTACTGGCGCATGGTGGCCGGGATCGTTGCCGCGGCGGCGGTGCTGGTGATCGGCGGGCTGACCGGGCATGTGCGACGCGCCGACGCCGACACGGTGGACTGCGCCCGGGTGAAGTGCGTGGCGCTGACCTTCGACGACGGACCCGGGCCCTACACCGACCGGTTGCTGCAGATTCTCGCCGACAACGACGCGAAGGCCACGTTTTTCCTGATCGGCAACAAGGTGGCGGCGAACCCGGCCGGCGCCAAGCGGATCGCCGACGCCGGCATGGAGCTGGGCACCCACACCTGGGAACACCCCAATATGACGGCGATCCCGCCCAAGGACATCCCCGCCCAGCTAGCCAAGGGCAAAGACGCCATCGTCGCCGCCACCGGGCAGACCCCCAGCCTGTGGCGGCCCGCCGGCGGGCTGACCAACGACGCCGTCAACCAACAGGCCGCCAAGGTCGGGCTGGCGGCGATCCTGTGGGACGTCATCCCGTTCGACTGGATGAACGACGCCAACACCGCGGCCACCCGGGCGGTGCTGATGGCACAGATCAAACCGGGCTCGGTGGTGCTGTTTCACGACACCTACTCGTCCACCGTCGATCTGGTGTACCAGTTCATCCCGGTGCTCAAGGCCAACGGCTATCACCTGGTGACGGTCAGCCAGCTGCTGGGGCCGCGCGCGCCGGGCAGCGTGTACGGCGGCCGGGAAAACGGCCCACCGGTCAACGACCTGCACGACATCCCCGCCGCGCAGATCCCGTCGCTGCCGGCCACCCCGTCGCCGCCGCCGATGCCCAACTTCCCAATCACCGACATTCCCGGCGCCAACTCGGGCGGACCCAATAACGGCGCGTAGCTTCCCGACCGTTCGTGACTGTGCGATTTCATACGCTTTAAGCGCCCAAAGCGTATGAGCTCGCACAGTCGGCGCAATTTTCGACGCGCCGCACGCTATTGACACGTTGACACAGATACGTAGTCTTTGTTTCATGACTGCAGTCGCGAAGCACCATCCGAGCGATGTCGACACGGACGCCGGCGGCCGGGTGCGGCCCTGGGTGATGACCGAGTTCCGCAAACATTCGGGCAGCGTGCTCACCGGAGCGTTCGGGGCCGCCGCCTACGACGAGGTGGCGCTGGTTCCGGTCGCCGCCGCGGTGGACAAGACCGGGCGCTTCGAACGCAACTTCGCCGACCGCGGTATCCGCAGCGGATTCTCTGCGCTGCTGGCGATCTGGGGCGACGCCGAGGACCGGGCCGCCGAGGGGGAGCGGCTCAAGCTGCTGCACCGCGACGTGCGGGGCCGCGGCACCGGCGAGTTCGCCGACATCCGCTACAGCGCGCTGAGCCCCCAGCTGTGGAACTGGATCGCGGTGAGCGGCATCTTCGTCACCTTGCACTCGTTCACCCCGGCGACCGGCATCACGTTGTCGCCGGCCGAGCGGGAGGCGGCCTACCGGCAACTGTTGGACGCGTTCCGCGCGCTGGAGTTGCCCGGCAAGGGCGCCAAGCTGCCGGCCAGCTACGCCGAGGCGACCCGCTACTACGACCGGGTGGTCGAGACCGAGCTTGCCGCCAACCCGTTCCTGGACCGGGTGACGGCCCAGCTGACCCACCTGCCGCTGCCGACGCTGCTGCTGCCGGAGCCGCTGCGTCGGGCGATGACGCCGATGTGGCTGGCGGCCCGGCCGGTCGCCGGCCGGGTGGTGAAAGTGTGCTCGTTCGGGATCATGCACCCCGGGGTGCGGGAACTGACCGGCTTCCGCTGGCAGCCCCGCCACGACGTCGAGTTCGGCGTCTACTCCCGGCTGTTGCAGCTGGCGTGGCGTGTGCTGCCGGACCGGGTGATGCTGGTCCCGCTGGCCTACAACCGTCTGCAATACGAGAAACTGGTCCGGCTGCACCGCTCGGTGGCGCTGGATTCCTTCGCACCCCCGGGCTGCCCGGCCGGCTGACACACTGGTTGCCATGCCCCGTCGTCGCAGCACCGCCAGCCCCACCGAGCAGGAGGACGCGATCCTCAAAGCCGCTGCCGAGGAGGTGGCGCTCGTCGGGGTGGGGCGCGCCAGCCTGGACGTCGTCGCGCGACAGGCCGGGGTCAGCCGCAGCACGCTGTATCGGCGGTTCCCGAGCCGCGACGCGCTGCTCACCGAACTGGGGCGTCGCACGTTCGAGTTCGCGATGGCCCGACTGCGCCTGGTGGGTATCGAATCCGGTCCCAAAGATGCTGCAGTGGCAGCGTTTTGCGAAGGCCTGCGGCTGCTGACCACCGAACCGGTGATGCGGAAGTTTCTGCAACTCGACGCCGATCTGACGTCGTTGACCGGGATGTATCAAGAGGCCGGGGAGTTTTTGGCCAACGCGTCGACGGCGATGGCCAAGGCGTTGCGCGCCGCCGGGGCCACCATGCCCGACGCGGACCTGCTGGCCGTCGCCGAATTGCACATCCGGGTGGCGTGTTCGATCGCGCAGGTGCCGACCGCGGTGCTCGACGTCGGCGATGACGCGGCGGTGCGCAGCTACGCGCGCAAACACCTGGCCCCGCTGGTGTGGTAACTCGCAGGGGCGTTCGCCCCACGGTCGATGGCGCCGACTGTGCGGCCTCATACGCTTTGAGCGCCCAAACCGTATGAGACCGCACAGTCACGAACGGCTTTGGTCCGCGGCGCCGCCGAAAAGGGTTACTTCGTCACTTTCAGTGCGGAGATGACTCCTTCGACCGTGGCGCGGGCGCTGGCGTCCCCAATCGGCGTCGCGCCCAGGAAGAAGGTGACCGGTGTGGTCTTTACCGCGATGACGATGACCGAGTCGCCGGGCACATTGCGGGAGGCGTCGCCGATGGTGATGTCGGCGTCCACCCGCGCGGCGTCGGTGCCGTCGACCTTGATCGACGACGTCTTGATCGGTCCCAGACTGGGCGACACCTGGGCGTAGCCGGGGCCGTTGGCCACGCACGTCATCAGCTTCGATGCCTGCTTTTGGATGTCCATGCTGGTCACGAAGTTGGACTCGGCGACCTCGGCCTGCATGATCCAGTGGCTGGCGCCGAACACCGCTTGGGCGACCCCCACCGCGTCGATCGCATTCGGCAGCGAGTCGTCACCGAACGGGGTCCAGCCGGGCGCCGCGCTGGCGGGAAAGGACAATCCGCCGGCGCTGACGCTGTCTCCGCCGGCCGGCAGCCCGGCCGACACGTTGGGGGTGCAGTCGGTCGCGGTCTGCGCGGAGGTGTCCGGCGCGCTCGTCGACGGTCCCGCCGCCGAGGACGGGGTGCTCTGCGCGGACTTGTGGCCCCTGCCGCCGACGAACACCAGGGTGACCACCAGCGCCGCGGTCAGCAGCACCGCGACGACGGTGGCGATCACCCACGCCTTCATTGAGCCGGGCTGACGCGGTGGCGGTCCCGGCGGGTAGGGGCCGGTCGGCCACCCGTGCGGCGGGTAGGCGGACGGGCCCACCGGCGTTCCCGGTGGCGGGTGCGGGTAGGGGCCGGGCGGGGGCGGGCCACCCCAGTACGGAGGCTGCCCCTGAGGAGGCATGCCGGACGGATCTTGGGGTGGCATGTGCCTAACGACCCTCGTCTTTGACCTTGGCCATCGCCAACACGTCGAGACGCTTGTCCAGTTCGGCTTCGGAGAGCTTGTCGCCGATCAGGCCGCGGTCGATCACGGTCTGCCGGATGGTCTTGCGCTCCTTGAGCGCTTCCTTGGCCACCGCGGCGGCCTCCTCGTAGCCGATCGCGGAGTTCAGCGGCGTCACGATCGACGGGCTGGACTCGGCCAGCTCGCGCAGGTGCTCGACGTGGGCGGTCAACCCCACCACACAGCGGTCGGCGAACAGCCGGGACACGTTGGCCAGCAACGTGAACGACTCCAACAGGTTGCGCGCCATCATCGGGATGTAGACGTTGAGCTCGAAGGCCCCGGCCGAGCCACCCCAGGCGATCGCGGCGTCGTTGCCGACCACCTGGGCCGCCACCTGGGTAACCGCCTCGGGCAGCACCGGGTTGACCTTGCCGGGCATGATCGAGCTGCCCGGCTGCAGGTCCGGCAGCGCGATCTCGGCCAGCCCGGTCAACGGGCCCGAGCCCATCCACCGGATGTCGTTGGCGATCTTGGTCAGCGACACCGCGATGGTGCGCAGCGCACCGGAGGCCTCGACCAGCCCGTCGCGGGCGGCCTGGGCCTCGAAGGAGTTGACCGCCGTGCGCAGTTCGCTCAGCCCGGTCTGCGCGACGAGCGCCTCGACCACCTTGGCGCCGAAGCCGTCGGGCGCATTGAGCCCGGTGCCCACGGCGGTGCCGCCGATGGCCAGCTCACCGAGCCGCGGCAGCGTGGCCTGCACACGTTCGATGCCGGCCTCGATCTGGCGGGCGTAGCCGGAGAACTCCTGGCCCAGGGTCACCGGCACCGCATCCATCAGGTGGGTGCGGCCGGACTTGACCACCGTGCGCCATTCGCGGGCCTTGCCGGCCAGCGCGTCGTGCAGCACCTGCAGCGCCGGAATCAGGTGGCGCACCGCGGCTTCGGTCGCTGCGATGTGGGTGGCGGTGGGGAAGGTGTCATTGGACGACTGGGACATGTTGACGTCGTCGTTGGGATGGACCGTCACGCCGTTGGCGGCCGCGATCGACGCGATCACCTCGTTGGTGTTCATATTCGAGCTGGTGCCCGAACCGGTCTGGAACACGTCGATGGGGAACTGGTCATCGTGGCGGCCGTCGGCGATCTCACCGGCGGCGGCGATGATCGCGTCGGCCTTCTCCGCGGCCAGCAGGCCCAGGTCCTTGTTCACCTGCGCGCAGGCGCCCTTGAGCAGGCCCAGCGCCCGGATCTGGGTGCGCTCCAGGCCGCGGTGCGAGATCGGGAAGTTCTCCACCGCCCGCTGGGTTTGGGCGCGCCACAACGCTTTCGCCGGCACCCGGACTTCGCCCATGGTGTCGTGTTCGATGCGGAATTCGGGTTCAGCCATGCGATGTCCTTGTTGTCGAGGGTCAGGGCAGCGGATAGGCGGCGTTGGAGTCGCCGGTGAAGTCGACGGCCGAGTACTCGTTGAGCTTCGACAGCCGGTGGTAGGCCTCGATCATGCGGACGGTGCCGGACTTGGAGCGCATCACGATCGACTGCGTGGTGCAGCCGCCGGGGTAGTAGCGCACCCCCTTGAGCAGATCGCCGTCGGTGACCCCGGTCGCGCAGAAGAACACATTCTCCCCGGACACCAGGTCCGCGGTGGTCAACACCTGGTCCAGGTCGTAGCCGGCGTCGATCGCTTTTTGTCGCTCGGCGTCATCGGTGGGGGCCAACTGGGCCTGGATCTCGCCGCCCATACATCGGATCGCCGCGGCGGCGATGATGCCCTCCGGGGTGCCGCCGATCCCGGCCAGCATGTCGGTGCCCGAGTTGGGTCGGCACGCCGAGATCGCCCCGGCCACGTCACCGTCGGTGATCAGCCGAATCCGCGCCCCGGTGGCCCGCACATCGTGGATCAGCTGGGCGTGCCGGGGGCGGTCCAGGATGCACACCGTGATGTCGCGCACCGACAGGTTCTTGGCCTTGGCGACCGCGCGGATGTTGTCGGCGATGGGTGCGGTGATATCGAGCACGTGGCCGGATTCCGGCCCGACGGCGATCTTGTTCATGTAGAACACCGCCGACGGGTCGAACATCGCGCCGCGCTCGGCGACCGCCAGCACCGAGATGGCGTTGGGCATGCCCTTGCTCATCAGCGTGGTGCCGTCGATGGGATCCACCGCGAAGTCGCAGTCCGGGCCGTCGCCGTTGCCGACCTCTTCGCCGTTGTAGAGCATCGGGGCGTGGTCCTTCTCGCCCTCGCCGATCACCACCACGCCGCGCATCGACACCGAGTTCACCAGTTCGCGCATCGCGTCGACGGCGGCGCCGTCGCCGCCCTCCTTGTCGCCGCGGCCCACCCAGCGGCCCGCGGCCATCGCGCCGGCCTCGGTGACCCGTACCAGTTCCATGGCCAGGTTGCGGTCTGGGGCTTCACGGCGGGGAGGCTGGCCAGGAGCAGTCATGGTTGCTGATTGTCCCAGAAAGCAGGTCGACGCGAGCCAGCGGGGCTCGGACCATGGGTGTTAGCCGAGGCCCCGTTCGCGGGCGCGCCGGTGGGCCTCCGTGGTGTCGGCTCCCGGGTCGTTTCAGTTCGGTATCCACGCCGGCAACTCGGGTCCGGCGTAGGGGGTGGGCAGCGTGTACGGCGGATACACCGGCGCCGGATCGGTCTGCGCGGTGGGGTCGAATCCCGGTGGCGGACCGGCGGTGTCGTCACCGGGTGGTCGCGGCGCGTTGCGCGCGCCGCGGACCAAAACTGCCGGGTCGGGATTATTGCAATAGGTGTACCGGTAGGGTTCGGGAAAATCGGGCTGCGAGGGCGGGCGTCGCGGGAGGTTGTAGTCGCAGCGGTACGTCTGATACATGAACGAGCCCACACCCCAGACAGCGCCGTCGTGAATGATGCTGGAGATCCGGTCGATAAGCGGTCCGTGGTCCGGTCGCCACAGGTCCTGTAGCGCCGGTATCCGCAGGTAGAGCAGCTGCGACACCGTCGTCAGGTTGCCCAGCAGCTGCACGATGTTGTCCCGGTTGCCGGTGAGAAAGTCGTCGAACTGGGCCAACTGGCCACTGCCCCGGTCGATGAGCGTTCGGAATCCGTTGTCCATCCTGTTCACCCCCGACAAGACGTTTTGCAGGTCGACGGTGGTTCGGCGCAGGCCCGGGGTGACGTCGGCAAGTGTGGCGAACACGGTCCGGGTGTTGCGCAGCAGGCTGACGGTCTGCGGCAGTACCCCCTCGAGCGTGGAGGACAGAAAGATCGCCCCGTCGAACACGGCGGCCAGCTTCTTTGGCCCCTCGCGTCCGACGCGAAGTTCCCTGGTGAGGGTGGTCAGTTGGTCGGGGTCCAGTTGAGCCAAGGCGCCGTGGCTGTCGTCGATGATCTGCGCCAGCGACACCGGGACACTGGACTGCTGTTCGCCGATGACCGTGCCATCGGTCAAGACCGGTCCGCCACTGTGCCGCGGTGAGAAGTCCAGGTGTTGTTCACCGGCCGCGGACAAGCCCGACACCCGCACCGGGCTGTCCCGCGGGATCCGCGCGTCGCCGTTGATGGCGGCCACCGCCTCCACCCCGTGCTCGGTGAAGTTGATCGCCGTGACACGACCAACCGGTATCCCGCGCACGGTGACATCCTGATTGACCAACAGCCCGCCCGACTCGCGCAGTAACACCCGCACCGAGATCGTCGTGTGCGCCGGGTTGACCCCCAAACCGCCGACGGTCACGTAAGCCAGCGCGGTCACCAGGGTGAGGGCCACCCCGATGCACGAGGCCAGGATCCGGCGTTTGGCCACCGCCCGAACCAGGTCGACGACGACCCGGGCCGACCATTCCAGCGGGAGGAGCAGCGGCGTCATCGTTGGGCCCCGTAGATCCTGTCCAGCAACAGGTTCCACTCGTATCGCAAGCTGCCGATCATCAGATGCCAGTCGGTGCCGTCCGTCCAGTGGAACCCGGGATCGCCGGGATAGTTCTTGTCCGGCCAGGGCACCAGCGTGAGTTTCGAGATCTCCGCCGAGGCATGCAGAGACGTCGCGTTGGTGATCTTGATGATGAGCCCGATCATCCGGTTGAACGATGTCAGCGACAGGTTGGGGTCGAGGGAGATTTCGTTGAACACCGCCGCCAATTCGTTGATGTCGGCGGTCAGGCTGCGGGTATCGGTGCCTTGAAAAGAGGGAAACCGGGACAGTTGGCGGGTGGTGCGCGCGACCGCATCCGCCAGGTCGGCTAATCGGGCGGCGTTGTCGGCGATCACCGCGATCGCCGGCGCGGCGGCGGTGAAGGACGCGTCGAGGGTGTCGCGTCGTGCGGACATCGCCGCTGCCAGCTCAGACGTGCGCCGCAACGCGCTGTTCAGTTGGTCGGACCTCGTGGTCATCCGGGACAGCAAGGTTGTCGTCTGGTGCAACATCGAGCCGAGCTTCTCGCCCCGTCCTCCGACCGCCCGGCCGGTGCCGTTCAGCAACGACACCAGGTGGCGCACCGTCCCCCCGTTGACCAGCATCGCCATCGAGTTGAGGAGTTCTTCCACGGTCGGTGCCGCGGCGGTGGATTTCAGCGGGATGGTGTCACCGTCGCGCAGCAGCGCCGCATCCGCGGCCTGGTGCGGATCGGACCTGATCTGGACGAACACATCGCCGAGCAACGTGGGGGACCGCAGTTCGGCGGTGCTCCCGGCGCGCAGCGGGACGTCGGCCCTGATCCGCATGTTCACGTGGGCGGTGAAGTTCTGCGCCGAGATCGAATCGACCTCACCGATGTCGGCGCCGTAGAGTTTCACCTTCGCCTTGGCCGGAAGATTCAATGCGTTGGTGAAGACCGCTGTCAGGGTGTAACTTTGGCCGCCGGCCTCCGGTGCCGGCAGCGGCAGGTTGTCCAGGCCGGCGGCGCAGCCGGCCAGCAACGCGACCGCGCCGACGGTGAGCGTGCAGCGCAAACCGCGGCGGACGGCGGACAGGTATCTCATGGCGTACCACTGATTCCGTCGGCCATCAGGTTGAGCATCCCGGTGAGGCCAAAATCCGGTCCGTAGTCGTTCAGTGTGCCGGTGGCGCATCCCAACTGCTTTAGTCCCATCAGATTGCACACCTCCTTGGCGAACTGACCGTTGAGCAGCATCTTGTCGACCAATAGATGGGCGCGAACGCTGCCGGCATTTTCGTCGATCACGTTGTAGAGGTTGTCGGCTGCGAGCGGCCCCACATCGAGGATCTCCGCCAGCTCCCGGCGGTAATCAACCAGCGACGTCGTAATGGTGCGGGTACCGGCGAACGTGCCGTTCAACGTTGCTCGGTTACCTTCCAGCAACCGGGTGGCTTCGGCAAGGATCTCGTTGACCTTCGCGCCGGTGCTGCCCGAACCCAGGTCTTCGTCGGCGAGGATGTCGCTGAGCTGCCGGAGGTTCGAGCCGAATTCGCGTATCGCGGCGTCGTTGTCGGCCGCCGACTGGCTCAACTCGGCGACACTGGTGATGATCGCTTGCATGTTCTTTTTGCTGTGCGCGCCCTTATCGGGGCCTACCCGCAGCGCCTGGGACAGTTTGTCCAGCGTCGCCCTGACCTGGGGCCCGTTTTGTGAGGTGATCTCCGCGCCCAGGGAGACCAGGTCACCAAGCGGTCCGTTCCCATTGGCGTCGCCGTGCAACGCTTTACCGAGTTTGTCGACCATCGCCAGTGTGCGGTCGAATTCGACCGGTGTGCGGGTGCGCGCCAAACCCAGTACGTCGCCGTTGTGTAGCTTCGGTCCGCCGCGGTAGGGGGGTGTGAGCTCGACGACCCGGTCGGTCAGGATGGAGTGCGAGACCGTCACGGCCTGAACATCGGCGGGAATGTCGACGCCCTCATCGATGGCGAGGGTCACCGCCACGTAGCTGTCCTTGGAAACGACGCCGGTCACCGTCCCCACCGGTATTCCCAGCACCGCGACCGCGTTGCCCGCGTACAGCCCGATCGCGTCCTCGAACTCGGCGGTTACCGTGAGCTGGCGGCCGGCGAGCCGGGGGATCACCGCGGCCGCCCCGACCGCGAGCAGGACCATGGTTGCGGCCAGCGCTATGACGATCACCTTGATCTGTCGGCTCATTCGCAGTCCTTGAAGTATTCGACGAGGTTGAACTGCTTGGCCCGCCCGCTGAGGGCGCACATCCACGAGTCGATGAAAACCCCGGCGGGAAGGTTGCCGTCCACGGCGTTGCCGCTGCCGGTGGCGTTGGCGAGGTTGCGCACGGTGATGGGCAGCGTCTGCAAGATGTTGCGTATCAACGCGTCGTGGTCGGCCATCAGCTGGGTGAATTCTTGAGCGTTGGCCAGCAACTGGTCGATCGCCGGCTCGTCGCCGAGGATTGTCTTGGCGCGGTCGACCAGCGTGGCGGCGTTGGCGAAGAGGTGCTGCACCGCCGCGCGCCGGGTTGCGATCTCGCTCAGCAGGTCGCGGCCCTGCAGCACCAGTGACCCCAGATCGGCCTTCTGGTCGCGCAGCATCGTGGTCAGCGCGTCGGCGTTGGCCAGCAGGCTGCCGAGTTGCCCGCGCCGATCCGACATGATGGTGGCCAGCGATTGCAGGTTGTCCAGCGCCTGCGGCAGGGCGTCGGGCAAACCGGCCAGGTTTTGGTTCAGCATTTCCACCGAGTCGACGACGTGCTCGGCATCGACCGATTCGAAGGTGCTCGTCGCACCCGCGATGGTCTTCTGCAGATCGTAGGGGACTTGGGTGTTGGCCAACGTAATCGTGTGATGGTCGAGATCGCCGGCGCCGGCCGGTGACAACTCGAGGTAGCGGGATCCCAGGATCGTGGTCACCTTGATGGCCGCCTGGGTGGCGCTGCCCAGGTGCACGTCATTGCGGACCGTGAAGGTGACGATGACGTGATCGCCGGCGAGTTTCGCGCTGTCGACGGTGCCCACTTCGATGCCCGCGACCGTGACCTGGTTGCCGTTACCGATCTGGGCGGCCTGAGCGAATTCGGCTCGGTAGCGGGTCTTGCCGGCGTTGAGGGTGCCGAACAACACCAGGCCGGCCAGCACGACGCCGATCACGACCAGCGCGATCAACCCGAGCCATGTCTTGTTGTATGACTCGACGGGGCGTTTGAGGCGCTCGAACACCGCGGCTACCTGCATATCGGTGAGTGCCAGACCTCGTGACCGTTGCCCGGGGTCGCCGCCATGATGAAGGCTCGGGTCCAGTGGAACAGACCGCGCCACAGTCCGATGTCTAGATCACAGACGTAGGCGTTGGCATAGGTTCCCTCCTGCGAGATGCGCGCAACGCCTTTGGCCAGCAACGGCAGGTTGGCGGCCAGATAGCTAAACCGCGCTCGCCCGTCGTGCAGGCCGTAGTCGAGGAAACCGGGTTGCCGGCCGATGAACTCTTGCAACTGGGGCGTGATGGTGTCGACGATCGTCGCCAGCCGGCCGACCGTCGAGTTGATCGACCCCACCGAGGCGACCAGTTCCCCTCGACGGTCGGCCAGTTCCGCCATGATGCCGCGGGTTTGGCGAATCATCGTCTGCAGATTGCTGTTTTGTGATGCCAGGCTGGCCATCAGCTGGTCCAGGTTGCCGATGAGGTCGCCCAGAACCTGGTCGGGTCCGGCCAGCATTTCCGTTAAAGCCGAGGCCTGGGTGGTCAACGCGAGGATCGAATCGGAATCACCTTGGAAGGCCAGGATGAGGGCGTTGGTCAGATTGTCGACCTGCTGTGGATCCAGCTGGGTAAATAGTGGCTCGAACCCGTTGAGCATGTAGGAGATGTCGAACGACGGGTTGGTGCGCTCCACGGGTATCTGACCGTGATTCGTCAAGGGAGTGTGATCGCCGTCCGGCCCTTGCGATAACCCCAGGTATCGCTGTCCCATGACGTTCTGGTAGGTCACCGACGCGAGGGTGTCGCGGTAGAGCACCTGGCCGCGTTGCACCCGGAAACTAACCCGCGCCAACGATCCCGCGAGCTCAACCTTGTCCACCCGGCCGACCCGGACGCCGGCCACCCGCACGTCATTGCCCGGGGTGAGCCCGGAAACATCGGTGAAAATCGCCGAATAGGTATTGGTCGGCCCCTCGACTCCGCGCTGCAAGGTGGCGAAGACCATCACGGTCACGGCCACCGAAAAGACGGTGAAGATGGCCAGGCCGATCAACGGTTTGCGGTACTTGCTCACCGGTCGCCTCCGGGGTCGGGTGTGATGTGCACGGTCGTACCGCGGGACAGCGGCCCCAACAGCAAGTCCAGGGCAACCGAGGGCCGCCCGCCCACGATGCGGCCGAGCTGGTCCATTTCCTGGCGACTGCCGACCGGCCCTACGTTGCCGCGGATATTGGATTGCGGCTGGATCCCGGCCGGCGCCGGATCCTCCGGGGCCGGGGATTCATCGGGCAGCTGCGGGCCGCCGGGTGGCGGCCCCGGCGGGCCCTGCGGATCGTCGGGCATCGAGTGCCGCGGCGGGGTCACGTTGGGGCGGTTTTCCGCTACTCCCGGTGTGGGGGGAAACCCCATTGACCCCAAGGAGGGCAGCAGATCCGGCGCGGTCGGAACTTCCGGCGCCGTCAGGCAACTCGGGCCAGCGAGGTCGCCGTAGCGCGGGCAGTCGGCGCGAACGTAGGTGCGCGTCGGGGTAAACGCGACCGCCGCCTTGACGCGGGGAAGGTTGGTGTCGGGATCCCAGGCCTCCTCGTAGGCCTTGTCGGCGAGGCGCTGCAGGCGAGTCGATACGTCGTGGAACTCATTGGCGTGGTCGGCGATGACGCCGAGTGCCGGTGTCAGTTCGGTGCTGATGGTGATCAACCGGTCGGTCTGATGGTCAAAGGCGTCGCCGAGCATGCCGGACGTACCAAGTCCGCCGGAGAGAAAATCGTCCAACTGCACGCGCTTCTCGGCGAAGGTCTGCATGGGTGCGATCGAGCTGTCGAGCGCGTCGAACAGTTCGGGGGAGGCGCTGCGCAGTCCGTCGGCAGCCGCGGTCAGCGCCGAGAGGGTGGATGGTCCGGTGTCGTCGACGCCGACAACCGTATTCAGCTGCGTCAGAATATCGTTCAGGTCATGACCGGTGTCGGTCAGCTGCTGGCCGCGACCATGGGTCGCCTCGCCCAAGGTCGCCATCAGGCCGATGCTGTTCTCGTCGGGTTTGCGTGCCACGGCGGCAAGCAGCTGGCGGAGGCGGGCGAGAACGTTTTGAAATAACACGGTCGGCAGCGACTTGTCCTCCCGCACGACCGACCCGGACCGCAGTGGTCCCGAACCCTTCCCGTTGTCGACGAACTGCACCGACGACACCGCGAAGATATTGGACGGAACCACGCGTGCGGTAACCGTGTTGGGGATACCGGAGGCATACCCGGGTTTGAGGGCGACGTGGACGTGATTGGGGCCGCCGAACTGGGAGGGGATGATCTCGGAGACCGCACCCACCAGGACGCCGCGGAACTTCACGTCCGAGCGCTGCGGCAGCCCATCGCCGATATCGACCAGCTCGACATCGACGCGCACCAGCTGGTCCAGCGCGCCTTTCGATTTGGCGCCCATCAGTCCGGCGATGATGGCCGCGATCGCGATGAAGCACACACCCTCGACGAGTAGAAGGCGGTGGGAGGGACCGCGGGGATCGACGTCGAAGGAGTTCGGCATGGCTAACCACCGAACCTGGCGCCGGATTCGACGCCCCACAGCGCCATGGTCAACAGCATGTTCACGATGATCACGACCGTCAGGCTGGCCCGCATCGCCCGTCCGGCCGCCACACCGACCCCCGCCGGCCCGCCGTGGGCGAAGAAACCGTAATAGCACTGGATCGTCGAGGAGATGAAGACGAAGGCGGTGGCCTTGATCGTCGCGAAGACAACGTCTCGGCCGTTGATGAACAAGGAAAAATAGTGCAGGTATGACCCGGTGGACTGGCCGGCGAACACGCTGACCAGCTGGCAGGACAGATACGACGTTGCCAGGGCGGTGAGGAACAACGGGATGACGGCGATCAGTGAGGCCATCACCCGGGTGGTCACCAGATAGGGGATGGGGTTGATGGCCAAGGCGTCCATGGCGTCGATTTCCTCGTTGATCCGCATGGCGCCCAATTGGGCGGTAAACCGGCATCCCGCCTGCGCGATGAACGCCATCGCGATCATGATCGGTGCGAGTTCGCGGGTGGTGGCGAATGAGGAGATCAGCCCGGTTGCCGGGCCCATACCCAGGAGCTTCAACGCGCTATAGCCTTCGACGGCAACCAAGGCGCCAGCGGTGATTCCCAGCACCACTGCGACGTTGACGGTGCCGCCGCCGACCACGATGGACCCGTTACCCCAGGAGATGTCGGCCAACAGCCGCAGCATTTCTCGGCGGTAGTGCCGCAGCATGGTGGGTACCGACACCACGACCCGGCCGAAGAAGTGTGTGACGTGGCCGGCTTTCGCCACCGTCTGGCTGGTCGCGCCCGCGGCTTGGATGACCGAGTGGGTGCCCGGAACGTGAAATGTGGTGGGCGCGGCCATGGCTTACAGGGTCTGCCGCGGGAAGATGATGACGTAGAGCTGGCTCATCACCACGTTGACGATCATCAGCAGCAGCATGGACTCGACGACCGCCGCATTCACCGAGTTCGCTACCCCGGCCGGACCGCCCCGGGTGTCTAAGCCTTTGTGACAGCTGATGGTTGCGACGATTGTCGCGAACACGATGGCTTTGACCAGGGCGAGCGCGAGATCGCCCACGGTGGCAAAGGAGGCGAATGTCGCGATGAACGAGCCGGGTGTGCCGTTCTGAAAGTAGACGTTGAACAGGTAGCCCGCGATGTATCCGACGAAGCTGGTGACCCCGGTCAGCAACACGCCGATGAGGATCAGCGCGGCAAGCCGCGGAACCACCAGGCGTCGGACCGGCATCACCCCCATCACCTCCATCGCCTGGATTTCTTCTCGCATCGTTCGTGAACCCAGGTCTGCGCACACCGCCGAGCCGACCGCCAATGCGAGCAACATCGACGCCACGAGCGGAGCCCCCTGGCGGATCACCACCATCCCGGTCGCCGCGCCGGACAGCGAGGTGGCGCCGACTTGTCCGGCTAGCAAGCTGAATTGGATGGACAGGGTGACCCCGATCGGAATTGTGACCAAAACCGTCGGGACGAACGCCGTTCCCGCCATAAACGCGGCCTGTTCGATGAACTCGCCGACCAGGAAGCGGCCGGTGAGGAGGTCGACGATCAGGTACTGGACGGCCCGCAGGCCGAGCATCACTTGCCCGCCAACGGTGCTCAGCGACATCAACGGGTGGTTCAGCAGGTAGTGGCGAACCCAATCACGGATCTCGCCGAGGGCCGAGCGTTTGGTGGGCGGTGGCTGCGGGACGACCGCCACCGCGGCGGCGTTTTTGCGCTCCGCCAGGTCGACTGACGCGGCAGATCGAGCTGATGTCATGGCTGCCTTCCCCCCAGGCTGAAATCGGGTGTCACAGACCGATCCCACCCAGTCCATTCGCCCTCGGGGTCGTTGCGCGGCCCAAGCGTCTTCTCGCGGCGCTGTGAGCAGTTCGCAAGCATGGACGGCGTCACACCGCGGTGGGGTACGTCAATTCGTTGGACCACGTCGGGCGTGGCGGCCACTTTTCCGGCCGGATGGTGGTGTCGGTAATCGTTTGCAGTGTGTCGGCCAGATCGAGAGTGGTCATGTGTCTCCCTGTCGCCCACCGCCCCAGACCGCGCCATCATCACTCATCACAGTGCCAGTTGTCAATGGGTATATGCCAGTGGACAACGGTACGGTTTCCGGTCGACGACGGCGGTTGCGTTGCCGGGTTCCACCTGCGGGGCTATCGGGTCCGGCTGCCCATCACGGCGCGGCCCGGCTGGCGCTGGTTCGCCGACGGGGTGAAGAAAAATCCTTAAGGGCTAGCCGACTTCACGGCTAGTCGGCGCCGCCGTCGTGAGGGGGCATCATGCCCTCCAAGTACTCACGGACTGCGCGGACCGCGTTGTCTTCCAGCGCGTCGCTCAATGCGTTGTTGACGAGGAGGCTGGCCAGCTCACGCACATCGGTGATCACGGCGGCGAGGTCTTGTTGCTGCTCGGCTGGTGGGATCCAGCCCTCGCCATAGTGCTCGACGAGCTTGTTGCGCAGCTCGTTGACGGTGGTCTCGGCGAGTTGCTGCACGGCGCTGGTGGTGGCTTCGCACACCCCGAGCAGCACCCGCAGGTAGAACGTTTGGTCTTTGGCGCCGGTCACCACCGCGTTGATGTGCGGATCCACGATGACCAGGTCGTTGTTTTTGCGGCGGGCAAGCCCGTGGCGGACCAGGTTGCGGGCGAGTTCGCTGGAGGGGTCCAGCGGCAGCGGTTGCGCCGGCGCGAGTGCCGCCATCTTGCGCGGCTCGGTGTTCTTCTTCCAGGGCGCCGTGAATGCTTGCTGCATTCCGGTCTTTTTGGCCAATTCCTGGACGCCTAATGTGTCGGCCAGGTCCAGGTTCTTTGCGAATCCTTTGAAGAAGTCCTGGATATGCGCGACCGTGTATCCTTTCTGCAGCAACTGCGTAATGATCTGTAATTGCCACAGATGGTTCTCGTCATAAATTGCGATCCGGCCATCGCGCTTGGGCGGAACTAATAACCCGCGCTCCTGGTATGCGCGGATATTGCGCGACGACACACCGGATCGCCGCGCCAACTCATCGAGTCGATATTCAGCCAACCCCTGCACTTTCTGCCCTAGTGAACGGTCCCGCATGCCAAGCCTGCGCCGCGTGCTGGCATTCCAGAATACCGGCTGGTCCTGCACGGATTCACGCGGTGTTGTGGCGACCCCCTACTTGGACGCTGTTGTACTGCAATCCCCGCCACGGCTACGTCGCGGCGGGCTCCATTCTGCGCGCAGCCAGTGACATCGCGCGGGTGGTCAGCCCCGGCGCAAGACGCTTCAGCTGCCAGGCCAATTTGGCGTCGAGTTGGGGCACCACATACAACCGGGCCTTATCGTTGGCGTCGAGTGATTTGCGCGCGATGTCGTCGGGGGGCGTTCCGCGTTGTTCGATCATCTTGGCGGCAAACTCCGCGGACGCCCCGGCAATGCGGCCGTCACGGGCGACATTGGTCTTGACGAAGGTGGGGCACACCACGGTGACGTGCACGCCGGTGCCGCCCATTTCGGCGGCGAGCGTTTCCGATACCGACAAGACGGCGGCCTTGCTGGCGCTGTACGCCGCCATCAGCGGCGCGGCCGCGTAGGCCGCCGCGGACGCGACGTTGATGATGCCGGCCCGTGGCTGTCCGCGCAGGATGGGCGCGAAGACTTCGCACCCATGCACGACCCCGAGCAGGTTGACGCCGAGCACCCAATACCATTCGCCGATTCCGATCTCGCCGATGACATGCCCGCCGGCGCCGACACCGGCGTTATTGACCACGAGGGTGGGCGGTGCCTCGAAGAACTGTTCGGCGACCACGGCGAGCCGTTCGACGTCTTCGTACTGGGAGACGTCGCAGGCCTGCGGATGCGCGGTACCCCCAGCCTTGCGGACCAGTGCAGCGGTCTCTTCGGCCCGGTCACCGCAGATGTCGGAGCACACCACGGTGGCCTCGCGTCGGGCCAACTCGAGGGCGAAGGCGCGGCCGATGCCGCTGCCAGCCCCGGTGACGATAGCCCGCGCGGACCGCGAGATTGGTGTCGTGCCGCGATGTGGTGTCACAGTTGTCCTTTCCCCGCGCCGGTGGTTCGCCGCAGTGTCCACGCCAGGAACAACGCCGCCTCGCGCAGCGCCGCGGAAGCTTCTGGCAGGCTTGTCATGGCCTGGAACACATGGCCTTGGCCCGGCCACACCTGCAGGTAACTGCGGCTCCCGGACGCCCGAATGAGCGCGTGCAGATGACGCGCATCGGCCTGCAACATCTCGTGGCCGCCCGTCTGGATCAGGGTGGGCGGGAACTGGTCGATACCGTCGAAGGTCACCGTGAGGCGCGGATCGGTCCGGTCGGCGCCACCGACATACAGGTCGACCAGCCGCCGGCAGTCCCGCGCACTGACTAACGGATCCGGGGACAGCTGTTCTTGGGCGGCGGCCAGTTGCAACGTCAGGTCGACCAGCGGAGAAAACAGCACCACGGCCGCCGGCAGCGGCGCCCGCCGGCGTGCCAGTTGCAACGTCAGGTCGACGGCCAGAAAAGCACCCGCCGAGTCGCCGGCCACCGCGACGTCGCTGGCATCGATCCCGTTGTCGAGCAGGTAGCGGTACGCGGCCATCACATCGTCGGAGGCGGCGGGAAAGGGATGCTCGGGTGCGAGCCGGTAGTCAACGCTGAAGGCCGGCAATCCCGTTCGATCCGACAGCCGTGATACCAGCCCGCGATGACTGCTGGCGGACAGCAGGGTGAATGCGCTCCCGTGCAGGTAGAGCAGCGCGCGGCCGGTGCCATGAACGCCGGGCGCCGTCACCCATTCGCCGCGCACCCGCTCACTTCGCACCTGCCTTATCGTCGTGCCACGAACCGGCCGGATCAGCCGATTGGGCGCGCCGGTCAGCACCCGAAGCAGCCGCAACCCGGAGGGCGTGAGACGCAGCCTGCGCACGAACGGTCGCATCAGCGCGCGTGACATGGCCTGACCGCGCAGGGCGGCATCCGATGCCGGCGGCAGCGCGCCGTCGTCGAGGATCGGTGGAACCGCGGTATGGTCGCCCAGAGCGGGTTCGGAACCCGTCACGGTTCCACCGACGCCAGCGCCGCGGCCACATCGCCGGTCGCGGTGTAGTCATGCAGCTCAATGTCTTTGAGCATCTTGCGGAAGGTCGAGGCGAAACCCGGGAACATGGTCGCGTTGAACCCGTCTTCAGTCAGGTACCAACTGCTGCATCCTCCGGAATTCCACGTCGTTTTGGCGAGGCGACGTTGGACCCACCGGTTGTAGTCGCGTTGGGCATCAGCGCGCACCTCGATCGAGGTGAGGTGGCGCGTTCGCATGAGCTGGATCGTCCGGACGGCATAGTCGATTTCGGCCTCCATGTACACCAGCGCGGAGATGTGCCCGGGCCCCGCATTAGGCCCAAACGTGAAGAACAGATTCGGGTAGCCCGCCACATTGACGCTCTTATAGGCGAAAGCGCCTTTCCGCCATTCGTCGTTCAGGGATCTGCCGTCGCGACCGACAATCTCGATCGGCGGGCCGGCCTTGGTGACCTCATACCCGGTAGCGCAGACGATAACGTCGGCGGTGCGTTCGACACCCTCGCAGGTCATCACCCCGGTTTCGTTGATTCGGGCGATGGGCCAGGTGACGAGTTCACAGTTGTCGGCCTGCAGGGCGGGGTAGTAGTCGCTGGAGACCAGCATGCGTTTACAGCCCGGCCGGAAGTTCGGAGTCAGCCGGCGCCGCAACCACGGATCTTTGACTTCCTTGGCCAGATACCGCTTTGCGGCCACTTGCATCAGCGACGTGAGTACGGTGTTCCAGACCAGCGCCAGGGCCGCAGCGTCGGAGGCACCCAGGATCGCCGAGCGGAGGAGTCGTTGTACCGCGGGCATGCGGGTGAACATCCACTGCATCTGTTGCGATGTTTCGGTATTGGCGCGTGGGAACACCCAGCCGGCGGTGCGTTGAAAAACACGGACCTGTTTCGCTCGCTGAACCAGTTCCGGGATTACTTGTACCGCCGTGGCTCCGGTCCCGATGACAGCGACCGTTTTGCCCTTGAAATCATAGGTGTGGTCCCATCGCGCGGTATGCAGGATTTTGCCGGAAAACGTGTCGATCCCCTCGATTCGGGGCAGCGACGCATTCGCCAGTGGCCCGTAGGAGGCAATCACCGTGCGAGCGCGGTACGTGGCGTGGTCCGTCCGGATTATCCATCCGCTCTCATCGCCTTCCCACCGTATCCCGCGGACGGTTTCGTTGAACCTGATGTACTTGCGCACGTCGTGCTTGGCGACGACGTCGATGAGGTATTGCTGAATCTCTGCCCCGCTGGCGAAGGTCTGGCTCCACAGCGGATTCTGTTCGAAGGAGTAGGAGTACAACAGGGATGGGACGTCGCAGGCCACGCCCGGGTAGGTGTTGTCCCGCCACGTTCCGCCGATCTCACCGGCACGCTCGAGCACCACGATGTCCTCGATGCCGGCCTCGACGAGCTTGATCGCGGCCCCCAGGCCGGAAAAACCGGCGCCGATAATTGCGGTCGTCACTGTTTGGTCTGTAGGGCTGGTGTGTGTGATGCTCACACCGCCGCCCGGTGGGTCAGCTCGGCCGACCAGCTCGGCGGCGCCGGCCACTCTTCTTGCGGAATCCGCCGCGAAAGGCTGAGCATGGCGTTTTCCACTCGGGACCACACCGGGTGGCGTTGCATGGTCAGATACGAGTAGGCGCTGGTCATTTTGTACAGCGGGTTGTTGTTGAGCCGGGGATCGCGTTCGCGTGCCTTGCGGTAGCGCTCCATCGCCTTGTGTAAGCGTGAGCCGTCCATCCCCATGTCGTAGAGCTCCTCGCGCATCGCGCCGTAGAGCGGCAATATCGCGACCAGGTGCTTCAGCCCGATGACGCCCCAACCGTTGGCCATCTTGAAGCCGATGACCAGCAGCCTTCTCAGCGGGGCCCCGGAGAGCATTCCCATCACGTGGAAACCCACTGCTAAGTGCCGTGACTCGTCGGCGTTGACTTTGTTGAGGACGACACTTAGCAGTGGATCTTTGACCTCGTCGGTGAGGAACTTCAGCAGCGCCCCGTCCAGTGCGCATTCCAGCATCGGGATCGAGGTGGCCATCGTCTCAAATGGGACCCGGTCGGCGGATTTGTCCATCATGTCCAGCGCGTAGGCGATTTGCAGTGTCGGCAACGGAACCTCGGCGTCGTCCAGCAGCCCCCACCGCTTCATTAGCGCCAACTCGGCGTTGGCGTGCTTTTGCTCCTCGGCGTGGAAGTAGCGGTAGACCTCGCGCAGTGTCGGATCGGGTGCGTTGATCGCCATACCGGCGAACGCCCGGGCGCCGATGTGTTCCACCCACATCAGGTCGGCCATGAACGCTTTCAGCTTGGGTTTTTGCTCCTCGGTGACCAGTTCGGCACCCGGCGCGTCCCAGTCGATGTCCTTGAGCATCCACTGGCGGTCCTTGATGGTTTGCAGCGTCTGCTGCAAGTCCAGCGTCGTCACCTTCGTCCACTCCTACTTCTCGCCGGCAGGGCGCGCGCCGGTTCGCCGCGCGTCTTCAGTTTCAGTCAGTAGTGTGCCAGTTGTCAATGGCAGAATATCAGCAAGAACTGGTATTGCCGGGTGCTCGTGATCTGGGTTGGACAGCGGCCGCCGCACCGCAGAAATGGCAGCTGGGATACTGGCACGGTGACCACGCAGCCACAGCCGTCGCCGCGGCCAGCCAAGCCGCGGCTGTTGCAAGACGGCCGCGACATGTTTTGGTCGCTGGCGCCGCTGGTGGTGGCCTGCATCGTGCTGGCGGGCTTGGCCGGAATGTGTTCGTTCCGGCCCGGCGGAAGCGAGCCCGGAACGGCGCCGTCCTACGATGCGGGCGCTGCGCTGCGCGCCGATGCGCAGACGTTCGGGTTCCCCATTCGGCTGCCCAGGCTGCCGGAGGGCTGGCAACCCAACTCCGGTGGCCGCGGCAGCATCGACGACGGGCGCACCGACCCGGCGACGCGACAGCGGCTGCGTGCGGTCACCTCGACCGTCGGCTACCTCAGCCCGACCGGGATGTATGTCAGCTTGACCCAGAGCAACGCCGACGAGGACAAGTTGGTCGGCTCGATTCACGCGTCGATGCATCCGACCGGGACCGTCGACGTGGACGGCACCAGCTGGATCGTCTATCAGGGTGACGCCGAGCCGGTGTGGACCACCCGGCTGACCGGTCCGGGCGGCCCGGCGCAGCTGGCGATCACCGGCGCGGGCAGCGCCGAGGAGTTCCGCACCCTGGCGGTGGCCACCCAATCCCAGCCGCCGCTGCCGAGCAAGCGATAGGACAGCAGGTGAGCGCACCCGAGGCCGACCTGACCGGATGGACCGCGGCGCCGTTTACCGGTGGCGGCTTCACTCACGACGTGTATCGCAAGGGTCAGGGCCCCGGTGTGGTGCTGATTCCCGAGATTCCGGGTATCCACCCGGGCGTGCTGGGGTTGGGTAATCACCTGGTGGACAACGGGTTTACCGTGGCGATGCCGTCGCTGTTCGGCACGCCGGGCGCACCGCGGATGAGTGTGGACGCGCTGACGACGATGGCACGGGCCTGCGTGACAAGGGAATTCGCCGCGTTTGCCACCAACCGGCAGCGGCCGGTCACCCAGTTCCTGCGGGCGCTGGCCCGTGACCTCAATGCCTCCACGCCGGGCAAGGGCGTGGGGGTGATCGGGCAGTGCTTCACCGGCGGTTTTGCGCTGGCCGCCGCCGTCGACGATGCGGTGCTGGCCCCGGTGCTCAGCCAGCCGTCCCTGCCGGTCCCGCTGACACCCAAGCAGCGCCGCGACGCCGGGTTATCCGATGTCGAGTTGGGGGTGATCGCCGACCGCGCCGCCAGCGACGGGCTGTGCGCGCTGGGGCTGCGGTTCAGCGAGGACAAGATGGCCCCCGGCGACCGGTTCGTCACGCTGAAGGAGCGGCTCGGCGACGCGTTCGAGGTGATCGAGATCGACTCATCGCCGGGCAATGCGCATGGCTTTACCCGGATGGCGCACTCGGTGCTCACCGACGAGGTCCGCGAGGTCGACGGGCATCCCGCCTACGAGGCGCGCAAGCGGGTGGTGGAGTTCCTCAACGAGCGATTGACGGGTTGACGCGCCGCCTGCGGGGAAACCACTTTCGCTTCGGCGTCGGCTCCTCCTCGTCCTCGGGCTGCTCGAGTTCGACGCCCTTGTACACCGCCAGATAGACCTCGACGGTGGTGACGATCAGGATCATCAGCACCGGCCCGATCACGATGCCCCAGAAACCGAACATCGCGATCCCGGAGAACACCGCCAGCAGCATCAGCGCCGAATCCAGCCGTGCCTGCCGCGGCACCAGCACCGGACGCAGCACGTTGTCGATGTTGGTGACCACCAGAAGGTGAAACAGCACCACGAACGCACCCCCGACGACGTGGCCGAAGAACATCATGCCGATACCGAACGGCATCGTCACGATGCCACCGCCGAGCGGAATGATCGACAGCGCGGTCAACAGGATCGCGAAGATGAACAAGCCCTGGTGGAACCCGCCGATATAGATCGACGCCGCCCCCGCAACACCTTGGCACAGCGCGATGACGAACTGGCCCATCACCGTCCCACGCACCATGGCGCCGGTCTTGGCCAGATACAGGTCGGTGATCTCTTCGCCGAGCGGGTTGAGTCGACGGATCAGCGCGTGGATCTGGTCCCGGTTCACCAGCAGCGAGATGAACACGTACAAGAAAATGATCGAGGCCGCGATGGCGGCGACGACGCTGCCCACCGCCCCCTGTAGCCCGTGCAGCAGCCACTCGCCGCCGCGTTGGGCGACGGTGACGATCGCGTGCCGCAGCGATTCGGCGGTCACCGTGACGTGCACGAACGGCACCCGCGCCAACACGTCGTTGACCACCCGCAGCGTTTTGTCCCCCAGGGTGCTCATATCGGTGGCGGCGACCCACTCGCTGACCCTGCCGACCATCCGGGTGATCTGCATGATCGCCAGCAACACCACCGCGGCCGCCGGCACGATCACCGTTGCCACCGCGGCGACCAGGGTCAGCGTCGCCGACAGGCCGGTGGAAAACCGCCGGCGCAACCGCTGAAACAGCGGGGTGAACAGATATGCGCCCACCGCGGCCACCACGATGAGGATGAAGAACCCGCGCAGAAAGTACGCGCCGAACAGCAGCGCGACGATGGTGGCGACGGCCAAAGCGCGCTTTTGGGTGGTGGTGAATTCGCTTTCCATCGCCGCCCTTTCCTCTTCGTCCCGTCGTGAACCTTAATCGGGCTCGACGGGAGGCGACGCCGTTTCGCGGGTGCGGGAGGCCCTATCGTATGTAGTTGCCGTTACGGCAGCTATGTATAGTGGTGTGGTGAAGTCAATCACCATCACGATCCCGGAGGAACTCGACGCGCTGGCTGCCGCGGAGGCTCGCCGTCGTGGTATTTCCAAATCTGAGTTGATCCGTCTGGGGCTCGGCGCCGTCATCTCGTCGCCACTCGGACATGACGGTGATGACCCGTGGAGTTCACTGGCCGGGTTCGGGTCGAGCCATGTGTCAGTACGGCCCGGCGAGATCGACGACGTCGTGTACGGCACATGAAGTTCGCCGACACGGGTTGGTGGGTGGCGTGGGCGCTGCCGGGGGACGCTCGCCACACCGACGCGCTGGGGATGCTGGCTGCTCTCGGGCAGTCCGAGCAGGTCCTCACCACCAACCTCGTTGCGGGCGAGACGTGGACCTTCTTGCGTCGCAAGGACAGCCATCGGACCGCGCTAGCCTTCCTGGATCGGCTCGACGTGCTCAATAAGGCTGATCGCCTCGTTGTGCACCGAGTCACCGAGGACCAAGAAGCGGCGGCGTGGGACTGGCTGCGCAAGCATGACGAACGGGTGTACTCCTACGTGGATGCGACGAGTTTTCGCGTCATGCGTGATCGGCGGGTGCGGGAAGCGCTCGCCTTCGACCAAGATTTCGCGGCGGCGGGATTCGTCGAGGTTCAACCCGGCCGATAGCCAGCAGGATCCTTCGCCAGGGCGAAAGTCACTGCCCGTGTTGCTGTCCTCGCGCTCCACAGCATGCGGCGGACCGGATGTGACAAACTCGGATCGTGGCAGGGGGTGAGACCTTCATCGCCGGGTATCGGGTCGTGGAACGGCTCGGCGCTGGCGGCATGGGTGAGGTGTTCCTGGTGGCGCATCCCCGCTTGCCGCGCCTCGATGCGCTGAAGCTCCTTGACGGCGGTGTGAGCCGCAATGACGAGTTCTGCCAGCGCTTCACGCGCGAGGCCGATCTGCTGGCTCCGCTACGACACCCCAACATCATCACCCTGTATGACCGGGGCGAGCATGACGGCCGACTGTGGCTGACGATGGAGTACGTCGCCGGAACCGACGTGGCGAAACTACTCAAGTCCGGGCCCCTCGCATTGGATGTGGCGATCCAGGTCATCGCTGGCGCGGGGGCGGCACTCGACTACGCCTACGCCGAACACCGCATCACCCACCGTGACGTGAAGCCGGCGAACATCCTCGTCGAGTTCGGTCACGACCACCGGCTGCGGACCGTGAAGCTGGCCGACTTCGGGATCGCCAAGGCCGCTGGGGAGGCCACCTCGCTGACCTCTACGGGGGCGACCGTCGGCACCATGAGTTACATCTCGCCCGAAGCGATTGAGGGCGGTGTGCTCGACAACCGGGCCGATATCTACTCCTTGGGCTGCGCCGCCTTCGAGATGTTGGCCGGGTCGCTGCCGTTCAGGGCGAACTCGATCACCGCGCTGATGGCCGCACATCTCAGCCGGCCCGTCCCGCCGGTCACCGAACGCAACCCCGCCCTGCCGGCCTACCTGGACAGGGTGCTGGCCCGAGCGCTGGCCAAAGAACCCGAAGCGCGGTATCAGACCTGCGCCGAGTTCGTGGAGGCCTTACGTGCACCGAGCGCACAGACGGCCCCGGCGCTCCCGACGATGGGATCGCGGCCGAACGCCGCCGCATCGCCCGTGATGACCCAGCCCACGGTCACCTCGCAGAGATATGCGCCCGCCCAGGGGGCCCAAGTTCCACCGTATTTGCCCCCGCCGCCGATGTATCTGGGCCCGCCAGGTCGTGCTCCGCGGCCACGGAAACGCACGCGGTCGCTGATCCTCATGGCCGTCATCCTGCTAGTCGTTGCGGGCGGGATTACCGTTGGCGTTGTCACGCGGAAACGTTCGACACCGACTCCCACTCAAACAAGTCAGGCCGCGCCCACATCCCAGACCCAGCAGCCGGGTCAAACCGTCCTGCCCTTCACCGGGCTCAATGAGCCCTTCGGCGTGGCGGTGGATTCCGCTGGGAGTGTTTACGTCGCCGACTTCAACAACGCCCGGGTGGTGAAGTTGGCGGCGGGGTCCACCACCCAACAGGTCTTGCCGTTCACCGGCTTGCGCGGGCCGAACGGGGTGGCCGTTGACGGTGCTGGGAACATCTACGTGGCTGACACCCTCAACAACCGGGTGGTGAAGTTGGTGGCGGGCTCCGATGCCCAACAGGAATTGCCGTTGGCGGGACTCAATAATCCGTTCGCAGTGGCGGTTGACGGCGCGGGCAACGTCTACGCCGCGGACAAAGGTAACAACCGTGTCGTGAAGCTAGTGGCGGAGTCGCACACCCAACAGGACCTACCGTTCACCGGACTTGCTGAACCGATTGGTGTCGCGGTGGATTCTGCCGGGAGTGTCTACGTGGCAGATTTCAAGAACAACCGTGTGGTGCGGTTGACGGCGGGGTCCACCACCCAGCAGGTGTTGCCCTTCGGGGGGCTCACCATACCGTCCGGGGTGGCCGTTGATGACGCCGGAAATGTCTATGCCAGCGACGGCGCCATACATCACGTGATGAAGCTGGCGACCGGTTCGGCCAGCCCGCAGGCGTTACCGTTCACCGGTCTTGTGCAGCCGATCGGGCTGGCGGTCGATTCTGCTGGCAATGTCTACGTCGCAGACGTCAAGAGCAACCACGTGGTGAAATTGCCCGCCAGGCCGATCACCCAAGAGGCATTGCCCTTTTCCGGGCTCAATAGGCCATACACGATGGCGGTCGATCGCATGGGCAACGTCTACGTCGCCGATAGCGGCAACAAGCGGGTGCTGAAGTTGGCGCCGGGGTCCAGTGCCCCGGAGGTCTTGCCGTTCGCCCAGCTCGAGGACACCTTATCGGTCGCGGTTGATGGCGCCGGGAATGTCTACGTCGCCGACACCCGCAACAACCGCGTCTTGAAACTGCCGGCGGGTTCGAACACCCAACAGGTGTTGCTGTTCACCGGAATTGCGGGGCCGAGTGGGATTACGGTGGATTCGACTGGCAACGTCTACATCACCGACGGCGGCAACCGCGTGGTGAAGTTGGCTGCGGATTCACATGCTCAAGAGGTCTTGCCGTTCAGTGGACTGAATGGACCACTCGGAATGGCGGTGGACTCAGCCGACAACCTCTACGTCGCCGACGTCCGCAACAAGCGCGTGGTGAAGTTGGCTGCCGGTTCAGACACCCAACAGGTACTGCCGTTCACCGAACTTGCGAGCCCGTTCTGGGTCGCAGTGGATTCCGCTGACAACGTCTACGTCACCGACGAGGGCACCAGGCGGGTGGTGAAATTGCCGGTGGGGTCTGACACGCCGCGGACGCTGCCCTTCAAGGGTCTACGCGACCCATGCGGGGTGGCGGTCGATTCGGCGGGCAATGTCTACATCACCGATATTGGCGATCACCGTGTCCTGAAGTTGGCGGTTGGCTAACGGTCGGAGTGCGTGAAACTCATTGTTGTTCAGCCAGCTTCATCACGTGGCTCAACACATCCGGGTAGCGGCGCAGGTGCGCGCCGCCGTTGAGGTCCAGCACCTCGCCGGTCAGCCAGGACGCCTGGGGCGAACACAGGAACACCACCGCGTCGGCGACATCCTGCGGGGCGCCGGCCCGACCCAACGGGGTGTTCTCCAGGTACTCCTCGACGACGCCGGGGATGGCCGCGGCGGGTTCGGTCAGCGGGGTGTGCACAAAGCCTGGGGCCACCGCGTTGACCCGGATCCCGCGCGGCGCCAGCTCCAGTGCGGCCACCTGGGTCAGCATCGACAGCCCGGCCTTGGCCGCGCAGTAGGCGCTCATCGCCGCCGCGGGCTGCCGACCGTTCAGTGACGAGATCGACACCAGCGCACCGCCGCTGCGCAGCTGCCGACCCGCGTACTTGGTGACGATGAACGCGCCGGTCAGGCAGACGTCGATGACCTCCCGGAACTGGTCCACCGGCATGTCCACGATCAGGCCGACGTTGCTGAACCCCGCCGTGTTGACCACGACGTCTAGCGGCCCGGCCTGCTCAAACAGCGCAGCCACCGACTCTTCGTCGGTGACCTCGACGGTCGCCGCGGTGTGCGGGTCACCGAGGGCGGCGGCGACGGCCTGCGCGCCCGCGGTATTGCGGTCGGCGACCCGCACCCGGCAGCCGTCGGCGGTCAGCGCCTCCGCCACCGCCCGACCGATCCCGGAGGCCCCGCCGATGACGAGGGCGTCGCGGGGGTTCACGCCACGCCCTTGCCCGGCCGCGGGTCGCCCCACTTATCGCGGATGGCCGCCCACGGGTCGGCGTAGCGGCCGGGTTTGCGGTAGTACGCCGAGTTGCGGTTCAGATACCAGCCGGCCAGCGGGGCGATCACCCGCAGCGGATACCGCTTCCAGCCGATGTTTTCGGCGGTCTCGGCCAGCATGTCCGGCCAGGAATGGCGCTGAAAATCTAGCGCCTGCTGCGCCCGCTCGGTGTCCATCCAGTCGGTGGCAAACCATCCGTCGTCGCTGTCCGGGTCCCCGGGGCGGCCGGCGGGCATCGCCCCGACCAGGCCCATCGCCGCGGTCATCGCCGGCGTCAGATCGCCCTGGCGGCTGCGGTGGGTGCTGTCGCCGCCGATCAGCAGCGTCTCACCGACCACGTCGGCGGTGGTGGCAGCGGCGAACGCGCGCGCGACATCGCGCACGTCCACCGTTTGGATCCGGTTGTCGACCGGCAGCATGCCCTCGAACGCGATGAAGTCGGGGTCGATGTCGAAGCGCTGTTCCACCGTAAGTACGCCGCCCAGGCGCAGCACCACCCAGTCCAGGCCCGAGTCGCGGACCAGCTGCTCGGCTTCCACCTTGTGGGCGCCGTAGATGTCCACCGGATTGACCGGGGTGTCCGCGGTGAGGACGTCGGTGATGCGGTGCGGGTTGCGGGGTCCGTACACCGCGACGCTGGAGGCCTGCACGAAGCGCGGCGGATCGGCTTGGGCGGCAGCGGCCTTGAGCAGATGGGCGGTGGCGTCGACGTTGACCTTGCGGGCCAGTTCGTGGCGTGAATAGCACAGCGGCGCGATAACCGCGGCCAGGTGCACGATCGCGGTGGGGGAGACCGCGCCGACCAGCCCGTCGACGGCCGCCGGATCGGTCAGGTCGGCGTAGCGCACCTGCACCGATGCCGGCAGCTTGGCCGCCGCCTTGCGGTTGGCGGGCACATCGAGGTCGGTGGCGACCACGCGCCGGCCGTCCTCGGCGAGCCGCCTGACCGTCGCCGACCCCACCAGCCCGAACGCGCCGGTGACCAAAACCGTATCCATGCAACTCCTCAATGAGAACGTGTTCCAGCGATCTTGCCGGGAAAGTCGGCGCGAGAACAGACCTTCCGGCGAAACCGCTCGTACAACGGCGTTGCGCGGAGCACCCTTAGAGGGGAGAGAAGGTGATCGCGATGTATGACAAGAATCTGGACCCCAACTGGCATGTCGACATCGAATTCGACGAGGACGAGACCCACACCCACGCCACGGTGCGGGCCGAGCTTTCCGACGGCCAAACCATGACGACGCGGGGCGACGCCTACCGGCATCCCGACGACGCCAGCCAGCCGGCGGTCGGTGAGCAGATCGCCGCGGCCCGCGGGCTGATCTCGCTCGGCACCGCGCTGCTGCAGACCGCGTCGGCGCAGATCGAACAGGCCACCCACCACCCGGTCCACCTGTACCGCTGACCGGTGGCGCTGGCCGTCTGCCTGCTGTTCGACCGGCGATCCGAGCGGGCGGTCCGCGCCTTGTGGGATCGGCTCGAGGAGCACGGGGTACCCAGCCTGGCCTCGCACACCCACCGACAGCACGTCCCGCACCTGTCGTATGCGGTGCTGCGCAGCTGGGACCTGGCCGCGGTGACCGCCGCGCTCACCGAACTCGACGACGGATCCCCGGTCCAGGTCAACTTCGACGGTGTCGGGTTGTTCCGGCGCGGCCGGGCGTGGCTGGTCGCCGGGGTCAGCGCGGAGTTCATGGCGCGCCAGCAGCGGGTGGTCGAAGCCGTCACCGCCACCGGCGCCGAACTGCACAAACACTATCGGCCCGGCATCTGGTTGCCGCATTGCTCGCTGGCGCCGCGGGCCCGGTTGGTCGAGCTGCCGGTCGCCGTCGCCGCGGTGTTCGATGTGCTGCCGCTGCACGCCACGCTGGACCGCGCCGCCCTGGTCAACAGCGCGACCGGCGAGGTCAGCCCGCTGCCCTCGCTGCCGTGACTGCTACTCCGGCGGGGCCGCGGCCACGACGGTCGCCGCATGCGGCTCGGCGGCGGCTTTGATCTGCTCGAACAAATCCGTGTAGTACGGCAGGCAGTCGGCCATCGCCTCTTTGGTGGTGAACAGCGGCTCATACCCCAGATCACGGTGCGCCTTGGCGATCGAGAAGTAGTTGTCCAGGTAGAGGCGCTCGACCGCCAGCGGCTCAAGCGGCGGCTGCGGCAACCCGAACTTGAAGTGCAGCCGCTGCCAGACGGTCATCGCCCAGCGGACCAGCGGGCCGTTCACCCGCAGCCGCGGCCAGTGCTGCCCGCAGGCTTCCACCACCGGTCGGGCGAACTCGAACATGTTGATCGGCTCACCGTCGTTGACGAAGTAGGCCTGCCCCGGGGCGGTGCCGCCGGGCACCAGATGTTCGCCGGCCAGGATGAATCCGTGAATAAGATTGTGCACGTAAGAGTTATCCAGCCGGGCGTTCTTGCTGCCGATCAGCACCTTGACGTGGCCGGCCACCACGCTTTCGAACAGCTTGCGGAACATGGTCTGGTCGCCGCGCCCCCAGATCCCGCTGGGCCGGATCGAGCACGTCAGCATGTCGCCGACACCGTTCTGCGCCAACACAAACTTCTCGGCGGCCACCTTGGTTTCGGTGTAGAGGTCGTTGAACCGGGCGGTGTAGGGCAAGGTCTCATCGCCGTTTTGGATGCGCTGGCCGCCCATCACCACGCTGTTGGACGCCGTGTAGACGAACCGCTGCACCCCGGCGGTCTGCCCGGCCGTCACCAGGTTCTTGGTGCCCTCGACGTTGACGGCGAAGCTGCGCTGCCGGTACTCGTCGGTCACCGACGCCCCGCCCATCAAATCGATGATGGCCGCGGTGTGAAACACGGTGTCGATGCCAGCCACCGCGGCGGCCACCGTGTCGGGGTCGCAGATGTCGCCCTGGACGACGTCGAGCCGGGGATGGTCGGGCAGCGGTGACGGCGCCCGGTCGAAGGAGCGCACCTCATGGCCGCGTTCCAGCAGGGTGGTCACCAGGTTGGCGCCGACGAAGCCGGAGCCGCCGGTGACCAAGACGCGGCCGAGGGGGGTCGTCAGGGATGCATCTGCCATGACGGCGAGGATAACTGAAACGTGTTCCAGTTACGAGTAGGGCAGTGAAATCGGCCGCCGGCTCATTCCTGGTCGGGGTCGTCGGCGGCTAGGGCGTCGGCCACCCGCTTGCGGGCTCCAGCTAAGTGTTCCTCGCAGCGTTTGGCCAGTTTCTCCCCTCTTTCCCAGAGGTTCAGCGACGCATCCAGGTCCAGCCCGCCCTGTTCCAGTTGCCGGACGACGTCGACCAGCTCGTCGCGGCAGGCTTCGTACCCCAGCCCACTAATGGGCCTAGCCTCGCCCTGTGTGTCATCGGCCATCGGTTGGTCCCTCACTCGTCGCGGCCACCGCACCATCAGACACCCGGATCCGCAGCCGGGTGCCCGCGGGGCCCTGCTCGACCGCCCGCAGCACCGACGCCGACCCCGACGCGGACACCGCCTGCACCACCGCGTAACCGCGGGCCAACGTCGCCGCTGGCCCCAGGGTGGCCAGCCGGGCGGCCAGATGGCCGATGCGGTCCTCTTCGGCGGCCACCAGCCGGGTGACGTCCCGGCGCAGCGCGGCGCGGGCGCGGTGGATCTCCTCGGACCGCACCCGCAGCGCCGCCAGCGGATCGGCCAGCACCGGGCGACTGCGCAGCTGGGTCAGCGCGCGTTCTTCGCGGGACACCCAATTGCGCAGCGCCTGGGCGCTGCGCCGGCGCAAGTCGGTGATCAACGCCTGCTCGGCCGCGGTGTCGGGGACGATTTTCTTCGCCGCGTCGGTGGGGGTGGCGGCCCGCAGGTCGGCGACCAGGTCGCACAGCGGGTTGTCGGGTTCGTGGCCGACCGCGCTGACCACCGGGGTGCGGCACGCCGCGATCGCCCGGCACAACGTCTCATCGGAGAACGGCAGCAGGTCTTCCACACTGCCGCCGCCGCGCGCCACCACGATCACCTCCACCTCCGGGTCGGCGTCCAGGTCGGCCAGCGCGGCGACGATCTGTGGCACGGCGGTGGGCCCCTGCACGGCGGTGTTGCGCACCGCGAAGCGAACCGCGGGCCAGCGGGCGGCGGCCACCGTGGTCACATCCCGCTCGGCGGCGCTGGCCCGGCCGGTGATCAACCCGACGGTGCCGGGCAGGAACGGGATCGGCCGCTTGAGCCGCGGATCGAACAGCCCTTCGGCGTCCAGCAGTCGGCGCAACCGCTCGATGCGGGCCAACAGCTCACCGATGCCGACGGCGCGGATCTCGCTGATGCGCAGCGAGAACGTGCCCCGGCCGGTGTAGAAGGTCGGCTTGCCGCAGACCACCACCTGGATGCCCTCGGTCAGTTTGACCGGCGCGCCGGCCACCAGGTCGGCCGAGCACATCACGGTCAGCGACATGTCGGCCGCCGGGTCGCGCAGCACCATGAACACGGTCCGGGCGTTGGGTCGCAGGTTGATCTGGGTCAACTGACCCTCCACCCACACCGCGCCGAGCCGGTCGATCCATTTGGCCACCCGGGTGGCGACCGCGCGCACCGGCCACGGATGCTCGGCGGAGTTCGCCGGTGCCGGACGGGTCACTTCGCGGTGGCGCGGGTGATCCTGTTGGCCAGCAGCGTCTGGAACGGGGCGCGTGCCTTGCTGGCCTCCTCGTAGGCCAGCAAGGCCTCGAGGTCATCGAGGCTCAGCGAGTGCAGCCGGGCCCGCAGCTGGGCCAGCGTCAACCCGTCATAGCCCAGTTCGGCGGCCACGTCCGGGGCCGGCACCGTGGTGGCGGTCGCCGAGCTCTTCGCGGGTTTGGCGGGGGACTCGGCCGGCGGGTCGGTCTCGTCCAACGAGTACAGGGCGAAGCGCCCCTCGGTGCGCCGCTCGGTGTCGTCGGTGCCCGGCGCCGCGTCGAGGACGTCGTCGGCGTCGTCGAGGTCCTCGTCGAACGTCGCCCACTCCGGCTGCTCATCCTTGGGCGGAAACAACGTCTCCAAGGTGGCGTCGCCCTTGACCGCCAGCTCGGCCAGGCTCTGCTGCCAGCGCATCACCAAGTGCGCCGCCTGACTGGCCAGCGTCATCGGATACATCAGGATGGTCTGTGGCAGCTTCTTGGTCTCCTCGGCGGCGACCGTCGCCGCACCCACCAGTAGCCGAACCCCATACGGTGCAGTACCCATGGGTCCCAGACTGCCTTAACCGCCGGTCAACGCCAAGCGCGGGGGCGCCGTGGCGCGGAGATGGCGGACCCGTATCCGTGGAACGTACCCTGGTTGCCATGCCACCGACCGTCAACATGGGGATTCCGGGGGCGTCTACGCCGCTGGTGGACACCCCCACCGGGAAGCGGGTGCTCCTCGCCGAGCCCCGCGGATACTGCGCCGGGGTGGACCGGGCGGTCGAGACCGTCGAACGCGCGCTGGAAAAGCACGGCGCCCCGGTCTACGTCCGCCACGAGATCGTGCACAACCGGCACGTGGTCGACACGCTGGCCAAGGCCGGCGCGGTGTTCGTCGACGAGACCGACGAGGTGCCCGAGGGCGCGATCGTGGTGTTTTCTGCCCACGGGGTGGCGCCGAGCGTGCACCAGACGGCCGCCGAGCGGGAGCTGCAGGTCATCGACGCCACCTGCCCGCTGGTCACCAAGGTGCACAACGAGGCCAAGCGGTACGCCCGCGACGACTACGACATCCTGCTGATCGGGCACGAGGGCCACGAGGAGGTCATCGGCACCGCCGGCGAGGCGCCCGAGCACGTGCAACTGGTGGACGGCCCGGACGCGGTGGCCGCCGTCACGGTCCGCGACGAGAACAAGGTGGTGTGGTTGTCGCAGACCACCTTGAGTGTCGACGAGACCATGGACATCGTGGAGCGGCTGCGGCAACGCTTCCCCAAGCTGCAGGACCCGCCCAGCGACGACATCTGTTACGCGACCCAGAACCGCCAGACCGCGGTCAAGGCGATGGCCCCGGAATGCCAGCTGGTAATCGTGGTCGGGTCGCGCAACTCGTCGAACTCGGTGCGGCTGGTCGAGGTGGCGCGCGGTGCCGGCGCGGCGTCCGCGCACCTGGTGGACTACGCCGACGACATCGACCCGGCCTGGCTCGACAAGGTGACCACCGTCGGCGTCACCTCCGGGGCGTCGGTGCCCGAGGTGCTGGTGCGCGGCGTGTTGGAGCGGCTGGCCGACTACGGCTACGGCGTGGTGCAACAGGTGACGACGGCCAACGAGACGTTGGTGTTCGCGCTGCCCCGCGAAATCCGCCCCGCCCGGCACTAATTTTTACGGCGCGCCCTTGCGCCGAGTGTGCGGTTTGATACGCCGCAGCCGGCGTGTCGCGTATGAAATCGCACAGTCGACAGCCTCTGCTGCCTCAGATGTCGTATTCCCAGGATTCCGGCTCGGATTTGCGCCGAGGGCGCGGCTGGGGCGCGTCCTTGTCGGTCGCGCCGCGATAGCGCACCCGCGAGATCGGGTGATGCGTCGAACTGGCCCCGTTGGTGCCCTTGACCACCGGTTGCCGGCGACGCGGCCGTTCCGGCGGATCGGCGGACTCGTACGGGTCGACGCGCGCAGTGCGCGTCGGCCGGCCCTTACGCACGTGCGGGTCGGCCCGGCCTTCGCGCGGCGGCTGGCCGCGCCGGTTCGGGTCGCGCGGTTCGCGTTCCCGGGGCCGACGGCGCGGTTCGGGGGCGGCGTCGGCGTCGCGGGCGTAGTCGGGGCGGCGCCGACGCGGCCGCTCAATCGGCGGTTCGGACGGGTCATCCACCGGCGGACGGATATGCCGGGACCGGGTCGGCGCGGTCCGCTTGGTGGCCTTCGCGGTTTTGGTCGCGCGGGTCCCCCGGGTCGCGGCCCCGGACCGGGCGGGCCGCTCGATGGTGTGCCGGCGTGTCTTGGTCGCGGCATTGTCGTCGGGGGCGTCGTCGCCCGCCGACGGGCGACCCACGAGGGAGGTGAGTTTCGCGACGATGCCCGCCATCGGCCCGGCGCCGCCTTTCGGCGTCGACGCCGTGCTCAGCCGTGTCGCCATCCCGATGTACCAGCGGACCAGCCCGATCAGCAGTACCGCGGCCGAGGTGAACACCATCAGCGGAAACCGCTCGATCAGCGGGTAGCCACAGTTGATCAGGATGTTCTTGAGCCCAGGGAACGCCGCGCCGTGGAACAGCCAGTACGCGCCGGGCACGCTGCAGAACAGGATCAGCGGCGGCTGGATGACGGCGGTGAACACCCCGGACTGCTGGACGGCGAGCACCGCGGTCACGCAGCCCAACACATACAGCGCGGCGAACACATGGGTCAGTTCTTTGTTGCCCGACCCGGCGTCGAAGGCGAACCCGACCGCCGTCGCGGTCGCGGCGATCAAAATGGCCGCCCACCAGGGCACGCCAGCCAGGCCGGGGTGGATCGAGCGATGCTCGGCGGCCACCGCTGACCTCGCCCGCTGTGCTAACACACGTCGACCGTACCGGCTGGCGACGCCAACGCCTTTCAAGACCATGCCTCATGGCCTGCGGACGTCGGTCACACCCCCCTTTAGACTTGGCTCCCTGTGAGCTTGAGCCTGGGAATCGTGGGGTTGCCCAATGTCGGTAAGTCGACCCTGTTCAACGCGCTGACCCGCAACAACGTGCTGGCCGCCAACTACCCGTTCGCGACGATCGAGCCGAACGAGGGGGTGGTCCCGCTGCCGGATCCGCGGCTGGCCAGGTTGGCGGAGATCTTTGGATCGGAGCGCATCGTGGCGGCGCCGGTGACGTTCGTGGATATCGCCGGCATCGTCAAAGGCGCGTCCGAGGGCGCCGGGCTGGGCAACAAGTTCCTCGCCAATATCCGGGAATGTGACGCCATCTGCCAGGTGGTGCGGGTGTTCGCCGACGACGACGTGGTGCACGTCGACGGGCAGATCGACCCGAAGTCCGACATCGAGGTGATCGAGACCGAGCTGATCCTGGCCGATTTGCAGACCTTGGAGCGCGCGGTGCCGCGACTGGAGAAAGAAGCCCGTAATAATAAGGACCGCAAACCGGCGCACGAGGCGGCCCTGGCCGCGCAGCAGCTGCTCGACGGCGGGACGACGCTGTTCGCCGCCGGCATCGATGCCGCGCCGCTGCGTGAGCTGAACCTGTTGACCACCAAACCGTTCCTGTACGTGTTCAACGCCGACGAGACGGTGCTGACCGACGCGGGCCGGCTCAGCCAGCTGCGCGAGTTGGTCGCCCCCGCCGACGCGGTCTTTCTCGACGCCAAGATCGAGGCCGAGCTCATCGAGCTCGACGACGAGTCGGCCGCCGAGCTGCTGGAGTCGATCGGGCAGACCGAGCGGGGCCTGGACGCGTTGGCCCGGGCCGGGTTTCACACCCTGCGCCTGCAGACCTACCTGACCGCGGGGCCCAAGGAGGCGCGGGCCTGGACGATTCACCAGGGCGACACCGCGCCCAAGGCGGCCGGGGTGATCCACACCGACTTCGAAAAGGGCTTCATCAAAGCCGAGATCGTTTCCTACGACGACCTGATCGAGGCCGGGTCGATGGCCGCCGCCAAGGCCGCCGGCAAGGTGCGCATGGAAGGTAAGGACTACGTGATGGCCGACGGCGACGTGGTGGAGTTCCGCTTCAACGTGTAGTCCTGGCCAATCGCGCTAGAATTCTGTACATGGCGACGCTTCCCCTCGCTGAGGTTCGTGCCAACCTCTCCAAGCTTGTCGAAGAGGCGATTCGTACTCATCAGCGGATTGAGGTCACCCGACAGGGCCGGCGCGCCGCGGTGCTGCTGTCTGCCGAGGACTACGACTCGATCATGGAGACGCTGGACATCCTCGGGGACCCAGAACTGATGCGGGAGGTCCGGGCGGCTGAGGCCGAGGCTAATTCCGGCGAGGTTTACCCGCTCGACGAGGTGACGGAGGAGATGCGCGCCGCCGGGCGGCTCCCGCAGTGACCTACCGGATCGAGTTGACGAAAGCTGCGAAGAAGGCGCTCACCGATGTCCTGCCCCCAGCGGTGGCCGTTGCGTGCTGGGAATTCATTCGAGGGCCGCTCGCGGAGAATCCCTACCGCGCCGGCAAACCGCTTCGCGGCCAGTTGGAGGGGCGATACTCGGCGCGGCGCGGCGAGTACCGGCTGATCTACCAGATCTTCGATGAAAGGGTGGTCGTTCGCGTCATCCACATCGCGCATCGCCGGGCTGCCTATCGGTGATCTGACCTGCGTTGCCTCGCCTTTCACAACGCCGCGATTTCGCCGCGGACGCGGCGCGGTAACGGGCATCGCGGTATGACGCCGGTCACAGATATCGCCGATGCCCGCGTGGCCTATTCAAAGTTGCGGCGAAGTGTGGAACAGTAGTTATTTACGGGGCAGAAAATCCGTCTGACCAGGGGTTTAGAAAATCTCTCAAGTTACCTGCCTCGGATTCGCTGTGTGGTGTAACGCAGGTCATCGAACGCACGGTTCGTGACCCTTCGCACAAATTTTGATTGCCTATGCAAGTGCTTGTTAATGTCCCCGCTCATGTTTGCTCTAGCTTCGTTGGTGGCCCTGATTCACCAGGTTTCGGGGACGCCGTACATTCCCGGTGGGGATTCTCCCGCCGGTACAGATTGTTCCGGTTTGGCGTCGTGGGTGACCAATGCGGCAACCGGCCGGCCGACATTTGGTGATCGGTTCAACACCGGCAATGAAGAGGCGGCCCTGCTCGCACGCGGTTTCCAATACGGAACGGCCCCGAATGCATTGGTGGTGGGCTGGAATTCTGGCCACACCGCCGTGACCCTGCCGGACGGCACGCCCGTGTCCAGCGGTGAGGGCGGCGGAGTGCGGATCGGTGGTGGCGGCGCCTACCAAAGCCAATTCACGCATCACATGTTTTTGCCCGCAGATCAGCTCCCGGACGGCGACTTCGATGAGCCTGGCCCCGTGGAGGATCCAGCACCTGCGGTTCTCGTAAATGAGGAATTTCCTGCCGATGAACCGGGTCCCATCGAAGAAGCGGCGCCCATCGACGAAGTGGCGCCCATCGAAGAGCCGGCGCCCGTGGAAGAAGCGGTTTTCGTGAACGCGGAAGAGGAAGAGCCACTTCCCGCGCCGGAAATTCCCGACGGCGAAAACGTCGATATTTAACCGCTGACCGGTAATTGCTGCAGCCGCTTTTTGCGGTTTTGTGGCTATGCCGGCACCAGAGCCAGAAACGCACGGGCGGCCGGGTTGGTCGGGACAGCGGTCCGGCCGACCAGGGCCAGCCGGCGGACCGGCGGCGTCCCGTTGTCGCCGACCGGGCCCAGCCGCACCACCGGCAGCGAGACGATGCGGGCCAGCGCCGATTAGTCGACGACGGCGATTTCCCGGCTCAGTTCGTACCCCGGGGTCAGCGGCAGAATGTCGCCGCTCCAAAACGATCCCGGATCGAACCAGTTGGAATGTTTTTCGGTGGTCAACAGGCCCATTTCCTCGTAGGTGATGGCCACCGTCTCCGCGCAGTAGGCGGTCTCCACCCCGACGGCGCGCCGCTGCACCTTGCGTCGCTGCGTTGCCTCGCCAATCTTCTTGTCCAGCAATGGGATTCCGCGCACCCAGTCGTAGGTGGTCGGGATACGCCCGCGCAGCCACCGACCGGTCAGCCGCGCGGTGGTGGGGAACGCGGTGCCATCCATCCGGGCGATGACCCGCAGCAGCCGGTCTTCCTGGTTCCGGTCGGCGAAGGGGGTCAGCTGGCGCAGCCAGCACCGCTGGTGATAGCGCTGCGTCCACTGCTGGACGGCTTCTCGCGCGTCGTTGAGCTGCACCCCACGGTGATTGGTGCCGGTCCAGACATCGGTCAACTTGTCGCCGAGCTCGGCATGCCAGATCAACGGCGGCAGGTCGTCGATGGCCACCGTCATCCCGACGTGGTTCACCGGCGCGTTGGACAGGGTTTGGATGGTGCGGTCCGGCCCGGAGCGGCCCCGGAACAGCCAAATGTCGCCGGTGCGGGTTTCCTGCAGTGCCCGATCCAGGGTCACCGTGTGCGCGTCCACGACAGCACCATAGAGCGTGTCGACCGCCGCGGCAGCCCTGCATAGGGTGTGTCCATGCGCAGCATCTGGAAGTGGATCGGACTGGCCGGGGTTGTCGGGGTCGCGGCCGGGGGAGTGCTGGTCGCCCGCGACCAGCGGCGACGCCACGCCTACACCGCCGACGAGATCCGGGCCCGGCTGCACCAGCGGCTGGCCGAATCCGACGCGGTCGGAGACGGCTAACACGCCACGCTGTACAGCCGATGGGTGCCGGTGAAGCCCTTGAGCTCGACGGCACGTCCATCATCGACGGCGATGCCGTCGCAGTCGGCGACCGCGTCCCGCACCGGTTCGCTGACCAGGATCTGCCCGCCGTCGGCCTGCGCCGCCACCCGCGCCGCCATCGCGACGTTGCGGCCGAACAGGTCGTCGCCGCGGCGCACCGAGCGACCCAGGTGTATACCGATCCGCACCCGAATTGCATGCTGCCGTTTCCGGTTTCGTCTGTCGAGTGCTCGCTGGATGTCGATGGCGCAGCGCACCGCCTGCTCGGCGTGGGCGAAGGCGATCATGAAGCCGTCGCCCTGGCTTTTCACCACGTGCCCGCCGTGCTTGTGGACCAGCCGGCCGACCAGCTCGTCGTGGCTGCTGATCAACTTCACCCAGGCCCGGTCGCCGATCCGCTCGTTGAGGACGGTGGACCCCTCGATGTCGGAGAACAGGATGACCACCCTGCCGTCGGGGGTGATGCGGGCCAGGTCCGGGCGCTCGACTTCGGCCCAGTCCGCAAGGTCCTCGATCGAACTGCGCACCGCCGCGCCGAACCCCTCTTTGCGGACCAGGTTGGCGGTCTGCCACACCGTCTTGACGGCCTCGCGGCCGCCGGACAGCAGCCAATTTCGGGTGTCGGCGCGGTGTCGCAGCTCATCGACCTCGGCGCGGCTGCGGGTCAGCTGCCGCCACAGCACCACCAGCCCGACCGCCTCGATCGCGGCGAGGCCCGCCAGCGCGTAGACCGCGATCATGGGGCCGGTAACCACGGGGAGCATCTTTCCGCACCGGTCGAGAATGTGGCCAGGGCTGTGGTCACCGGTCGATCAACGACCGTGTGCGCAATCTCAAGGAGCCGGCCGCCGGCCGATCGCGGCGACCATCATCGGGGTGAACAGGCGAACGTCGGTGCGCAGCTGGGTCGATGCGGCGTCGGCGTCGGCGGCGGCCAGCAGCCTGGCTTGGACCACCGCATCACGAATGCTCTCGAACGTCAGCCGATAGAAGTCGAAGCCCGGCGAGCGGGAGTCGATTACCCGGGCGCGCCCGTCGCCGCGGATGTCGGTGAGGCCGGCGGCGGTCAGGTCGTCGAAGACCCGACGGCCGTACCGCGGGTCGTAGCCGGCCTGCTGCATGAACGCGATGATCGCCTCGGCGGCCCGGTCCAGCTGCGGATTGGTGCCGTCGAAGCCGAAGCTGCTCCAGTCGTAGTCCTCGATCATCAGCCAGCCCCCGGGCCGCAGCGTGGCGGCCAGGCGGCCCACGATCTGGCGGCGCTCGGCGAGGTGTTCCAGCACCAGTCGGGCATGGACCAGATCGAACTGCGACGCCGGGAGGTCGTCGGTGCGGATGTCGACCCGGCGGATTTCGACGCGGTCGCCGGCCAGCGGTTCGATGAACCGGGTATCGATGTCGACGGCCAGCACACTGGCGCCGCGACCGGCCATCCATTGCACCAGCGACCCGACGCCGGCGCCGACCTCCAGGCAACTCCACCCCGCGCCGACCCCGAGGTCGTCGAGCACCAGTTGGCTGCCCGGATCCCAGAGCTGCTCGGAGCTGGCCAGCCGCGCGCGCTCCTCGGCGAAGTTCTGGTCGTAGACGTAATCGCGGATGACGGCCTCCGGTGCTTCAGCGGCTGACGAATTGCACGACGACGTCGCTGAAGGCGTCGTTGTCGTCGCCGGCAGCAGTATGCCCGGCATCGGAGAGTTCGACGAACTCGGCGTGCGGCACCTTGTCCAGGAAATCCCGGACGCCCTCGGCGCTGACCACATCGGAGAGTTTGCCGCGGATCAGCAGGATGGGGATCTGCAGGGCGGTGGCGGCCCGCTCGAGCTTGTCGGTGCGCAGCGCCGGATCGTCGCCGGGTTTGGTCATCAGCGCCGGGTCCCAGTGCCAATACCAGCGGCCGTCGCGCTGGCGCAGGTTCTTCTTCAACCCGTCCGGGCTGCGCGGCTTGGTCCGGTGCGGCAGGTAGGCGGCGACCGCGTCGGCGGCCTGCTCGAGGGTGTCGAAGCCGTCGATGTTGCTGAACATGAAGTCGCGGATGCGCGCGCTGCCGTCCTTTTCGTACCGGGGCACCACGTCCACGAGCACCAGCTTCCTCACCCGCGCCGGTCCGGCCTGTTCGGCGGCCAAGATACCGGTCAGCCCACCCATGCTCGCCCCGATCAGCACCACCGGCCGGTCGATCGCCGTCTGGACGTGCAGCACGTCGTTGGTGAGCGTCTCCAGGGCGTAGTCGGCGCCCGGTGCCCGATCGCTGTCACCGTGGCCGCGGGTGTCGATCGCGATGACGTGGTAGCCAGCGTCGGCCAAGACCTGGCCGGTGTTCTTCCAGGAAAACCGGTTCTGGCCGCCGCCGTGCAGCATCAGGATCGTCGGCCGGTCGGCGGTGGTGTTGCCCCGGTTCCACTCGTCGGCGACCAGAGTGATCCCGCCCGCGCCGCTGAACTCGACGGTCTGGAAGGTGCTGCTGACGTTGCTCACGGGGCGTCCTCTCGGTGGGATCGATCTGACGTTACCGAGCCCGTGCGCCGCGTCTGCACCCGCCGCACCCAACGGTACGATCCAGCCACCGGCGCGTAGTTTGAAGCGGACAGCCCGTGAGAAGGCCGGTCAACCTGGCCCGAAGTGCCGAACAGGAGCACAGATGGCAGAGGACACTGCTGCCCCCGAGGGGGAAGCGAGTGAGCGGCCGACCGGTGGTGCCGGTTCGGCGCGGTCGAGGATTGCGCCCGAGGTGGCGACGCTGGCCGTCGGGCTGATCGGGGCGATCGTGCTGACGGTCGTGGTCGGCTGGCTCGGTTTCCGCACGCAGCAGGGGCGTGACGTCGAGGCGCACCGCGACCGGATAGTCGCCGTAGCTCGGCAGGAAGCGGTGAATATCACCACGATCGACTACCAGAACCCCGAGGCCGACGTGCAGCGTGTCCTGGACTTGGCGACCGGCAGCTTTTACGCCAGCTTCGCTCGGAGTTCCCAGGACCTCATCGACACCGTCAAGCGGGAGGAGTCCAAAGCGGTGGGTACCGCGACCGAGGCCGCGTTGTCGTCCGAAGCGGGCAATCAGGCGCAGGTACTGGTGGCCGTCAATGTGCGGTCCAAGCACCTTGGTGGGCTGGACAAGCCCCCGCAAGGGATGCGGATGCGGATGCTGGTGGAGAAGGCGGGTAACCAGCTGAAGGTCTCCGATGTCGAGTTGGTGCGATGACCGACAGCAGCGACGACCGTCCCGTGACCGCCCCGCCCACCCGGCGCGTCAACCCGGTGCGGGTGCTGGCCTATGGTGTGGCGCCCGCGCTGGTGTTGCTGCTCGCGATGGCCGCCGGTTGGCTGAAGTGGCAGGACGTGGCCAACCGTAGCTCAGATCTGATGCGGGAGGAATCCACCGACGCCGCAATCGATTCCACCGTCGCGATGCTGTCGTATAGCCCCGAGACCGTGGACAGCGACGTGGCCGCTGCGCAGGCGTTGACCACCGACGGCTTCCGCGACACCTACCTGCAGCGGGCCCACGACCACGTGGTGCCCAGCGCGAAGGAACGGCACATGTCGGCCACCGTGAGCGTGCCCGGGGCGGCGGCGGTGTCGGTGAATGTGAACCACGCCGTGGTGCTGGTGTTCGCCGATCAGACGCTGGTGACCGATTCGTCGCCGCCCGTGGAGGTTCCGGCGAGTTTCCGGGTGACCCTGGACAAGGTTGGCGGACGCTGGCTGGTCGCGGGATTCGACCCCGTGTAGGCGATGAGGAGGAGCGGCGCCAATGACTGCTGAACCGCGCTGGATCGATGTTCAGGCACCGGAAGTCGAGCTCAGGGCATTGAGCTGGGGCCCGAAAAACGCCCCCATCGCGCTGTGTCTGCACGGGTTTCCGGACACCGCCTACGGATGGCGCAAGCTGGCGCCCCGGCTGGTCGCGGCGGGCTGGCGGGTGGTGGCGCCGTTTATGCGCGGCTATGCGCCGTCGTCGATCCCGGCCGACGGCAGCTATCACATCGGTGCGTTGATGGACGACGCGCTGCAGGTGCGTTCCGCGGCGGGCGGCACCGACCGCGATGTGGTGATCGGCCACGACTGGGGGGCGCTGGCCGCCACCGGTCTGGCCGCCGTGCCGGACAGCCCATTCGCCAAAGCCGTGATCATGTCGGTGCCCCCACCGGCGGCGTTTCGGACACTGGAACGGCTGACCGACCGGCTCCGGGCCGCCGGCCACCTCCCGGCCCAGCTGGTGCGCAGCTGGTACATCAGCTACTTCCAATTGCCCTGGCTGCCCGAACGATCCACCTCCTGGGTGCTACCGCTGCTGTGGCGGCGATGGTCGCCGGGCTATGAGGCCGAAGAGGATCTGCGCCACGTCGACGCAGCCATCGGCACCCCCGAAGGCTGGCGCGCCGCCCTGGGGCCGTACCGAGCGACGATCCGCAACCGCCAGCCACCGGCCCGCTACGCCGAGCTGCACCGACACTGGCTGCAGTCACCGCAAATACCGAGCCTGTACCTGCACGGCCACGACGATGGGTGCATGACACCGGCTTTCACGCGTTGGGTGGATACCGTGTTGCCGACCGGCAGCGATGTCGCCGTCGTCGAGCACGCCGGGCACTTCCTGCAGCTCGAAGCGCCCGACGAGGTGGCCGAGCTGGTGCTCGACTTCGTCGGCTCACCTGCCTGAGGTCCGATGACCCCGCACCGGATGGCGGCGGTCGACGCGCAGTTCTACTGGATGTCGGCCAAGATCCCCAACGACGAGTTCCTGCTGTACGTCTTCGCCGGGGTGCCCGCGGATTTCGACGGCGCCGTCGATGCGGTGCTCGCCCGTGCCCGCGCCTGCCCCGACCTGACCATGCGGGTCGACGACGGATGGGCCCTGACCTACCCGACCTGGGTGCCGGCGACCGAGCACGTCGGGGCGGTGCGCCACGAGCTCGCCGACGACACCTGGCGCGGTTGCCTGGACGCGGTAGCCCGGCTCGCCGGCGATCAGCTCGATATCCGTCGCGGTCCGTGGCGGTTGCACGTGTTCACCCCGGTGCGCGAGTTACCCGGCGGGACAGGCCCGGGCACGGTTGCGGTACTGCAGGTTGCGCACGCCTTGGCCGACGGCGCGCGGGCATCCGCGCTGGCGGCCTGGCTATTTGGCCGCAATGCGCCGGTGCCCGCGCTCACGCGGCCGCCGCGCGGTTTCCTGCCGTGGCGCGCGGCCGCGGCGGCGCGCGCCCATCGCCACCTGGTGCGCGACACCGAGGCCGGGCTGCTGCCGGAGTCGGCCGGATCCTGGCCAGTGGCGGTCACGAACACCCGGCCGGACGGTGCCCGCACCCTACGCACCCTGGTGCGCCGCCGCGCCCAGCTGCTCGGGCCCACCGTGACTGTCGGTGTGCTGACCGCGGTGTCCACCGCGCTCTCGGGCTACCTCGCTACCGCCGACGATCGGTTGGGGGCCGAGGTTCCGCTGGCGAAACCTGGTGCCCGCCTGGCGCACAACCACTTCCGTAACGTGTCCGTCGGGTTGTACCCGACGCTGAAGCCACCGGCCCGAGCCGAGCGGATCGCAGCCGATGTGGCCGACGGCCGGCGGCGCGCCCAGCATCCGGCGGCGGCCGCGGCGGATCGGGCGTTCGCCGCGGTGCCCGCCCCGCTGCTGCGCTGGGGGGTCGGCCAGTTCGACCCGGATGTCCGACCGCAGCAGGTGGGCGGCAACACGGTGGTGTCCAGCGTGCACCGCGGCGCCGCCGACCTGCGGTTCGGCGACGCCCCGGTGCTGTTGACGGCCGGGTATCCGGCGCTGTCGCCGGCGATGGGACTGACCCACGGGGTGCACGGCATCGGCGACACCGTCGCGATCAGCGTGCACGCCGCCGAGTCGGCGATCGGCGACGTCGACGACTATCTGCGCCGCCTCGACGCGGCGCTGTAGCTGCTGGCCCGGTACCGAGTGTGCGTCCAGGGCGGGGTTTGGCGAAAAATCCCGCCCTGGACGCACACTCGGCGAAGGTCAGTCGCCACGCAGCAGACCGAAGCCCCAATTCGTGCCGAACCCGCGGCGCAGCGCCAGGTGGATCCACAGCAACGCATAGGGTTCCAACAACCGGGCGAGGGCCAACTCGCCGGCGTCGACGGCTTGGAAACCGAGTTCGCTCACCAGGCCCGCGGTGATCTCCTTGGCCGCCTCGTCGTCACCGCAGACGAACATCACCGGCGTCCCCGGCAGCTGCGGGGTGTCCATCATCGGCGCGCCGATCTGGTTCATCGCCTTACACACCCGCGCACCCGACGCCCAGCCGGCCACCTCTTCGGCGCCCGAACTCGTCTGACCGACTTCCAATGCGGTGAAGTCCGGGGTCAGCGGGTTGGTGCAATCGATCAGGATTTTGCCGCTCAAATCGCCGCAGGACTGCACGGCCTGTCGGGTGCCCTGCCAGGGCGTGCACAACACGACGACATCGGCCGCTGCGACCGCGTCGGCGTTTGTCGTGACGCCGACCCGGTCGGCGTACTTCTCGTCATTGGGGTTGCGCACCCCGTAACGGACATCGTGCCCGCGCCGTCGCCAGGCCTGTCCCAAGGTGCTGCCGACCGAGCCGGCGCCGATGATCGCGAGATGCATGGGTAGCTCGTACCACGCGGCGTCCCACCCGGGCAATAGCCGACCGTGGTCAAGGAAGCACCACGTCGGCCACCGGTTCTCCTCTCGCCAGCTGACCCCAATATCTGATCCCGTATGCGGCGCGGGCGGGGGAGAATGGGCAGGAATGAGCAACTGGTCGAGGAGTTAACCGGGATGAGCAATCCGTACGGCGGCGGCGAGCAGGGCAGCGACCCGCCGGGTTGGTCGTGGCCGCCCGCCTACGGTCCCCAGCAGTTCGGGCCCGCCAACCCGGCTGGCCTGCCGCCGCCGGCTGATTTTCCCGCAGCAGGTGCGCCGCCGCCCGGTGGCCACCACCCGCGTCGACGGAAGGTGGTGCTCGCCGTCGGCGCCGGCGCGGCCGTCGTGGTGGCGGTGGTGGCCGTCGCGGTTGCGGTGATCGTGCGCGGCGGCAACCACTCCGCCTCGACGGCGTCATCCTCGGCCGCGGCGGCACCGACGACGCGCAATGCGCAATCCGCGACCGACTGCACGCACAGCGTGTCCAGCGGTCAGTTGCCGGTCAACGGGATGGTGTCGGCCGGGGGCTTGTCCTTCCCGCAGAACGTGGCACCGGACTGGCGGGTCAAGCCCGAGCACCGGGTGCCGAATTCAATTGACGCGGTCTCGCTGGACCAGACGGTCTCCGAAACCGCGAGCATGAGCTGGATCGCTCAGGTGACGGTGGGTGTCACCAACTTCGATCAGTCGATGAGTCTGGCCGACCAGGCCAAGCTGATGCTCAAATGCATTGTGGCCAGCGAACTGTACGACGGAGCATCGGCGACTGCATCCGGGGTGTCGGTCAAGTCCGGCCGCCTGGACGGCATCTCGACCAGCGAGATCGACGTGGCCGTCCCGGTGACCTTCGAGGATCCGACCATCAAGGGCGACGACCTGGTCATCATCGTCGTCGGCACCAGCCCCAGCACCTACTTTCTGGGTTCATCACCCATCGGTGATCAAGCACGCCGCGACGTGGTGCAGGCGGCGGTCAAGGCGCTGCACGTCGCCGCCGACTGACGCGCTGGATCGGCGGGGTGTGGCCGGTGCACCGGCGATGATCTAGGTTTACACATATGTCTGTTGATGTTGCGTTGCTGATTCTGCGGCTGGTGCTGGGGCTGACGCTGGCCGCGCACGGGTTGAACAAGTTTTTTGGCGGCGGTCGCATCCCCGGGACCGCGCGGTGGTTCGCCAGTATCGGCATGAAGCCGGGCACGTTCCACGCAGTGGTTGCCGCCTCCACCGAGACGGCTGCCGGCCTGGGGCTGGCGGCGGGGCTGCTCACGCCGATCCCGGCCGCCGGATTCGTCTCGTTGATGCTGGTCGCCGCCTGGACGGTGCACCGCCACAATGGCTTCTTCATCGTCAAGGAGGGCTGGGAGTACAACTTGGTGCTGGCGGTGTCGGCGATTGTGGTGGCCACGCTCGGCGCCGGTAAATACAGCCTGGACTGGCTCATCTTCGGACACAACTGGCTCGATGGCTGGAACGGACTGCTGCTGTCGGCGCTGCTGGGCCTGGCCGGCGCCGCCGGCCAGTTGCTGATCTTCTATCGGCCGCCGGTCAAACAGGCCGGGTAGGCGGCGTGCCTGCTGACATCGACGTCTAAATTCCGCAAACCGCCGATTCTCGGGCTTTATCTCAATCTGGACGTCGATGTCAGCGCACACCCGGCGAATACGGCAGTCCGCTGCTGGTGTTCTCGTCGATCACCACGCGGCCGCCCAGATAGGGGAACGCGCGCTGCGGGCACGCTTCGCGGGCGCAGATTTTGCAACCCGCCCCGATCGGTACCGCGGTGTTCGGGTCGTCGAGGGCGATCCCGGTGGAGTAGACCAGCTTGTGGGCGTGCACCAGGTCGCAGCCCAACCCGATCGCGAAGCTCTTGTGCTGAGCGAGATAGCCGCGTCCTTCAGGTGTCGTGGTCTTCGCGATCCAGAAATACGACCGGCCGTCGGGCATCTGGGCGACCTGGGTGATGACCCGGCCCGGCTGCGCGAACGCGTCGTGCACCACCCACAGCGGGCAGCCGCCGCCCACCCTGCTGAAGTGAAATGCGGTGGCCGACTGCCGCTTTGAGATATTCCCGGCCTTGTCGATCCGGACGAAGATGAACGGCACCCCGCGCCGCTGCGGACGCTGCAGCGTCGAGAGCCGGTGGCATACCGTCTCAGTGCCCACCTCGAACCGGCGGGCCAGCAGGTCGATGTCGTACCGCAACTCGGTGGCAGCCTGGTGAAACTGCCGATACGGCAACAGGAATGCGCCGGCGAAATAGTTAGCCAGCCCGATCCGGGCGACACCCCGCGATTCCGGGCTGAGCTGATCGTCGCCGGCCACGATGTCCGACATCAGCTCGGACTGGGTCAAAAGCGCCAACTGGGTAGCCAACTGGAAGGCGCGTTGCCCTGACCGCAGCCAACGCGCGACCCGCAGCACCTGGGTGTCGGGGTCGAAGGAACGCTTGGCGCCCTCGGGGAGTTCGCTGTCGACCAGCACAGTGATACCGAACCGGTTCCGCATCAGCTCCGCCAGCTGGATATCCAGCCCGCCGATCCGCATCCCGGTGTCGGCGAACATCTGCTCGGCGGCCACATCGAGTTCGCCGATGTAGTTGTTGCGGTCGTAGAAGAAGTCGCGGACCTCCTCGAACGGCATCGGCCGATCCGCGGGCAGCGGCGACTCGGTGATCGCGTGGGACCGATACCCCTCGAGTTCCTCGGTGGCATCACGCAGCCGGCGATGCATGGTGACCAGGCTGCGGCCGATCTCGGGCATCCGGGCGACCAATTCCTCGATCTGGGTGTCGCTGGCCACATGCTCGCCGGCGGTGGCGGTGAACAGGTCACGCAGGTCGGCGACCAGGCGCGCGTCGGAATCCGGCGAGAAATACTGGGTAGGCAGGTCGAACCGCTCGGTCAACGCCAGCAGCACCGCCACCGTGATCGGGCGTTGGTCATTCTCCAACTGGTTGACATAGCTGGTGGACAGGTCCAGGGCGCGGGCAAGCGCCGCCTGCGTCAGCCCGCGTTCCTCGCGTAGCCGCCGCAACCGAGCACCGGAAAACATCTTGGCCACTGCCGACAGAGTACCCCAGACCCGCATTCGCAACATTCGCAAACCGGTCCAGGTCAGGACGCAGAATTACACAATTACAGGGTCTTTCCCGGCTGAGCCCTGCTGCGTAGCGTGTAAACCATGTTGATGCATTCCGTTCGGACCCGGCGAAGCGCCGACGACTTTCCCCGCACTGAGCACCTGGCCTGGAAGATCGCGGAGGTGGCCGCCGACCCGGTCGCCGTGCCCGCCGAAACCGAGGCGATGGTGATCAACCGGATCATCGACAACGCCGCCGTCAGCGCCGCGTCGGTGCTGCGTCGCCCGGTCACGGTGGCCCGCCAGCAGGCCCTCGCGCACCCGGCCCGTCAGGGCGCCACCGTGTTCGGCGTCGACGGCAGCTATTCGGCGGAGTGGGCGGCGTGGGCCAACGGTGTGGCGGTGCGCGAACTGGACTTTCACGACACCTTCTTGGCCGCCGAATACTCCCATCCCGGCGACAACATCCCGCCGCTGGTGGCCGTTGCCCAGCAACTCGGGGTGCGCGGTTCGGACCTGATCCGCGGCATCGCCACCGCCTACGAGATCCAGATGGACCTGGTGCGGGGAATCTGTCTGCACCAGCACAAGATCGATCACGTCGCGCATCTGGGGCCGTCGGTCGCCGCCGGGATCGGCACCATGCTGCGGCTGGACCCGGAGATCATCTACCAAGCCGTGGGCCAGGCGTTGCACCTGACCACCGCCACCCGGCAGTCCCGCAAGGGGCTCATCTCCAGCTGGAAGGCGTACGCGCCGGCCTACGCGGGCAAGGTGGGCATCGAAGCCGTCGACCGGGCCATGCGCGGCGAGGGTTCGCCGGCACCGATCTGGGAGGGCGAGGACGGTGTCATCGCCTGGCTGCTGGCCGGCCCCGAGCACACCTACCAGGTGCCGCTGCCCGGCCCCGGCGAGGAAAAGCGCGCCATCCTGGATAGCTACACCAAGGAGCATTCCGCCGAATACCAGAGCCAGGCGCCGATCGACCTGGCCCGGCGGCTCCGGGACCGGATCGGTGACCTCGACCAGGTCGCCAGCATCGTGTTGCACACCAGCCATCACACCCACGTGGTGATCGGCACCGGATCGAACGACCCGCAGAAGTTCGACCCGGACGCCTCGCGGGAGACGCTGGACCATTCGGTGCCCTACATCTTCGCCGTCGCGCTGCAGGACGGCAGCTGGCACCACGAGCGCTCCTACGCCCCGGAGCGCGCGCACCGGCCCGACACCATCGAGCTGTGGCGCAAGATCTCCACCGTGGAAGACCCGGAGTGGACCCGCCGCTACCACTCGAGCGACCCGAACGAAAAGGCGTTCGGCGCCCGCGCCGAGGTGACCCTGAAGAACGGCGAGGTGATCAGCGATGAGCTGGCGGTCGCCGACGCGCATCCGCTGGGTGCGCGGCCGTTCGGGCGGGAGCAGTACATCGGCAAGTTCACCGAGCTCGCCGAGGGCGTGGTGGAACCGGCCGAGCAGCAACGGTTCCTGACCGCCGTCGACGGTGTCGCGAACCTCAAGGGTGGTGACTTGGCGGCGCTGAACGTGCGGGTCGACGCCCGGGTGTTGGACAAGGCGCCGACCATCCCGTCGGGGATCTTCCGGTGACCGGGCTGCTGGGGGCGGCCAGCAGCGCCGCCGACAAACGGGCGGCGTTTCGGGCGGGCCTGAACTCCGGTCGGCTGCAGCGTTTTCCCGGGGCGTTCTCACCGCTGGTCGCCAAGCTGGTCGCCGAAATCGGCTTCGAGGGCGTCTACGTGTCCGGTGCGGTGCTCTCCGCCGATCTGGGGCTGCCCGATATCGGGTTGACCACCTTGACCGAGGTCGCTGGCCGGGGCGCGCAGATCGCCGCGGTCACCGACCTGCCCACCTTGATCGACGCCGACACCGGGTTTGGTGAGCCGATGAGCGCCGCCCGCACCGTCACCGTGCTGGAGGACGGCGGGCTGGCCGGATGCCACCTGGAAGATCAGGTCAATCCCAAACGCTGCGGGCATCTGGACGGCAAAGCCGTGGTGCCGACCGCCGAGATGGTCAAGCGGCTACGCGCGGCGGTCTCCGCGCGCCGCGACCCCAACTTCGTGATCTGCGCCCGCACCGACGCGGCGGGTATCGAAGGGCTCGATGCGGCCATCGAACGGGCCAAAGCCTATGCCGACGCCGGCGCCGACCTGATCTTCACCGAGGCGTTAGCCGACCCGGGTGAGTTCGAGAAGTTCCGCGCCGCAGTGGATGTCCCGCTGCTCGCCAATATGACCGAGTTCGGCAAATCGCAGCTGCTGAGCACGCAGCAATTGGCCGACATCGGCTACAACGTGGTGATCTTCCCGGTCACCACACTGCGGCTGGCGATGTTCGCCGTCGAACAGGGGCTGCGGGAAATCGACCTGAAGGGGACGCAGTCGAGTCTGCTGGATCAGATGCAGCACCGCAGCCGGCTGTATGAGCTGCTGCGTTACGCCGACTACAACGACTTCGACACGGACATCTTCAATTTCACCATCCAAGGAGGAAACCGGTGACTACCGCGACAGCAGAGATCCGCAAGGGCCTGGCCGGTGTGGTGGTCGACACCACCGCCGTCTCCAAGGTGGTTCCCGAAACCAATTCGCTGACCTACCGCGGCTATCCGGTGCAGGATCTGGCCGCGCACTGCAGCTTCGAGCAGGTCGCCTACCTGTTGTGGCACGGCGAGCTGCCCACCGACGCTGAACTGGCGCTGTTCTGCCAGCGTGAGCGGGCCAGCCGTCGGCTGGATCAGTCGCTGCTGTCGCTGGTGACCAAGATGCCCGACACCTGCCATCCGATGGATGTGGTGCGCACCGCGATCAGCTATCTGGGCGCCGAGGACCTCGACGAGGACAACAGCACCGAGGCCGCCAACTACGCCAAGTCGCTGCGGATGTTCGCCGTGTTGCCGACGATCGTCGCCGCCGACCTGCGCCGCCGCCGCGGGCTGGAGCCGATCGCCCCGCATCACGCGCTGGGATATTCGGAGAACTTCCTGCGGATGTGCTTCGGTGAGGTGCCCGAACCGGTCATCGTGCAGGCCTTCGAGCAGTCGATGATCCTGTACGCCGAGCACGGGTTCAACGCCTCCACGTTCGCCGCTCGGGTGGTGACCTCCACCCAGTCCGACATCTACAGCGCGGTGACGGCGGCGATCGGTGCGCTCAAGGGCTCGCTGCACGGCGGCGCCAACGAAGCCGTCATGCACGACATGATCGAGATCGGCGATCCGGCGAAAGCCTCGGAGTGGCTGCGCGGCAAGCTGAGCCGCAAAGACAAGGTGATGGGGTTCGGTCACCGGGTGTACAAGAACGGTGACTCGCGGGTGCCGACGATGAAGGCGGCGCTGGCACGGGTCGCCGAGGCCCGCGAGGGGCAACGCTGGCTGGACATCTACCAGGTGCTGGAGTCCGAGATGTCCGCCGCGACCGGGATCAAACCCAACCTCGACTTCCCGACCGGGCCCGCGTACTACCTGATGGGATTCGACATCCCGATGTTCACCCCGCTGTTCGTGATGAGCCGGATCACCGGTTGGACCGCGCACATCATCGAACAGACCGCATCCAACGCGCTGATCCGCCCGTTGAGCGCCTACTCCGGACAGGAGCAGCGCCAGCTGGTCAGCTGACAACCGCGAGCAGACGCAAAAGCACCCCAAAAATAACGTTTTTGGGGTGCTTTTGCGTCTGCTCGGCGTTAGTGATCCCAGACGATGACCGGTTTGATCACCCGGCCGTCCGCTTGGTCGGCGATCGCCTGATTGAACTCCTCCGGGCGATACCGCGTTATCAACCGGTCGATGGGAAACGTGCCCGCCGCGTACAGGTCAACCAGGGCTGGGATGAACTCGTGGATGCGCGCATCGCCCTCGATGCAGCCGCGGATCGTTTTCCCCTTGAACAACAGGTCCTGGATGTCGATCGTGACCTCGGCCGCGCCGAGGCCCACCACCGCCAGTGCTCCGGTTGCCCGTAGCGACGCGGCGGCCTGGCGGATGACGGCCGGGATGCCGGTGGTGTCGAGGGCATGGGTGGCGCCACCGTCGGTCGCCGACGCAATCGCTTGCGCCGCATCGGGTTCGGTGGGGTCGACGGCGACCGCACCCAACTCGGTCGCCAGCTCCCGTCGTGGACCGGCCGGGTCCACCGCGACGATCCGTTCGACACCGGCGGCGCGGGCCGCCAACAACGCGGCAAAGCCGACGCTGCCGGTGCCGTAGATCACCAGCTGCGACGACGACGTCGGCCGCAGCACGTTCAGCACCGCACCGGCGCCGGTTTGGAAGCCACACCCCAGCGCGGCGATGACGGCCTTGTCGACCGCAGCGTCGACCACGACGACGTTGTCGGGGTGGGCCAGCGCGTACTCGGCGAAGCTGGATTGGCCGAAGAAGCCGGCGAGCACCGCTTTGCCGTCGCAGCTGACCCCCGGTGCGCCGTCGGGGCGCACGCCCAGTGCGTTCAGCTCGGTACTGCGGTCACAGTAGGCGGGTTGTCCCTGCCGGCACGGCCGGCAGTCTCCGCAGCTGCGATAGCTGAGCACAACGTGATCACCCGGGGTGACCGTGGTGACCGCCGGCCCGACCGCGGTGACCACCCCGACTCCCTCGTGCCCGAACAGGCATGGCCCCGCCGCGGCGGGCACCTTGGACTTGAAGAACAGGTCGGTGTGGCAGATCCCGGTCGCCGAGAGCTTCACCAGGATTTCGTCGGCACGCGGGTCGTCGACATCGACGCTGCGGATGTCGAAAGGTGCGTCTGGGCCGGTGGAGATCGCCGCGCGTGCGCGCACTAGACGCGGACTGGCACTTGGCCTTCGGCGACGCGATCGCCCTTCGCCGCCGTGCGTTCGAGGATACGGGCCCGACGCTCTTCGAATTTGACGACGTCGGCCTGCAGCTTGTCCAGGTATTCACCCAACTCGTTGCGGTATCGGTCTCCGCGTGCGGTGAAGTCGTTGCGCTCGAATACCTTCCACGCCCGCATCAGCGGTGTCAGCACTTCGTCGAGGTGCTGACGCAGGTCGTAGATGCCGTGCTTGACCATGAGCGCACCGTTGCGTCGCCAATTGGGCATGCCGCGACTCGGCATGTCGAACTGCTTCACCACCTTGGTCACGGCCTCGACGGTCTGGTCGGGTGCCAGGTCGAACCCGGCGGTGGTGACATTGCGGTAGAACACCGCGTGCAGGTTCTCGTCCTGGGCGATCCGTTTGAGCATGGCATCGGCGATCGGGTCGTCGCAGACCCGGCCGGTCTGGCGGTGGCTGATCCGGGTGGCCACCTCTTGGACGGTGACGTAGGCAAGCTGGATCAGCACCCCGCCGAACTCGTCGGGCGCGTGGATCCCGCGGTTCACGACCTGCATCCGGGTTGTCTCCAGCGCCACCGGGTCTACCCCGCGGGTGACCACCAGATAGTCGCGCATCGCGATGCTGTGCCGGTTCTCCTCGGCGGTCCACCGGCCCACCCAGGTGCCCCAGGCGCCGTCGACCGAAAAGTTCTCACCGATGTAGCGGTGATAGGACGGCAGGTTGTCCTCGGTCAGCAGGTTGGTGATCATGGCGATCTTCGCGACCTCGGACAGCTGTGACTGCTCTTCGGCCCAGTCGGTGCCCCCCAGGGCGGCGAAGTTGCGGCCCTGGTCCCACGGCACGTAGTCGTGCGGATTCCACGCTTTGGCGATGGCGAGGTGCTGGTTTGTGCAGTCGGCTACTACCGGCTCCAACTCCGTCAGCAGCTCGATCTCAGTCAGATCCTTGGCCATCCCAATCCCATCTCGGCATTTCTCCTGGTCGTCCCCCCTCTGGATTGGACCAGTACCTGACCGTACCCCTGAGCCAGCCAGGACGCGCACCGCAACGCTGGTGAGGACTGTACCGTGATCAGCCCGTGTGCTAGCAAGTCACCCGCGGGCTGTCGGTGAGCGGGGGCGGTCCCGCTTAGTGGCCCCGGCCCGCCGCCAGCAGCAGATGGGTGACCGGCCAATCCAGCGGTGCGCCGTCGGCGGTGAGCAGCGCGGCGGCCGGGTCGAAGACATTTTCGATCAGCCAGTCGTTGCGCCACGCCCCGGAGCGCGGATCAACCACCAAGCCCAGGTCGGTGGCCAGCGCCACCCAGTCGCGCCAGGACAACGCGCAGAACTGTTCGTGGGTCTCCGACAGCCAGTTGTCGATGTAGCTGTATTTGGTGAGGAACTCCATCGCATCGGCCAACCGCAGCTGCACCGTGTGGTCATCGAGCACCTGGAACTCGAACGGGACCCCCGCGCCGCGACGGAAGTCGGCGGCGAACTGGGCGAAGCGACCCGCCGGCGGCAGCGCGGCCAGATGATCGCGCGCCGCCTCGACCGGCATGGCGGTCAGATCGATCGCCGGCTGGCGCACACCGGGCTCGTGGAACGCCAGCCGCACCCGCTGGTCGGGATTGTCCGGGCCGCAGACGTCCGAGTTGATCCAGACCCCGCCCGCTGCGGTGTGGTCGGCGATGGTCTGCGCGAACCGGCGCAGCGACGCCATCCCGTCACCGTAGCTGTAGATCTCGTGGGTCAGCGCAAACGTCAGGGTGGTGTCGATGCTGCGGTCCGGGAAGACCGGACCGGCCAGGATATTGCGCTGGTAGAAGAACGTGTTGGGGTTGGCGAAGACGCCCTGCGCTTTGCGGTGCTCGCACTCCTCGTACAGGTGGCGGGCCACCTCGATGCCGTAGAGATCGGATTCGGCCAGCTCCGGGTCGCCGGCCAGCAGTTCCAGCATCGCGCCGGCGGCGCAGCCGATGTCCACGATGCGTCCCGGCCGCAGGTAGGGGCGGGCCTGGCCCCATTTCCGTTCGGCGGCCGCGTCGAACGCCGCGCTGTAGGTCCGGTAGTCGCGGGTGTCGGTCAGCGCCCCCTCGCTGCTGACGATCGGGTCGGCGCTGATCGTGGCCACGTGCTCGGCCAGCGCGTACCGGTCGAACACGTCGACGGTGGCGGGGTGTGCGTGCCGGCGCCATTCCGGGTCGCCGGCGGCGACCCGATCGAGCAGTTGCCACGGGTGCGCCGGCCGCTCGGGATGGTCGCGCTCGACCGGCGCGATCCGAAACCCCAGCCGCTGATACAGCGCCGCCACACCGGGCGTCGAACAGGCGACCACGGTGTTCTCCGGGCGCAGATCCACCCGGCCCGCGGTCGCGTGCCGCACGGCCTTGAGGGTGATCTCAGCGAACCGGTCGGTCGCCGGCACATCGGTGATCGGGACCACCACCGAACGGAATCCCTCCCGCAGCGAAAGCAATTCGATCGCGGCCTCGCGCCGGTTGGCCGGGACCGGGTTGCGCCGGGTGTTCTGGTGGTTGGCGCTGGTCACCGCCCAGACGACGACGGCGTCGTCGGTGAAGGTCAGCGGTGCGCCGGTGGTGTCGGTCAGCCAGCTCCCGAGCAGGTCGGCGAGGTAGCGCGCCTGGAAGCGGGTCAGCAGATGGTGGCGGCCCGGAAACAGGACATAGCGCAACGCGTCGGTCACGACCGCTATCGTGCCGCACCGGTTGTCAGCAATCGACGGGAAGGGACTCACAGTACGGCGGCGGGGTGGCGGACCGATCCCGGCGCGTGGCGGCAATCCCGGCACCGCCGACGACGATGCCGGTGCCGACCTCGGCGACCGCGCTCAACCAGGAAAACCAGGTCACGTTGGTGTGGGGCGGCGAGACGAAGCTGTCCTGGTAGCCGGGCCAGATGGTCGGCAACAGGTGCGCGTAGCTGAACAGCACCGCGCTGCCGAACCCGGCCAGCACCGCCGCCCGCCGCGCACGAGGGTGATTCCTAAGCGCCAGGACCACCGCGAGGACCACGAACACCGCCTGCACGGTGCCGCCGACCATGACGGCGGGGGGTGATGCCGACATGCCGCGACGTAGGTGGTCCAGGCCGTGGATCGCGAAGCCGATCGCGAAAGCCACTGCGGCCCAGCGTAGGAACCGATCCGAGTTATCGTGATCGCTCATCACGGATCACCGTCCCCTGACGTGTGTGCGGGTGATGAAGCCGGCCGGTACCCACCTTCTTACTACTACGACCTGTAGTAGTCAAGGGTCAACGCGCGAACCCCGAGACGAGCTTCTAGAACACGTTCTAATCTGTCGGTCATGGGATTTCTCAAACAGGACACCCCGGTCATCGACTTCGAGGAGTGGAGCAAGGGCACCCGCGCCGAGAAGATCATCCCGATGGCTCGACACTGGGCCGAGGTCGGCTTCGGCACGCCGGTGCTGCTGCACCTGTTCTACGTCGTCAAGATCGGCCTCTACATCCTGGGTGCGTGGTTGATCGCGCTGACCACCGCCGGCATCGACGGCTTTACCAATGTCGCGCACTGGTACGCCGAGCCGATCGTGTTCGAGAAGGTCGTGCTCTACACCATGTTGTTCGAGGTGGTCGGCCTGGGCTGCGGCTTCGGGCCGCTGAACAACCGGTTCTTCCCGCCGATGGGCTCGATCCTGTACTGGCTGCGGCCCGGCACCATCCGGCTGCCGCCATGGCCGGGCCGGGTACCGCTGACCGCCGGTGACCGGCGCACCCCCATCGACGCGCTGCTGTATGGCGCGCTGCTGGTGCTGCTGCTGATCGCGCTGTTCTCCGACGGCACCGGCCCGACCCCGGCGCTGGGAACGACCGTCGGGGTGCTGCCGGCCTGGCAGATCTGGGCAGTGCTGGGTGTGCTGGCGGTGCTGGGGCTACGCGACAAGGTCATCTTCCTGGCCGCCCGCGGCGAGGTGTACGCCTCCTTCACCGTCGCGTTCTTGTTCGCCGGCTACGGCGTGGACATGATCGTGGCCGCCAAACTGGTGTGCCTGGTCATCTGGCTGGGCGCGGCGACGTCCAAGCTCAACAAGCACTTCCCGTTCGTCATCTCCACGATGATGAGCAACAACCCGCTGTTTCGGGCGCGGTCCATCAAACGCAAGTTTTTCGAACATTTCCCGGACGACCTGCGCCCGGGACGGCGTTCGCGGTGGCTCGCGCATTTTTCCACGGTGATCGAGGGACTGGTGCCACTGGTGCTGTTGTTCAGCCACGGCGGGTGGCCCACGGCGATCGCCGCGTTCATCATGCTGTGCTTCCACTTCGGCATCCTGTCGGCGATTCCGATGGGGGTGCCGCTGGAATGGAACGTCTTCATGATGTTTTCCGTGCTGGCGCTGTTCGTCGGCCACGCCGACGTCGGGCTGGGTGATGTGACGACACCGCTGCCGATCGCGCTGTTCGCCGTCGTCGCGGGAACCGTCGCCCTCGGCAACCTGTTCCCGCGCAAGGTGTCGTTCCTGCCGGGCATGCGCTACTACGCCGGCAACTGGGACACCACGTTGTGGTGTATCAAGCCGTCGGCCGACGAGAAGATCGCCCGCGGCATCGTGGCGATCGCCAGCATGCCCGCCGCCCAGCTGGAGAAGTTCTACGGCAGCAAGGAAGCCGCCCAGATCCCGATGTACATGGGGTATGCGTTCCGCGCCTTCAACACTCACGGCCGGGCGCTGTTCACCCTGGCGCACCGCGCCATGGCCGATCAGAACGAGGACGACTACGTGCTGACCGACGGTGAGCGGATCACCAGCACCGCGATCGGCTGGAATTTCGGCGACGGACACTTCAGCAACGAACAGCTGATCGCCGCGCTGCAGCGGCGGTGCCGATTCGAGCCGGGGGAGGTGCGGGTGGTGATCCTCGACGCGCAACCCATCCACCGCCAAACCCAGCAGTACCGGCTGGTGGACGCCGCCACCGGCGAATTCGAGCGGGGCTACGTGCGGGTGGCCGACATGGTGACCCGCCAGCCGTGGGACGACGGCCTGCCGGTGCACGTGGAGTCGTGACGCACCCGTTCGCCGAACGTGCACTCAGGGCGGGATTTTGGCGATTTTTCCGCCGTGAGCGCACGTTCGGCGAGGCGAGGTCGGAGGCCGGTTAGGCGCTCGCCCGTGCCTCAGCGGCCGCGGCGACCATGTTGCGCAGCGACGCGGTCACCTCGTCGGTCTTGCGGGTCTTCAGGCCGCAGTCCGGGTTGACCCACAGCCGCTGGGCGGGCACCGCCCGCAGTGCGGCGTGCAGCGAGTCGGCCATCTCGGCGGTGCTGGGCACCCGCGGCGAGTGGATGTCGTACACCCCCGGTCCGACGCTGTTGGAGAACCCGATCGCGTTCAGGTCGTCGAGCACCTCCATGTGCGAGCGGGCCGCCTCGATCGAGGTGACGTCGGCGTCCAGGTCGGCGATCGCGCCGATCACCTCACCGAACTCCGAGTAGCACAGGTGGGTGTGGATCTGCGTGGAGTCCGCCACCCCGGAGGTGGCCAGCCGGAACGCGCCGACCGCCCAGGTCAGGTAGGCCTGCTTGTCGGCGTTGCGCAGCGGCAACAGCTCACGCAGCGCTGGCTCGTCGACCTGGATCACCCCGATACCGGCCTGCTGCAGGTCCACCGTCTCGTCGCGGATCGCCAGCGCCACCTGGTTGGCGGTGTCGGCCAGCGGTTGGTCGTCGCGGACGAACGACCAGGCCAGGATGGTGACCGGCCCGGTCAGCATGCCCTTGACCGGCTTGTCGGTCAGCGACTGAGCGTAGGTGGCCCACTCGACGGTCATCGGGTGCGGGCGGGCGACGTCGCCGTAGAGGATCGGCGGGCGCACACACCGGCTGCCGTAGGACTGCACCCAGCCGTTGGCGGTGGCGAAGAAGCCGTCCAGCTGCTCGGCGAAGTACTGCACCATGTCGTTGCGTTCCGGCTCACCGTGTACCAGCACGTCGAGGCCGAGTTGCTCCTGCAGCTTGATCACGTCGGCGATCTCGGCCTGCATCCGGCGGGTGTATTCGGCCTGGTCGATCTCACCGGCGGTCAGCGCGGCGCGCGCCTTGCGGATGTCGGTGGTCTGCGGGAACGACCCGATCGTGGTGGTGGGCAGCGGCGGCAGGTGCAGCCGGGCGTCCTGGGCCTCGCGCCGGGCCGCCGCCGAGCCGCGCTGCGAACCGGCGGCGGTGATGGTGTCGATGCGGGCGCGGACCTGCTCATTGCGCAGCCGAGGATCGCTGGACCGTGACGCCACCGCGGCCGCCGAGGCCGCGATCTCGTCGGCGACCGCGTCACGGCCGTCGCGCAGCGCCCGCGCCAGGGCCACCACTTCGGTGACCTTCTCGGCGCCGAACGCCAGCCAGCTGCGCAGGTTGTCGTCCAGGCCGGTTTCGGCGGCCAGGGTGTAGGGCACATGCAGCGTCGAGCACGACGTAGAGACAGCCACCGTCGCGGCTGACCCGAGCAGGCTGGCCAGCTTGCTCAGCGCCGACTCCAGGTCCGTGCGCCAAATGTTGCGTCCGTCGACGACACCGGCGACCAGGGTCTTGCCGGCCAGTTCGGGCACCGCGGCGACCGCGGTGTCCGGGCCGTAGACCAGGTCGACGCCGATCGCCTCGACCGGGGTGCGGGCCAGCGCGGGCAACGCAGCGCCGGGGTCGCCGAAGTAGGTGGCGACAAACAGCGCGGGCCGCTTGGTCACCGATCCCAGCGCCGTGTAGACCCGCTCCGCCAGCGCGGGCGCATCGGCGGCGATGTCGGTCACCAGCACCGGCTCGTCCAGCTGGACCCACTCCGCGCCGGCCGCGGCGAGCAGCCCCAGCAGTTCGGTGTAGAGCGGGATCAGCTCGTCGAGCCGTTCGATCGGTGCACCCGCACCGCCCACCGCCTTGCTCAACAGCAGGAAGGTAACCGGGCCAATGACCACCGGGCGGGCGGGAACGCCCAGCTCCAGGGCTTCTTTGAGCTCACCGACCACCTTGGCCGGGTTCAGGCCGAACCGGGTGTCCGGTCCGATCTCGGGAACGATGTAGTGATAGTTGGTGTCGAACCACTTCGTCATCTCCAGCGGGGCGATCTCATCGGTGCCCCGCGCGGCGGCGAAATAGCGGTCCAGCTCGTCGGCGACACCGGCGACCCGGTCGGGCAGCGCGCCGAGCAGCACCGCGGTGTCCAGCATCTGGTCGTAGTAGGAGAAGGTGTTCACCGGTACCGAGTCCAGTCCGGCGTCGGCCAGCGCGGACCAGGTGTCGCGGCGCAGGGTGGCGGCGATGTCCTGCAGGTCACCCTGGGTGATGCGGCCGGCCCAATAGCGCTCGGTGGCACGTTTGAGTTCGCGGTTGGGGCCGATACGCGGGGAGCCGGTAACGGTGGCGGTAAATGGTTGAGCGGTCACAAGGTCGTCCTTCACTCGCGGGTGTGGTCACCGCCGACGGACGCGCAGCCGATCCGGTCGCGGGGCGCCTGCCGACACAACACCTGCAACCGGGACGGCCATACGCCCATTCCACGAGGCGATGAGCCGCCGGGCGCGGCGCGCCCGGCGCAGCTGGCAGGTCTTCGGACTCACAGGCGCGCACCCGGATGGGTGCCCCTACTGGCCGTCGCTTCCCAGTCTGTTGACCAGTGCCGTTGACGGCGGTCGTTCCTGCATACCGCTGCGGGACAGTCCCGGATTCCCACCGGGTTCCCTCTCGCGACGCCTACGCTTCGCTCGATGCCCACCCCGCCGATACGACGGGGTCAGCAGACCAGCTGTGCCGTCGAGATTACCGCCTGGCGGGCTCCGCCCCCAACCGCTACCCGGCCGCGAGCGCCTCGGCGATGGGCTGCTCACCGTCGTTGAATTCGATGATGCGGCGAATCGTCGCATCGTCGGCCACGGCCGCCGCGGCCACCAGCGCAACGTTCTCCCGCGACACCTGTCCTTTGTCGGTGTCCGGGCCGACCGCGATGCGGCCGGTGCCCGGCTCCAGAGTCAGCCGACTGGGGCCTAGCACCGTCCAGTCCAGGTTGGATGCGCGCAGGTGCGCGTCGGCGGCGGCTTTGGCCTCGGCGTACGGGAAAAACGAATCACCCTCGGGCACCCCGTGATCGGACCCGGCGCCGAAGTAGGACACCATCACGAACCGGCGCACCCCGGCCTGGGCGGCGGCGTCGACGGTCCGGATGGCGGCATCGCGGTCGACGGCGTAGGTGCGCGCCGGATTACCGCCGCCGGCGCCGGCGGAAAACACCACCGCGTCGTGCCCGGTCAGCAGCTGGGCCAAGCCGTCGGTGTCCAACTGTTCGATATCGGCCACCACCGGGGTGGCGCCGGTCGCGGCGACATCTTGGGCGTGGTCGGGGTTGCGAAACACCGCACTTACCTGGTCGCCGCGCTCGGACAGGATGCGAGACAGAAGCAGGGCGACCTTGCCGTGGCCGCCGATAACGACGATGCGTGCCATACCTGCCGACGCTACCTGTCGCCAAGCGCCCCGGCGACCGTTGGCGGCGGGCGCCCGACTCGGGGGCGCCGAGTTCTACGCCGCGGCCACCGAGATGTGCTGCAAGTAATGAACGAGATCACCGATTCAGCGGTGATTATCGACGGGCGCCGTGTCGGTGTGTGGCGGTTTAATTTAGACCCAGCCGTCGGCGTAGCAACGGTAATCCGGGCCCTTCGAGTTCGTCAAGGAACGCGGTGCGGCCGGCAACTGTCATCATGAGGGCCGCCGCCGGTCCTTTTACGTTATTTCCCTTGCGCCAGGTTCGATCAATGTCGGTGGCGTGCAGAGAAATACCTCTCAGGAGCCCCAGCGGTACGAAACCGAACGGCCATGGGCCGGTCAGGAAGTCCAGTGCGAGCGTGGAGAGAACAGGATCGGGTGCAAATGGCAGGTCCAGCGGAATCCTGATGTCGCCGCCGTGAACCAGGATGTCAGCCAGGGGGTCGAGGGGACCGAATAGTGGCGGACTCAGCGGATAATCGGCGTGCCGTCGCAGGACGGAAGCAATCTCGTCCGCGTCTAACTGCGCACGGCGGCGGGCGAGGTCGTCGACGGCGCGCGCCATGCTCGCATGACGCAGGGCGGTGCCCATGAACACCCAAAAGCTATCGGTGAAAACGCTGACCACGTGGGCTGCTACGGTCTTGATGTCCCAGCCCGCGCATAAGCTGGGCGTGGCCAGTTGGGCGTCATCAAGGGTATCGAGCAGCTCTGCGATCTTTCGCCGCTCGTCGGCAACCGCGGCGAAGACGAATTCGCGGTCCATTGGCATTACCGGTCCTGCGAGTGTTCTGTGCTGGCAATGGCCTTTGCAGATCCAGGTGCAGGGCGCTTCCGCCGTCTATGGCGCCAATACAGCGGGCGGCCCATGCGCCGCCGGATAGCATTCGCCGCCGGCTGCCCGGATGGCGGTGATAACGGTCGGCCGGGGGTGCGCCCTTCTGGCGGGTGGCAGAACGGATCGACCCGCGGAGGCAGTGGACGCCCGAAGGCGACCTCGTGCGGAGCCGCCGATTCGTCGGGAGGGCGCTCAAGCTCCACCATCGGAGAATTCCTTGTCTGGCGCGCGCTACCTGCCCGGGCCGTTGGGCCACTTGAGCAGTGAGCCCGCATCGACGCGGATCTGCTGTCCGGTGATGTAGCGGGCATCGTCACTGGCCAGGAACACCCCGAGGTTGGCCATGTCCTCCGGCTCGACATACGGGATCGGCATGGCTTGGAAGATGGTGAACAGCGGCTCGGCGTCCTCACGGGTGGCCTTCTTGCCCTCGGCGGTCAGATCCGGGCGGAACATGGAATACATCCCGTCGTTCTGCAGCAGGTGGGTGTTGCAGTTGGTCGGATGGATGGCGTTGATCCGGATCATCCGGGGCGCCAGGTGCAGGCACATCTCCTCGACGTACTCCATCACGATGCGTTTGCTCCACCCGTATCCGGCGCCGCCGGGGCCCATGTTGGGATTGTCGGTGGTGCCGCGGATCATGCCTGCCGTCGACCCCGTGACGATGATCGACGAGCCGTTGGGCAGGTGCGGAATCGTGACTGCGACGGTGTTCATCACACCGAGCAGGTCGACGTCGGAGGCGTCGACGAACTGCGTCGGGTCCGGTTTGCCCATCGCCATCGGCAAGATGCCGGCGTTGGCGACGACGACGTCGATGTGGCCCAGGTCGGCCAGTCCGGCTTCGACGGCCTCGCGCAGTTCGTGCCGCTCCCGCACGTCGGCGATCCGGGCGATCACCCGGCGTCCGAGTTCCTTGACCGCTCTTTCCGTCTCGGCGAGATCCTCGGGTGTTGCCAGGGGATAGGGATTCGACTCGATCTGGCGGCAGATGTCGACCGCGATGATGTCGGCGCCTTCCTTGGCCATCGCGAGCGCGTGGGCGCGTCCCTGCCCGCGGGCCGCGCCGGTGATGAATGCGACTTTGCCGCTGAGCTTTCCGGACATGCATCCTCCATGGTTGCTGGGCACGTGTAAGAACCCGCGCGTGCGCGCAAACCGAACCTATGTGATGCCGCCGGCTTAATCAATAGGTTGTGGAACAAAACTTTGGTTGCCACTACCTCCGTGGGCGCGAGCAGACGCAAAAGCCCCCAAACGCGAGGCGATTTAAGGACTTTTGCGTCTGCCCGGCGATCGGTAGCACGCCTTTGTCGGCGGCTCCGTGAACCAGAGCGCTCGTGACTGTGCGGTCCTATACGCCCAAGCGCCGTATGGCGTATGAAACCGCACAGTCGGCGCAAATTTCTCCCCGGATGTCTACTCGCGCTATGCGTCGACGCTGCGATCGGTGACTCCGCGCACCACGGTGTCACGGAAGAGCACCAGCGCCGCCCGCGTTCCCTCGGCCGCCACGATGTTCTCCGGCATCCACAGCACGTCCATCACACACCGCGACAGCATCTCCAGGGAGGGAGTGTCGATGCGGATCTCGCCCGACCGGGTCCCTTCCGACAACAGCGATTTGAGTTGTCGCAGCCGTGTGGTGAACGCCAGGCCGGGGTTGGGGGTATCCGGCGGCGAGTGGCGCATCCACGCCAGTTGGATCTTCCACTCGTCCGGGAACTGGTCCAAGGCGTTGATGTGGACCCAACTCAGCGCGTCGAGTTTCTCGATGGGCGTCGCGTCGCTGCGCAGCACCGCGGCAAATCCGCCGCCGACCTTCGTGCCGAACGACTCCATGATCGACGCCAGGAGTTCGTCCTTGGACCCGATCAGCCGGTAGACGGTGCCGGTGCCCATCCCGGCCGCCGAGGCGATATCCCGGATGGTGGTGACCTCATAGCCCTTGCGGCCGAACTCGGCGCGCGCCACCGCGCGGACGTGCGCGGCTTTATCCTCGGACCCGGATGCGTGTTCTTCGGCCCAGGTCTTGATGGCGTCCTCGGCGGCAGCAAAGGCGGGGGAGCGGTCCAACTCCGCGTCGCTGTAGGGCCGACTCGCCAGGCCCTGCAACATGATGCGGCACAGGACCGCCGCGGCTTGGTCGGTGCTGGCCTTATGTCGGATGACGTCGAGCCCCACGTGCATCATCGACTGGCACATCCGGTCGGCCAGCGTCGGTAGGTCGATATCCGACCGGATATACCCACTCCATCTACCGGCACGCAGGGTCTGCAGCATCGCGTGCTGCACCGCGGTGGGCGGCTCCCGTAGCAATTTGACCAGCTCCGGGTTGGCGCTGGGAGCCGCGTAAAACGACATCTGCAGCGCGGCCCGATGCGCCACCGCGCACCGCGCGATCGCCGTCCCCAACTCGACAATCGCCTCGGACACCGGTTGAGAACCCGCGTCGTCCAACCGGGCATGGGCGACTTCGCCGATTCGCTCCAGGTCGGCGTGGTAGCGCCGGACCAGCTCGACCAGGATCGCCTCTTTGGACTCGAAATGGTGGTACAGACTGCCCGGGAGAATCCCGGCGGCGTCGGCGATCTCCTGCAGGGACGTGCGCAACCCCGAGGACGCGATCAGCGCAGCTGCGGTCTGTAGGATCTCGGTGCGGCGTGTCCCATCGTCGTAGGCGCTGGCGCGGGTCGCGGAGGTTGCCGACCCGGCTGGCTTTTGGCGCCCCACGTCACCTCCCCTGCTCCCGCGATCAGCCGGGATCACCCGTGCATCTACAGACCGAACATTTGGTTAAACGCTACCAGAAGGTAGCTGCGGGACTGGGTAGTTGGGCGCCGCGGGGACACGCGGATCAGGTGCCGGTGGGCAGCTTGGCGGCGAGGTCGAGCACGGTCACGGTGTCGATGCCGGTCTTCTTGAGCCGTTCCGAGGAACGGTAGCCCAGGTCCACATCCCGGGCCTGCGCCCGTAGCGCGCCGACCGTCGCCCGCTCGCGGGGCAGATGCCGGAACATGTCGAAGGAAAAGAGCCGCAGCGCATTCTCGTGGGTGATCTTGTTGATCTCCGCGTCGGGGACCCCGTCGAGATAGCCCGCGAGCGACTCGGGTGCCAGGGGCCAGGTCGAGTCGGAATGCGGGTAGTCGCACTCCCAGGTGATCATGTCCAGGTTGAGCTTGTGCCGGCTCTCGACGCCGAACCCGTCGTCGATGAAGCAGGTGACGATGCGCTCCAGGAACACCTCGCTGGGCAGCTTGTCGCCGAAGTTCTGGTGCGTCCAGGCGCGGTGCATCTTGTAGACCCGGTCGATGCGCTCCAGAAAGTACGGGATCCAGCCGATGCCACCCTCGGACAGCGCGAAGGTCAGGTCGGGAAACCTGCGTAGCGTCGGCGACCAGACCAGATCGGCCGCCGCGTTGACGATGCTCATCGGTTGCAGGGTGATCATCGTGTCCACGGGCGCGTCGACCGAGGTGATCACCACCGACGACGACGAGCCGATATGCAGGCACACCACGGTGTTTTCGTCACTGCATGCTTGCCAGAACGGGTCCCAATGCGGATCGTGCAGCGACGGATACCCCAGCTTGGTGGGGTTCTCCGAGAACGTGACGGCATGGCAGCGCTTCTTGGCCACCCGCCGAACCTCGTCGGCCATCAGGTTCGGGTCCCAGATCGGTGGCAGCGCCAGCGGGATCATCCGGCCCGGGTAGGTGGCGCACCACTCGTCGATGTGCCAGTCGTTGTAGGCGCGCAGGACCGCGAGCCCGAGATCCTTGTCCTTCGCCCGCGCGAAGTACTGCCCGCAAAACTGTGGGTACGACGGGAAGTTCATCGCGGCGGCAACGCCGTTGGCGTTCATATCGCGGATCCGCTCGTGGATGTTGTAGCACCCGTCGCGGATCTCGCTGAGCTTGGTCGGTTCGGCGCCGTACTCATCCGGCGGGCGGCCGGCAACCGCGTTGAGGCCGACGTTGGTCGCTTCCTGCCCCTCGAAGACCCAGGCGTCAGTGCCGTCGGGCCGCTGGATCAGCTTGGGCACGTCGTCCCTGTATTTGTCGGGGATGTGGCCGTCGAACATGCCGGGCGGCTCGACGAGGTGATCGTCCACGGAGACGAGGATGTAATCGTCCATCTTCATGGCGGGCTCCTTGTGTCGGTGCATTCCACGGGCAGCGACTGACGGTGATGGCCGGCCCGTTGGATCAATGTCACCTCGATCTGGACCGAAGGCGTCGCACCCGTGACTCTACGGCGGAACAGATATTTGGTCAACGCCCACGGCGCCGCCGTAGATGACCGCCGTCATCATCCTGCGATGGAAAGGAATTCGGGTACGATCTGGTCGCTCAGCTGTGCCCACGGGACGGTCACCACCTTGAGCCCACGGCCGAATTGCGCTTCGGGGAAGTGCAACTGGATACCCTCATGCGTGGGGATCCAATACTTGAAGTTGACATCGACCGGTGCGAACTGGCCGGCGCGTCGCCAGTCGCGCAGGTCGTTCGCGGACGCCACGGCGGTGAGATTCGCTTCGACCTGGTCTGCGAGCCGAGTCAGCCCCGCGGGCTTGTCGCGGAACAGGTTGTCCCAGGTGATAACGATGCCGCTGCGGGTGTCGCAGACGACACTGCCCACCGTTTGCATCGGCATGTGCGGCTCATCGGTGTTATATGCCCCGACGAATAGCTCGGACACCGTCGTCGCCCGCGCGTCCATCGTGCCGGTCGCGTCGAATGTCCAGGGACGTTTGGTCGAGCCGTCCCACGTCTGCTGTGCGACTTCACGGTTCGCCTCGGCGTCAATGTGTTCGTTGATGACCGCCGCCGTTGGCGGCTCGTCGGTGTTGAGGAGCTGATACTGCACGGTCCACGTGCCCAGCCCGTCGGGGCTAGCGCCGGAAATTGTCGCCGGCACGGCGGTCACACCGGGGTCGCCGGCGGCGGGTTCGGCCCAGGCCAGGCTGGTCAGGACGGTGCTAGCCAGCGCAAGGACCGCCACCATCGGTGCGCTGCGCCGCGTTACGGTCATCGCAGCTCCTCTCGGTCGCCCGGCCGGATCCCACGCGCGGGCCCACGGTGGGCTCGCTGTCAATTGGGTGGGTCCGGGGGCAGTTGCACCTGCATCGGCGAGCCACCGAACGGGGTGGGCAGGGTAGGGGCATCGGTCGGAGCCGGGTCGGTCTGCGCCTTGGGGTCATAGCCGGGTGGTGGGCCGGCCGTGTCGTCGCCGGGCGGACGCGGCGCGTTACGGGCGCCGCGGACCAGGACTGCGGGGTCGGGGTTCTTGCAGTAGGTGTACAGGTACGGCTCGGGATAGTTCGGTAACGCCGGCGGCAGCGCCGGAAGTCCGTAGTCGCAGCTGTACCGGGGATACAGGTCCACGAGCACCCAGACCGCGCCGTCGCGTACCACATCTGCGAGGGCTTCCACCGCGGAGCCGCCGCGGTCCGAGTTGACAAGTTCGTTCAGGGCGGGCAGCCGCACCGAGGACAGTTGCGCGGTAGTGGCGAGGTTGCCCAGCAGCTGCACCATGGTGTCGGAGTTGTCCGTGATGATTTTGTCCAGCGCGGTCAGCGGTCGCTCGCCGCGGTCGACGAGGGTGCGGAATCCCCCGTCCATCGAACGGGTGCCGCGCAGAATGTCGTGCAGATTCTGTGAGGTGTGGATCAGCCCCGAGTTGGTTTCGACGAGGGTGGTCAACACCGTCCGGCTGGTGCGTAACACGCTGACCGTTTGCGGAAGTACCGAATCGAGGGCCGATATCAGGAACACCCCGCCGTCGAGCAAGGCCGCCAGTTTCGCGGGCCCCTGGTTCGACACCCGCAGTTCGGTGGTGATGGCAGCCAGCTTGTCCGGGTCCACCTGCGCCAGCATCCCGTTGGCGTCGGCGAGTAGTTGCGCCAGTGACACCGGTACGGCGGTGCGGTGCTCGTCGAGGACGGCGTCGTTGGTCAGGGCCGGCCCGCCGGTTTGTTGCGGCTGGAAATCCAGGTATTGTTCGCCGGCCGCCGACAGCGCGGAAACCCGGATGAGGCTATCGCGCGGCACCCGTATCCGGCTGTCGATCTCGATGGAGGCCACGACACCGGTGTCGGTGAATTGGACCGAATTGACCCGACCGATCCGGACGCCCCGCAGCGTCACGTCCTGATTGGCCAGCAGGCCCCCCGATTCGCGGAGTCGTACCTGCACGGCGATCGTGGAACGGACGGGGCTAATCCCCAACGTGCCACCGACGATGTAGACCGTGACGGCGATCAGGGTCACCACGATGCCGGTGACCGATGCCGCGACGCGATGGCGCGTCAGCGCCCGCACGGCGTAGACCAGCAGTCGGGCCGGGCCTTCCAGGAGGGGCCGGGTGGGCGTCATCACCGGGGCTGGTGCTCGGGTCCGTATATCCGGCCCAACAGCACGTTCCACTCGTAGCGGAGGCTGCCGATCATGGCGTGCCAGTCCGTGCCGTCGGGGCCGTGGATACCGGGATCGCCCGGATAGTTTTTGTCGGGCAACGCACCGAGCGCCAGCTGGGTGACGATTCCGACGGCGTGGACGTTGGGCCCACTGGTGATGTGGGTGATCCCGGAGATCATCCGATTCCAGCTGTTGAGGTTGAGCTCGGGGTCGGTGGAGATTTGGTTGAAGACATCCGAAAGCCGGTTGAGATCGGCGACGATGCTGCGGGTGTCCGTGCCCTGCATCGAGGGAAAGCGGTTGATTTGGCGGGTGATCCGGCCGGTCGCAGAAACCAGGTCGGCCAGGCTGGTCGCATTGTCGGCGAGTGCGTCGGTCGCCGGCGCGGCCGCGGTGAGGACGGTGTCGAGGGTGTTACGGCGAGCCGACAGGGTGGCGGCCAGCTCGGAGGTGTCCCGCAGCGCGCCGTCGATCTGCGCCGAACGCTGGTTGAGCCGCGACAGCAGCATGTTGGAGTTATGCAGCAGTGCGGCGACTTTCTCTCCCCGCCCGCCCACCGCGGTGCCCGCCCCGTTGACGGTGGAGACCAGGCGGCGGATCGCACCGCCGTTGACCAGAAGCGTGGCCGAGCTGAGGACGTCCTCGATGGTCGCGGCGGAGGTCGTATGGTCCAAGCCGATGGTGTCGCCGTCGTGCAGCCGGGCGGCGCCCGGGTCTGGTCCGGGTCGCACCGCGACGAAGATGTCGCCCAGGGGGGTCGCCGAGCGCAACTCGGCAATGGTGTCGGTATACAACGGCGTGTCAACACTGATCTTCATGGTCACGCGTGCCGAGAAGTCTTGGGCGTCGATGGCTTCGACTTCGCCGATGTCGGCGCCGTTGAGCTTCACCTTCGCTTTTACCGGCAGGTTGGTTGCGTTGGCGAACACGGCCGTCACCGTGATGTCCCCGTCGATATGGCCGGGCGCGGGCAGCGGAACGCTACCCAGCCCGGTCGCACAGCCGGCCACCACCATCGCCAATGCGCCCGCGCACACTGCGCGGGCGGCGGTACCTCGATGACGCGTCATCCCCCCACTCCCGCCATATGTTCAAGCATGCCCGTCATTCCCTCCACGAAGAAGGTGGTGCCGAACTCGGGCGCGTTATCGGCGACGGTCCCCGTCGCACAACCCAAGTCTTTGAGCCCCGCAAGATTGCAGACCTCCTTGGCCATCTGGCCGTTGAGCAGAAGCTTGTCGAGGGTGGGGTGTAACCGCAGGGTGTGGCCGTTGCGGTCAACCGCGTTGTAGATGTTGGTGCCCACCAGCGGTAAAACGTCGATAATCTCTTCGAGTTCGCGGTGGTAGTCGGTGAGCGTGCCGGTGAGGTCGCCAAAGTCACCGACCGTGTCCTTGAGCTTGTCGCGGTTCTTCTCCAGCAGCGCGGTGGCCTGGTCGAGAATCTGGTTGATCTTGGCGCCGGTGCTGCCCGCGCCGAGGTTCTCCGCGGCGACGACATCGCTGAGTGTGCGGACGTTCGAACCGAATTCCCTGATCGCGGTGTCGTTGTCGGCGGCGGCCTGGGTCAGGTCGGTGAGGCTGGTCGCGATCGACTGAACCGTCTCTTTGGTCGCGGCCCCGTCATCCCCGCTGAGGCGCAATGCCTGGGAGAGTTGATCGAGGGCGGCCTTGATGTCGGGTCCGCTGCCGGAGGAGATCTTGGCGCCGATCCCGATCAGGTTGCCGACTGGCCCCTGGCCCTGGTTGTCGCCGCCCAAGGCGCGGGACAGCTTGTCGGCCATGGCCAGGGTGCGATCGAATTCGACGGGTGTTCTGGTGCGCGGAAGGCTCACGACGTCCCCGTCGTGCAGCGTGGGCCCGCCATCGTATGCGGGCGTCAGCTCAATGTGCCGGTCGGTCAGGATAGACGTGTTGACGGTGACCGCCTGAACGTCGGCGGGTATCTTGACGTCCTTATCGATGACGAACTTAACCTCGACGTAGCCGTCCGTAGGGCTGATTTTGGTGACCTTCCCGACCCGCATGCCCAGCACAGAGACTGCGTTGCCGTCGTAGAGTCCGACGGCGTTTTCGAACTGCGCGGTCACCGTCAGCGGCCGGTGCCGTTCACCGGAAGTGATGTACCACAGGACGATCCCGGCGAACGCGACAACGGCTAGTCCGATAGCGATCGACTTGACCTGGGGAAGGTGACGGCTCATTGCGGTAGCCTCGCTGGGTCCGGCGGCGGCCAACCAGGAAATGGATCCGCCGTGGGTTGGCAATCGGTGAAGTATTGAGCCAGGCCGAACTGTTTGGCGCGCCCACTGAGCGCACACATCCACGAGTCGACGAGTATCCCGGCGGGCAGGTTGATATCGAGGGCCGTGCCGCTGCCGCTGGCGTTGGCGAGATTACGGAAGGTCACCGGCATCACCTGCAGCGTGTCGCGGACCAGCGCGTCGTGTCGGGCGGCCATCTGGGCGAATTGCTGAAGGTTGGCCACGAGTTCGTTAAATGCGGGTTCGTCGTCGACGATCGTCCCCAAGGTATCGACCAACGCCGTGGTAGCGGCGAACAATCGGTGCACCGCGGTTTGCCGGGACGTGACAGTCTGCAACAGATCCCGGCCCTGGGTCACCAGTGCGCCCAGGTCGGCCTTCTGGTCGCGGATCACCCGGGTGATCGTGTCCACGTTCTTGAGCAGCGAGCCGATCTGGTCGCGGCGCGAGGCGACCACTGCGGCCAGGGATTTGACGTTCTGCAGGGCCTGCGGCAGCGCCTCGGGGACACCGGTGAGGCCGTCGCTCAGTTCGGATAGCGATGCGGCGACGCGGTCGGCGTCGACCTGTTCGAAGGTGGTGGTCGCGTCGGCCAGCGTGTCCTGCAGGTTGTAGGGCACCGACGTGTGGGCCAGCGCGATGGTGCGGGACGGGAGTTCGCCGTCACCGGCCGGGGACAACTCGAGGTAGCGGCGCCCCAGCAGGGTGGTCAGTTTGATGGCGGCGCGCGACTGGTTGCCCACCCGCACACCGTTGCGGACGGTGAACTCCACCGTGACGTGGTTGCCGGTGAGAGCGACGTCTGTCACCGTGCCTACCTCGATTCCCGCCACGGTAACCTGGTCACCGGAACTGACCTGGGCGGCCTGGGCGAACTCGGCCCGATACTCGCGATGGCCCAGAGACAACTTGCCGATGCCGACGATTGCGGTGATCACCACTGCCAGCACCGCAACGGTGACGGTTCCTACCCAGATGGCGTTGTAATCCTCGAGCGTGCGTTTTCCTCGGAGCAGCATCGCGGCCCTACCTGCAGATCGGCGAATGTTGGATGATGTTGCCCGGGGACGCGAGTCGGACGATGCCGGGGATCAGCCGCGCCAAGAACGCGAAGATCGTGGCGTTGATGTCGCAGATGTAGCCGTCAATGTAGCTGCCACTCTGAGACGCTCGGGCCAGGCCCTTGAGAACCAGGACAAGATTCGCGCCGTAATGGGCGAACCGCTGCCGTCCCTCGCCGGTGAGATGACCGATGAATCCGGGTTCGCGGTGCAGCAGTTCTTCCAGATCGGGATACACGGCGGCCATGATCGTCGACAGCCGATCGATTGCCTGGGTGATCGACCCGGTCGAGGCCGCCAACTCGTCGCGCCGGCTGGCCAGTGTCGCCAACGCGGTGCGGGAGTGGTCGATGACGGCTTGCAGGTCGCGGTCCTGGCGGGCCAGGATCGCGGTGACCTCGTTGAGATTGCCGATGACGTCGCCGAGAACCTGATCGGGTCCGGCGAGGGACTCTGCCAGCGCCGAGGTCTGGTTGATCACCGTCACCACCGACGCGGAATCACCTTGCAACGCTTGAATGATGCCGGCGGTAAGATTGTCCACCTGCTGCGGGCTCAACAGGGTGAACAGGGGTTCGAATCCGTTGAGCAGATGGGAGATATCGAACGAGGGGTGGGTGCGCTCGACGGGGATGCTACCGCGATCGGCTAACCGGGTGTGGGAGTGGGAGGTTCCGGGGGAGAGCCCGACGTAGCGCTGGCCGATGATGTTCTGATAGGTCACCGCTGCGGTGGTGTCGTCGTAGAGGACTTGGGTCTTCGGTACTCGGAACGTGACTTTCGCGAGGGTGCCATCCAAGTCGACGCTGTCCACACGTCCCACCCGAACGCCCGCGGTACGGACATCGTCCCCGGCGTGCAGACCGGAGACGTCGGTGAACACCGCGGTGTAGGTGTTCGTCGGACCGCTGACTTCGCGGCGCAGGGTGACCAGCACCAGCCAGGTCGCGGTGCTGGACACCACCAGGAACACGCTCAAACCGAGGAGCGCCTTGCGGTATCTCACTTGCCACCCCCGGCGCTTGCGGTAAGCCGCACCGCGGTGCCGCGCATCATCGGCGCGAGCAGAATCTCGGTGGCACTGGTGACCTGGCCGCCCATGATGACCTCCAGTTGCTGCTTTTCCGTGCTGCTGCCGACCGGACCGACGTTGCCGCCGATCACTGCCGCCTGGGGCTGCGCGGCCCCCAGTGGGGGCGGTGGCGACCCGTCAGGCGGCTGACTCTCGGTGGGCGCGGCGGGCTCCGGTGATTCCACCCCCGTGGTGTCATCCGGCGCTGCGACCGAGCCCCGCGGCGGCGCGAAATTGGGCCGGTTCTCGGAAACTCCGGGAGGTAGCGGAAGCCCGCGGGATTCAAGCGAGGGAGCCAACGCTGGCGCCGTCGGGACCTCAGGGGCGGTCAAACAACTGGGCCCAGTCATGTCCCCGTAGCGCGGGCAGTCCGCCCGCACGTAGGACCGGGTCGGGTTCAATGAGACGACGGCTTTGGCTTGGAGCTGGTTCGTGTCGGGATTCCATGCGATGTCCCACACGCGGCTGACCAGTGTGGTCAGCCGCGTGGAGATCGCGTGCAGGGTGTCGGCGTGATCGCTGAGAACACCGACCACCGGCGTCAGCTGGGAAGAGATGCCGATCATCCGGTCGGTGTTGTGGTCGAAGGCATCGCCGAGCGCTCCGACGGTCCCCAACGCGGATGACAGCAGATGCGTGAGGACCGACCGTTTTTCGGCGAATGTGCGCATTGGTTGGACGGCACCGTCGAGCGCGTCGAGCAGCTCGGGCGCGGCCCGCCCCAGCGCCGAGGTCGCGGCGGTGAGCGCGGACATTGTCGACGGGCCCACCTCGTCGTCGGTGACGACGGTGTTGAGCTCGTTGACGATTTCGTTCAAATCATGGCCGGCGTCCCGCAGCCGGTTGCCGCGACCGCTGGCGGCCTCGCCCAACGCGGTCAGCCATCCGACGCTGTCGGCGGAGGGCTGACGGCCCACGGCGGCGAGTACCTGGCGGAATTTGTTCAGCGTGGTCTGGAACAGCACGGTGGGCAACGTCTTGTCTTCGCTGATCACCACGCCGGACCGCACCGGTGCCGAGTGTTTGCCGTTGTCCACCAGCTGCACGGACGACACCGCGAACACGTTGGACGGCACCACCCGGGCGGTCACGGTGTCCGGAATGCCGCTAGCGTACCCCGGGCTGAGGTCAATACCCACGATGTTGGGGCGGCCCGCCGGTGCGGGAGTGACCGCTGACACGAACCCGACCAGCACACCGCGGAACTTCACGTCGGACTTCACCGGCAGCCCGTCGCCGACGTTGACAAGTTCGGCGCTGACCCGCACGGAATGTTGCAGGGCGCCTTGGGATTGTGCGATCAGCAGGGTCACCGCGACTGTCACAATCACCAGCAGGACCAGACCGTTGACGAACAATCGGGGGTTGGACGGGCCGCGGTCATTGGCGTCGAATGCATTGGGCATCGTCAGCCACCGAACCTTGCCCCGGCGTTGACGCCCCACATCGCCATCGTCAGCAGCGCGTTCAAGATGATCACCACGGTGATGGTGGCCCGCATCGCGTGGCCGGCCGCCACCCCAACTCCCTGCGGCCCACCCGATGCGTAATAGCCGTAGTAGCACTGGATTACCGCGGCGAAGAACACAAAGACGACCCCTTTGATGGTCGCGTAGAAAACGTCGCGCCCGCTGCTGAACAACGCAAAGTAGTGCCCGTAGGTACCGGCAGATGTGTCAGCGATCATGTTGACCACGACCTGCGCGGAAAGGTAGGCCGCCGCCAGGCAGACCAGGAACAGCGGAATGGCCGCCACTACCGACGCCGCGACCCGGGTGGTCACCAGGTAGGGAATCGGTTTGATCACCAGCGCATCCATCGCGTCGATCTCCTCGGCGATGCGCATGGCGCCCAGCTGGGCGGTGAAGCGGCAACCGGCCTGCGTCGTGAACGCGATGGCGATCATCACGGGCACCAATTCGCGGGTCGAGCCCCACGAGGACAGCAGCCCGGTAGCGGGGCCCAGACCCAGCAGATTCAGAGCGTTGTAGCCCTCGATAGCCAGGAGAGCGCCGGCGGTGATCCCCAACACCACCGACACGCCCATTGTGCCGCCGCCGACCACCAGCGCCCCGTTGCCCCAGGCGATATCGCAAAGGTTGCGGATAAACTCCCGGCGGTAGCGGGCCAGCATGACGGGGACCGCCAGCACGACACGCCAAATGAAGTCCAGCAGGTGGCCGGCTCGGGCGATGGGCAGCCACGCATAGTCGGTCGCTCGAAGGATCTGGCGAACCGCGACGGGGCGGTAGACGGCTACGGTCATCGCGTTTACAAGCTCGCTTTGGGGAAGAGCAGCAGATACAGCTGGCTCATGCCGACGTTGACGATCATCAACAGCAGGATGGATTCGACGACCGCGGCGTTGACCGAGTTCGCGACACCCGCTGGCCCACCGCGGGTGTCCAAGCCCTTGTGGCAGGCCACGACCGCGACGATGGCGCCGAACGCGATGGCCTTGGCCAGGGCCAAGACCAGGTCATCGACGGTCGCGAACGAGGCGAAGGTCGCGACAAACGATCCCGGAGTCCCGTTTTGCATGTACACGTTGAACAGGTAACCGACGAAGAAGCCGGCGCACGTTGCGAGGCCGGTCAGCGCGACGCCGACCAAAATGAGCGCGGCGAAGCGGGGAACGACGAGCCGGCGTATCACCGAAACCCCCATCACCTCCATCGCGTCCACTTCTTCGCGCATCGTCCGGGAGCCCAGGTCCGAGCTCACCGCTGACCCAACCGCCGCCGCGAGCAGTATCGCCGCCACCAGGGGAGCGCCTTGTCGGATCACCACCAGCCCGTTGGCCGCTCCCGAGAGCGATTCAGCGCCGACTTGTCCGGCGAGTACGGCGAACTGAATGGACAGCGTGACCCCGACCGGGATCGTCACCAGGAGGGTGGGCAGCAGGGCGGTACCCGCCATGAATGCCGCCTGCTTGACGAACTCCGATACCGCGAAGCGTCCGGTGAACAAGTCGATGAACAGGTATTGCACGGTGCGGATACCGAGGGTTGTCTGTCCGCCCACCGTGCCCAGTGACTGCAGTGGATGCGACCGGATGTAGGACCGAACCCACGCTCCGACTTCGGTGACCGCCCAACCCCCGTCGATATCTTCTTCCCGCTCTGATGTGACAGTCAGCGGACCCTCCCAGTTCTGCTCGGCGATTGCGGCCCGAGAGTTGCCGCAAGGCGGTGACCGACGCGTGGACGAAAACGGCTCCTCGTTGCAACAGCGGTCTGCCGAAGATCTCGGCACGATGGACCCAATGTTTGGTTTCGTCAGCGGAGCCTATCGTGCGATCATGGCGCGGTCAACGGTTAGATTGCGGGTGCTGGACGGAGCGTTGTTCAACGGTGCCACAGCGTTATCCACGGCCGGTGAGAAGCCGATCTGGTACTGGCTGATCCGCGTCCAGCGCCACTGCTGGCGCTGACGGTGGGGGCAATTATTTGGTCAATGATCCGCGAACGGTTGGTTCGGTACGCCCCGGAACAGCGGGGCGGAGGGCCCCGCGGTCACCCAACCGCCAAGCTTGGTGGCCAAATGGGGCGCGAAGACCGCCCCGTACAGCGCGTTCCCGATCACGACGACCGCGATGATGGATAGGACCGACGATTGCAGCCTGCTGGTCGAGCGCTTGTCGGCCCACATCTCGATGACGTTTCGTCCCTCCGCGTCCGTCCGGCCGAGCAAATAGGTGAAGACCATCATCTGCACACCCATGGCCAGGGCGTCGTAGATCGGGTACTGGTACTTGGTGCCCTCTGATAGCGCTAGCCCGGGGATGACGTAGCCGTAGTGGAAGATGCCCAGCCGGGCCCCCAGGATCGCGTTGAACAGGAAGGCCCAGCAGAAGCCGACGACGAGGCCCACGCTGAGCAGGGTGATGGGTCTGCGCCACTGGAGTTTCGCGGACAGCCATCGGCCGAGTGTTGCGCCGAGCACGGCGGGCAGCACGAAGTAGGAGATGTAGCCGACGGGGACGGGTGAGGGCAGGCCGCCCCAGGTCAGGTTCAATGGCCACCAGGACGGCATGCGAGGCAAGGCGGGCGGGAACTGCGCATACATCGCCCAGTCGTAGGGCGCCTCGATCCAGGAGAACGAGATCGCCGAGATGCACAGGAGTAGTAATGGGTGCAGGCGGCGTTGCCGAACGCTGAGATATACGCCGATAACCACAAAACCGATGCCACCGACGTAAGCGAAGGCGATGCCCGCCGTCAGTAGGGGAGTCAACCCGGTGTTCATCGTTCGGTCTCCGGCTGCGGGGTGCGGCGCGCTTCGGGATCGAAGTGCAGCACGACGCCAAACAGCAGGGCGATCAATCCGAATAGCGTGCCCAACATGATGAGAGCTCCCACGTCCCAGCCTCTTTCGGTATCGGCACAATCTGTGGATAGTGGCGGCTATCCTAAGATAGTGGCGGCTATCTTGAAGGGCGTCAAGAGTCAAGTGCGGTTCGAGGAGTGAAACGACGGTGTCCCAGCGACCTCCAGCCAAGAAGCCGCGCGCCACGGGGCTGGGGGCCCCGGCGGTGCGGCGGCCCCGTGGCGCGCCGCGCCGGCTGCTGCTCGACGCCGCCCGTGTCCTCTTCGCCCGCCGCGACTATCGCAGCACCACGACGCGGGAAATCGCTGAGGCGGCCGGCGTCACCGAGGCGCTGTTGTTCCGCCACTTCGGGTCGAAGGCGGCGCTGTTCCGCGAGGCGCTCGTCCTACCCTTCACCGGCTTCATCGACGAGTTCGGCCGGACCTGGCGATCGGTCGTCCCCGAGAAGACCAGCGAGGAGGATTTGGCCCGCCACTTCGTCGGCCAGCTCTACGACGTGTTCGTAGAACACCAGGGTCTCCTGGTGACACTCATGGCAGCGGACGCGCTCAGCGAAGAGGAAATGGCCGACACCGGTATTGCCGACATCCGGCGAGCGCTCGCCGTGCTGGGCCAGATCAGCGCCGAGGGGATGAACTTGCGCGCGATCGGGTCAGCCCACCCCGACCTGCCGGCCCACTCCACGGTGGCGATGATCGCCGGTATGGCCGCCTTGCGTTCGACCTACTTCGGGCCCAACCCGCCGTCGCGGGAAGTGATCGTTGCGGAACTCACCCAGGCGAGCCTGCACGGCTTTCTGCACCGCACCGACTGAGCAGGCGCCGCGCTGTCGCTCATTGACACCCTAGGTCAGACGCCGGTACCGTCCCCACCCAAATATTTGTTCCAAACTCTCCCGGTTCCGCTGAAGGGACGCGACAATGACGGGCGCCAGCGCGATCGAGCTGTACTACGACCCATTCGACGTCGGCATCGACGACAACCCGTACCCGGTGTGGCAGCGCATGCGCGACGAAACGCCGCTGTACTACAACGAAAAGTACAACTTCTATGCGCTGAGCCGGTACGAGGACGTGGCCCGTGAACTTCCGAACTGGGAGACCTACCGGTCCGGCCGCGGCACCACCGCGGACATCTTGTTCAACAACCTGGAAGTGCCGCCGGGCATTCTGCTGTTTGAGGATCCTCCGCTGCACGATCTGCACCGCCGCCTGCTGTCGCGGGTCTTCACGCCGCGACGCATGCTGGCGGTAGAAGACCTGATCCGTGGATTCTGTGCTCGCGAGTTGGATCCGCTGATCGTGGCCGGCGGGTTCGACTTCATCGCCGACCTGGGGGCGATGATGCCGATGCGCACCATTGGCTATCTGCTGGGCATCCCCGAGAAGGACCAAGAGGCCATCCGGGACCGCAACGGAGCCTTCATCGACGTGGCCGAGGGCCGAAAACCCGGTGCGGTAAACGAGAAAATGTTCGCCGACACCATCGTCATGTTCGCCGAGTACATCGAGTGGCGGGCGAACCATCCCTCCGACGACCTGATGACCGAGTTGCTGCGGGCCGAGATCGACGAACCGGACGGTACCCGGCGCCCGCTGTCGCGCACCGAGGTGCTGTCCTACACCGCGATGATCGCCGGAGCCGGCAACGAGACCACCGCCCGCCTGATCGGGTTCATGGGACAGTTGCTGGCGGATCACCCGGAGCAACGCCGCGAACTCGTGTCCGATCCCGCCCTGATCCCGGGCGCGATCGAAGAGACCCTGCGCTACGAAGCGCCGTCGCCGGTGCAGGCCCGCTACGTCGCCCGCGACGCCGAGCACTACGGCCGCCTGGTGCCGGAAGGGTCGTTCATGTTGCTGCTGAACGGTTCTGCCAACCGTGACCCACGGCACTTCGCGGACCCGGACCGTTTCGACATCCACCGCCGGGGCGGGCACCTCAGCTTCGGGCAGGGCCTGCACTTTTGCCTCGGCTCGGCGCTGGCCCGGCTTGAGGCGCGGGTGGCCTTCGAAGAGGTGCTCAAGCGCTGGCCCGAGTGGGACGTCGACTACGCCAACGCCGAACGCGCGCACACCGCCAGCGTCCGCGGCTGGGCGCGGCTACCGGTGGTGACCCGATAGGTCGGGTGGCCGGTTGCGCTGCTGAAATAGACGCCCAGATTGACGTACAGCCTCCGAGGCCGGCGGTTTATGAAATTTACCCGTCGATTTCAGCAGATACGCCCACGCCGAGCCGCTCGCAGACGCTGAAGACCTCCTCGAAAATGGAGCCGGGCACCGTGAAGTGCTTTGTGGAGGACACCTCCGCCAGGTGCGCAGCGATGTCGTCGGCGGCGGGGGTGGTGTCGGGTTCGGCGAGCCAGCCCTGGCCCAGACCGATGAACACCCGCGCGAACCGGCCAGCGCAGGCCGAATAGTTGTGGTGGGTGAATTCGCAGGCACGACTGGCCAGATACACCACGATCGGTACCACCAGCTCAGGACGGATCACCTTCAAAAAGCCGGTCTCTTCGAGGGCCTTCGGGTCCCCGACCGTTTCGGTGACCATCCGCGAGAAGCCAAACGGCAGCACCGTGTTGGCCAAGATGCCATACTGTGCACCTTCGATGGCGATGACGTTGGCCAGCCCAACCAGGCCGGCCTTGGCCGCCGCGTAATGGGCTTCCAATGGTTGCCCGAACAGCCCGCCCGACGACGAGATGAACACAAAGCGCCCATAGCCCTGCTTCTTCATGACGCGGTAGGCGGGCTGGCTCAGATAGAACCCGCCGTCCAAGTGCACCCGCAACATGCGTCGCCAGTCATCGGCGGACATCTCCTCGAACGCAATACTGTTGAAGATCCCCGCGTTGCTGACCACCGCATCCAGCCGGCCGAAACGCTCGACAGCGGTCGCGATGATCTCCTCGCCGCCGGCCGGGCTGTCTACCGATTCGTGCGAGGCCACGGCCGCACCCCCGGCGGTGGTGATCTCATCGACCACCAGATCGGCAACGCTGCTGTCGGCGCCGTCGCCGTGCATCGACCCGCCGAGGTCATTGACCACCACCGAGGCGCCGCGTCGCGCCAACTCGATCGCGTAGCGCCGGCCCAGGCCTCGACCTGCCCCGGTGACGACAACCACCTGGCCCCTGAAATCGATCAATGCTGCGCCCACCTCTCATTGACTGCGGTCTCGGCGGACTCTACGGTGGAACAGATATTTGGTCAATCGGCCGGGATGGAGAGTCCGTGACGAACCAACACCACGACGCCGAGGCTCTGCAGCGCTGGAACCTGTTGGCGTCCGCGCTGTCCGGGCGCGCCGTGCGGGTCGCTGTGGCCGATCCCGGTGAGCCGGCGTGCACCGACGGTAAGACCGTCTTCATAGGCCCGGACACAGATGCGGCGCGCCAGCTCGAGGTGGTAGCCGTTCAGGCCTGCCTGCTCGCGGCCGGAAGCCTGGAGCCTGGCATCGCGCGGAAGCTGAACCGGCGCCGTGCGCTCGCGCACCGATACCTCGCCATCGAAGGCCATCGGGCGCTGGCGTGCAACGCGGAGCTGTTACCGCCGGCGGTGCGCACACTGATCGATCACGACCTAGCCGCCCGCAGCAACTCTCCGGCCACATCGCTGAGGCTGGCCCGCGACCGCACCGTCAGGTGCGAGCCGCCGGAGTGCTTCGGGGTGATTCAGCCGCGAAAGCTGCTGGCAGCCAGCGGTGATCACGACGACGCGCAACATGCCGGACAGCATTTGCCACGCCAGCAGCGCAGGCCACTTGAGGACTTGGACGCTGAGGACCGCGAATCCGAGAACGATCCCTTCTCCAGCCCGGTCGGCGGCGGGGCCGCGTTCGGGCGGATGGTCGCCAAGATGCTCGCGGTGACCCGTCGGCTGGGCAGTAACGGTCCGCCCGGCGCCGACGCGCCGACCCACCGAACCCGATCCGGCATCCGTAGCGGCGGTGCCGCCGTGGCATCACCCGCGGCCAGCGGCATCGAGGAGGGCATGACCGCGAGCGCGGACGCAGGCACGGCATATCACGAATGGGACGTCCATCGGCGGTGCTACCGGCCCAACTGGTGCACCGTGCTGGCGACCGCGCCGGGTGGCGACAGCGGCCCGGCGCCGCGGTCGGCGGGGCACGGGTTGCGCCGACCGCTGGCCCGCCTCGGTGTCGGCTTGGATCGCTGCCACCGCCAGGCGCAGGGAGATGACGTCGATCTTGATGCCGCGATCGAGTCACGGGTCGAGGCGATTGCCGGATCGGCGCCCGACGAGGCGGTCTACCTCGACAGCCTGCGCCGCAGGCGGGATCTGTCCGTCCTGATTCTCCTCGATATCTCGGGCTCGACCGCCGAGCCGGCCACGCAGGGTCGAAGCGTGCACGAGCAGCAACGGTCCGCGGCCGCCGCGCTGACCACCGCCCTCCACGATCTGGGAGATCGCGTCGCGCTGTATGCGTTTCACTCCCAAGGCCGAACTGCCGTGCATGTTGCACCGGTCAAGCGATTCCACGACGCGTGGGATGTCGCCGCGCTTCGGCGACTGGGTGGGCTTCGACCCGGGGCGTACTCACGGCTGGGCGCAGCGATTCGCCATGGCGCCACCGTGCTGGAGCGCCGCGGCGGCACGCCGCGACAACTGCTGGTCGTGCTGTCCGACGGGCTGGCCTACGACCACGGCTACGACCGGGGCTACGGTGCCGCCGACGCGCGCCGCGCCCTCGCCGAGGCGCGGCACCGGGGCATCGGATGCCTGTGCCTGACCATCGGCGCCGCCACCGATGCCGAGGAGCTGCGGCGGGTCTTCGGCAACGCCGCGCACGCGACCATTCCGCAACTGGACCAACTGAGCCGGGTGATCGGGCCGCTGTTCCGTTCGGCGCTGCGCTCAACCGAGATGCGGCGACACGTCGCGTGACAGGAAGGGTGTCGGGAAACATGGCAGGTCCGCGTCCCTACTACGTGCCGATCGGTAACGAGGAGCATGTCTTCAAAGCGGCGTTCCGGCAAGGACTGTCGATGGTGCTCAAAGGCCCCACCGGGTGCGGGAAGACGCGCTTCGTGGAGGCAATGGCGCACGACGTGGACCGGCCGCTGATCACCGTGGCCTGCCACGATGACCTGACCACTGCCGACCTGGTGGGGCGGTTCCTGCTGCGTGGTGGCGAGACCGAGTGGGTGGACGGCCCGCTGACGCGGGCGGTGCGGGAAGGCGCCATCTGCTACCTCGATGAGGTGGTGGAGGCACGACAGGACACCACCGTGGTGCTACACCCGCTGGCCGACCATCGCCGTCAGCTACCGATCGAGCGGCTGGGCATCACCCTCGACGCCGCACCGGGTTTTTGTCTGGTGGTGTCCTACAACCCGGGCTACCAAAGCGTACTCAAAGACCTCAAGGACTCGACCCGTCAGCGGATGGTCGCCATCGAGTTCGGTTTCCCCACACCCGACATCGAGCAGAAGATCGTCGCCTGCGAGGCCGGCGTCGATCATGACCATGCGGTCGCGCTGGTGCGGTTAGGGCAGGCGATTCGGCGCTTGGAGGATGGTGGGCTGCGTGAGGTGGCGTCCACCCGGGTGCTGATCTCCGCCGCCCGGCTGATCGCCGAGGGGTTGAGCCCCCGTGCGGCAGCCGCTGCCGCCATCGCCGGGCCACTCACCGACGACTCCCTGGTTAGCCGCGGCCTCGGCGAGATGATCGATGCGTACCTGGCCGATCAAGCCGGGCACGATGATTGACGCTCCGCCGGCTGCACGCTAGGGTCTGAACAAATATTAGGTTCCATACGTGGCGCGGGTTCGCAGGTGCCGCGTCAACGGAGGTGAGATGTCCTACGAAAGCACCGCGGAGCCGATCAAAATCGGTTACCTGATGGACTTCCGGCTTCCCGAAGGTTTCCCGACGACATACTTCGAAGACCTGACCCAACCGTTCGACCTCGTGTTCAAACAAGCCACCGAACGCGGGTTGCTGGACCGGCCGATCGAGATCATCTACCGCGAAGTGGAGGGCCTGCCGAAGGGCTCGGTCAAGGCGGTGATCGACGCCTACGCCGAACTGTGCGACGAGGGCTGCCTGGTCATTTTCGGCCCGAACATCACCGACAACGTGGTGCCCACCCGCGAGGCGATCGAGGAGCGGTTCAAGGTGCCGTGTATCAGCGTCACCGGCTCCGACGCCGCGCTGGGGGAGTGGGTGTTCTCCTTCGCCATGGGATCGCTGACCGACGAGCCCATTTTTTGGTCGGACCTGCTGGCCAAGGGCGGGTACAGCGAGGTCGGTGTGCTCAAAGAGCAATCGCTGGTCGGCGAGACCTATCTGAAGAACTTCCGCGAAGCGTGCCGGCGCAAGGGTATCCGGATCGTGGCCGAAGCGTCGATCGCCCAAACCGCGCAAGACGTCTCGGCGGCGGTGCAGGCGTTACACGAAGCGAAGGCACCGGCGATCGTGCACTGCGGCTTCGGGTTCGGGATCGTGTTCATCAACCCGGCGCTGGAGGCGCTGGACTGGGATCCGCCGCGGTTCACCAGCACCGCGTTTCAGAACGCCTGGCTCAACCCGATCATGTGGAACGCGTTCATGGGCTGGATCGGCGTCGACCAGTACGACGAGGGCAACGCGGTCGGGCAGGCGTTTCTCGACGAATACCAGCAGGCCTACGGCCGGCGTCCGGAATGGTGTGTGCCGGTGGTCAACCGCGACGTCGCGACGACGCTGGTGCGGGCGCTGAGCGATGCGCATCCGTTGAGTCCGCGCGGCGTGAAGGAAGCCTTGGAGCGGGTGAAGATGATGCCGGCCGCGTCCGGGGCGCCGGGCACCCGGGTGTCGTTCGGGAACTGGACGCGTCGGGCCTGGATGGGCGCCGGGTATCTGGTGGCCCGCAAGCTCGACCCCGACGGCGTCAACTCTCATCTCGTCGACCGGTTCGGAGAGGAGTAGGCGATGACTGCTGAGCAGACAGTGTCGTCCGCCGCCGTCGTCACCCCCAAGCGGGGATCGCCGTGGGCCGGCCTGGGGATCGTCGCCGCCCTCACGGTGGCCGTCGCGTTCGCCTGCTACGCCCGGGTGGGTGCGGTCTCCGATCGCATCCGCAACCCCGAGGTCAGCGGTGCGCCGCGGCCGGTGGCCCCGCTGTTCGGGTTCCAGCACTGGCTCGGGGTGTTGCAGGCATTCACGATCGTCACGATGGCGATCATCATCGGCGTCTACCTGGTGGCCTGGCGGCGGCACCCATATCACCCGGCCCTGTTGATGGGCATCGTTACGACGCTGATCGTCTGGCAGGACCCGATCATGAACTGGGCGCCGTACGCGGTGTACAACCCACAGCTCTACCACTTGCCGGAGGACTGGCCGCTGGCGTCGTTGTCGCCCACGGTGGAGCCCTTCCTGGTGTTGGGCTACATCATGTTCTACCTGGGACCCTACTTCCCGGCGATCTGGATCTTGCGTCGCATTCAGGCGGGCCGTCCGGTCGACGCGTTCGTCTGGCGCCACCCGCTGCTCAGCCTGGCGGCCATTATTTTGCCGATCGGGATCGTGCTGGACGCCGCGCTGGAGATGACCCTGGTCCGCACCGGGATGTACATCTACTCCCAGGTGATCCCGTTCGGCTCCGTGTTCGTCGGGGAGACCTACCAGTTCCCGTTCATCGTCGAGGTGCTGGCCGTCAACCTCGTGATGGTGCCCGCCGGGGTGCTGCTATACCGCGACGACACCGGCCGCACCGTGGCCGAGAAGCTGGCCCAGCGGGCGAGGATCTTCGCCGGCCGCCCGACCCTGGGCATGTTCGTGGTGATGCTCGCCCTGATCAACGTGGGCTACTTGTGCTACGGCGGCACGTTCGCCCTGGTCAAGATGTCACACGCCGCGACGTCGGTGGCCTGCCCGTGGCCTTATCCGGAGGCCAAAGTCTATGACCCGCAGGGCTTCTACGAGCGCAACGGGCAACTCGGGCCCTACTCGGTGGGTAAGTGGTCGACCTGGCTGAGCGGTCAGCCGAACGGGCGGCCAGACGTTGCGCTGGCGGCCGACGGCACACGCTGCGGACCGGACCATGGGTGAGCCGCGCAGCGTCGTCATCACCGGTGCATCGCGGGGCCTCGGCTTTGCGTCCGCCGCCCACCTCTACCGCACCGGTTGGCGGGTGGTGGCCGCGATGCGCTCACCGGACAAGGGACTGCAGGACCTCCGGCGCGCCACCGGCGCGTCTGAGGACGACGCCCGGCTGATCGGGATCCCGCTGGACCTCACCGATGCGGCCTCGGTGACTGCCGCCGCCAAGGCAATCGAGGCGGCGGTGGGGGCACCGTACGCGGTGGTGCACAACGCCGGAATCTCCGCGGCCGGGATGGCTGAAGAGACACCGGCCGCGCTGTGGGAGCGCATGTTTGCCACCTCGGTCTTCGGTCCGGTGGCGCTGACCAACGCGCTGCTGCCGTCGATGCGGGCGGCCGGCCGAGGGCGCATCGTGCTGGTGTCCAGCCAGGGCGGTGTGCGCGGGATGCCGGCGACCGCGGCCTACTCGGCGGCCAAGGGCGCCGCAGAGCGGTGGGGCGAATCGCTGGCCTGCGAGATCGCCCCGTTCGGGTTGGGCGTCACCGTCCTGGTGACCGGGACGTATGACACCGAGATCATCACCGACGCCGGCACCACCGACTGCCGTGACTTCGCCGGGCCCTACGCCCGGCACCACGCCACCATGGACAAACGGGGCCGGTTCGCGATGAAGGTCGCGGCCCGCTCCCCGCGGCGGTTCGCGGCCGGGCTGGCCAAAGCCCTGGACGGCGCCGCCCCGTTTGCCCGGCGTCCGGTCGGTCCCGACGCGCGAATGCTGTTGATCGCCAACCGGCTACTTCCCGCCGCGGGACTCCATCAGATGACCCGCGTGATGATGGGCCTGCCGCGGTTCGGTGCACTGACGAAGGACAGGCATGGCTGAGATTCTGAGCTTCGAATCCAAGATGATGATCGACGGCAAACTCGTCGACGGCCAAGCCGGCACATTCACCAACATCAACCCGGCCACCGAAGAGGTCCTCGGTGAAGTCGCCGACGGGTCGGTAGCGGATATGCGCCGGGCCATCGACGCCGCCCGACGCGCTTTCGACGACACCGACTGGTCCAGCGATCACAAGTTCCGGCAACGCTGTCTGCGGCAACTGCAGGAGGCGCTGGAAGCCGAGCAGGAAGAGCTGCGCGAAGAACTCATCCGCGAAGTCGGCTGCCCGCGGGCCATCACCCACGGCCCGCAACTCGACGCACCGCTGTCGGACGCGCTGAGATACCCGGCGAACCTGATCGACGACTACCCGTGGGAGACGTCGCTAGGTGACGCGTTCGTCTCGGTGACCGGCGTCAACACCACCCGCAAAATCTGGCGGGAGGCCGTCGGGGTGGTCGGGGCCATCGTGCCGTGGAACTTTCCGTTCGAAGTCACCATCCACAAGATCGGTCAGGCGCTGGCCACCGGCAACACCGTCGTGCTCAAACCCGCACCCGACACCCCGTTCAACGCCACCCGCCTGGGGCGGCTGATCGCCGAAAACACCGACATCCCAGCCGGGGTGGTCAACGTGGTCACCGCCTCCGACCACTTGGTCGGCGAAGAACTGACGGTGTCGCCCAAGGTGGACCTGATCTCGTTCACCGGATCCACCGCGGTCGGTCAGCGGATCATGGCAAAGGGCGCCGCCACCATGAAGCGGCTGTTCCTCGAACTCGGCGGCAAATCCGCGACGATCGTGTTGGAGGACGCTGACCTCGCGCTGGGCTGCATGATGGGCATCGCGCCGTGCATGCACGCAGGCCAGGGCTGCGCCAACCCCACCCGGCTGCTGCTGCCCCGGTCCCGGTATGACGAAGGCGTCGCCCTCCTGCAGGGGATCTATGACGGCATCGCCCCCGGCGACCCGCAGGATCCGGCGACGCTGTGCGGGCCGGTCATCTCGGCCAAACAGCGCAGCCGCATCCGCGGCTACATCGAGCAAGGTGTCGACGAAGGCGCCAAACTGCTGGTCGGGGGAGCCGAGGCGCCGGACGGCTTCACGCGCGGATTCTTCGTCAAGCCAACCCTGTTCGTCGACGTCGACAACATGATGACCATCGCCCGCGAAGAGATCTTCGGGCCGGTGCTGGCCGTCATCGGTTACGACGACGAGGACGACGCGGTGCGCATCGCCAACGACAGCCCCTACGGGCTGGCCGGCAACGTCATGTCCGGGTCGCCCGAACACGGGCTGGCCGTGGCCAAGCGCCTACGGGCGGGGTTCCTGGGCATCAACGGCGCGGCCGGCTACGGCGCCGACACGCCGTTCGGCGGCTACAAGGCCAGCGGCGTCGGCCGCCAGAACGGCGTCGCCGGCTTCGACCAGTACACCGAGATCAAGTCCGTCGCCTACCCGGCCGGCTAGAGGAGCACCATGCAGTTGTTTGATGACCTGGACGATTTCGGCGCGTTCGACGATGTGGTGTCCGGCGATGTCCGCGACCCCTAGACCGAGCTGGCCCGGCTGCGGCGCGAGGAACCCGTGCAACGCATCGACTTCTCGGTGCTGCCGCACGAGGAATCCAAGCCAGTGTTCATCGTGTACCGCCACGAAGACGTCATCACGATGCTGCGCGACAATGAGACGTTTTCCTCGTCGATCATCATCGACGCGTTCGGTGATGTGCTCGGCAAGCATGTGATGCTGGGCATGGATGAGCCCGAACACGGTCGACACCGGGCCTTGGTCGCCAAGGCGTTCTCCCAGAAGGCGCTGGCCCGTTGGGAAGACGAACTGGTGGGCCGGGTCGGCAACGCGCTAATCGACCGGTTCGCCGACCGCGGCCACGCCGACCTGGTCAAGGAGTTCAACTTCGACTACCCGACGCAGATCATCGCCGGGTTACTGGGTTTGCCGCAGCGGGACTATCCGCAGTTTCAGCGCTGGTCGATCTCGCTGCTGTCGTTCACGATTAACCCCGAACGGGGGCGCGCCGCGTCGGAGGCGTTGCGCGACTACTTCACCCCGATCCTCGCCGCCCGCCGCGACCAGCCCCGCGACGATTTGATCAGCGGGCTGGCGCAGGCCGAGATCGACGGGCAAAAGCTGTCCGATGAGGAGATCTTCTCGTTTCTGCGGCTGCTGCTTCCGGCTGGGATCGAGACCACTTACCGTGCGCTGGGCAACCTGCTGTTCGGGTTGCTCAGCCGCCCCGAGCAGCTCGACGCGCTGCGCGCCGACCGGTCACTGCTGCCGCAGGCGATCGAGGAGGGGGTGCGCTGGGAGCCGCCGCTGCTGACGATCACCCGGGTGGCCGCCCGCGACACCGAGCTGGCCGGGGTGCACATCCCCGCCGGCTCCTCGGTGATGCCGATGTTGGGGGCCGCCAACCGCCAAGAAGACCGTCACCCCGACCCGGACCGCCTCGACATCTTCCGTTCGGCGCGGTCGCACACCGCGTGGGGGCATGGTGTGCACGTGTGCCTGGGTATGCACTTGGCCCGCATGGAGATGCGGGTCGCGCTCAACCTATTGTTCGACCGGCTGCCGAACCTTCGGCTGGATCCCGACGGCGGCGATCCGCATATCCGCGGCCAGGTGTTCCGCTCGCCGACCTCGCTGCCGGTGCTGTTTGGCGTTGCCGAATGAGCGACTTCGAATCGGTCGACTTCTTCACCGACCCGTCGTTGATCCCCGACCCCTACCCCTACTTCGACTATCTGCGGGCCAAGTGCCCCATCGTGCCCGAACCCCACCAGGGGGTGTTTGCGGTCACCGGGCACGCCGAAGCCCTTGCCGTGTACAAAGATCCGGCGTTCTCCTCGTGCGTGTCGGTGGCCGGGCCGTTCTCCGGACTGCCGTTCGAGCCGGTCGGTGACGACGTCGGAGCCCTGATCGAACAGCACCGCGACCAGATCCCGATGAGCGAACACATCGTCACCCAGGACCCACCGCAGCACACCCGCACCCGCGGGCTGCTGAGTCGGCTGCTGACCCCCAAGCGGCTCAAAGAGAACGAAGACTTCATGTGGCGGCTGGCCGATCAGCAGCTCGACGAGTTCGTCGGCTCAGGTCGGTGCGAGTTCCTTGAGGACTACGCCAAACCGTTCTCCATGCTGGTGATCGCCGATCTGCTGGGGGTGCCCGCCGCCGACCACCACGAATTCCGCACGGTGCTGGGTGGTGAGCAGGTCGGCTCGCTCGATGACGATCCGCTGACGCACAATCCGCTGCAGTGGCTGGACGACAAGTTCTACGCCTACATCGACGACCGCCGTCAAGAGCCGCGGGCAGACGTGTTGACCGAGCTGGCGCAGGCGAAATACGAGGACGGCTCCGTCCCCGAAATCATCGATGTGGTGCGAGTGTCCACCTTCCTGTTCGCCGCCGGCCAGGAGACCACCGTCAAGTTGCTCAGCGCCGGGATGCGGGTGATCGCGGAGCGGCCCGACATTCAGGCGTTGCTGCGTGAGGACCGGGGCCGCATCCCGGTGTTTTTGGAGGAAGCACTGCGCACCGAGAGCCCGGTCAAATCGCATTTCCGCATGGCACGGACCACGACGACGGTTGGTGACGTCACCGTTCCGGCCGGCACCGCGGTGATGCTGCTGCCCGGAGCCAGCAACCGGGACGCACGCAAGTTCGACAAGCCCGATCAATTCCGGGTTGACCGGGCCAACGTGCGCGAACATGTGGCGTTCGGCCGCGGAGCGCATTCCTGCCCCGGTGCGCCGCTGGCCCGCGCCGAGGGGCGGATCTCGCTGAACCGCATCCTGGACCGGATGGCCGACATCACCATCTCCGAGGAGCGGCACGGCCCGCCCGAGGCTCGCCGCTACAGCTACGAGCCGACCTTCATCATGCGGGGCCTGCAGGAGCTGCACCTGCGGTTCGACCCGGCTCCGGTGAACGGCGACGTTGGGGGATTGATGCACTAACATCAGATGTATGCGCACCACGCTCTCGATCGATGACGACGTGCTGCTAGCGGTGAAGGAACGGGCAGCCAGAGAAAAGCGGACCGCGGGCGCGGTGCTGTCCGATCTCGCCCGCCAAGCGTTGACCACCCAGCACGTGGCCTCGAGGGCATCGGACGGTGATGAGTTCTATGGGTTCGAGCCGTTGCCGCACCGCGGCGAGGCGGTCTCCAACGCGTTGATCGACCGGCTTCGCGACGACGAGGCGGTGTGAATCGTGCGGGCACTTCTGGACGTCAATGTGCTGCTCGCCCTGCTCGACAGCGACCACGTCGACCACGGGCGTGCGCGTGAGTGGATAAGCGAAGAAATCAACCAGGGCTGGGCATCGTGTGCGATTACGCAGAACGGCTTTGTCCGGATCATCAGTCAGTCGCGCTATCCGAGTCCTGTTTCACCCAGCCAGGCGATCGACATGCTGGCTCGCGCAACTCAGACGCGCCATCACGAGTTCTGGCCTTGCGAAGTCAGCATCCTCGGCGCGAACACCATCGATCGTTCTCGCCTACACAGCTCCAAGCAGGTCACCGATGCGTATTTGCTCGCGCTCGCTGTCGAGAAGGGCGGCAGGTTTGTCAGTTTCGATCAATCCGTTGCACTCGAAGCTGTTGTGGGTGCCCAGCAGCAGCATTTGGTGGTCCCGTAACTGGCTGTCGCTGCGAGCATCCGCGAGTGTGCGGCGTGATCCGCATCCGTCGGCATCGGCGTATAAATGCGCACAGTCGGCGCGAATCGACCCCCGCTGCCGGTCGCCCAACCCGTTGGTCGACAATCGAGGCACGACCCTCAAGTTCAAAGGAGAACGACCATGGCTGACGCCGTCATCGTCGAGGCAGTGCGCTCCCCGATCGGCAAGCGCAACGGCGGACTGTCCGGGGTGCACCCGGCCGAACTGTCCGCGCAGGTCCTCAACGGCCTGGTGCAGAAGGCGGGGGTGGACCCCGAGATCGTCGACGACGTGATCTGGGGCTGCGTCATGCAGGCCGGGGAGCAGGCGCTGGACATCGGCCGGACCGCGCTGCTGGCCGCCGGCTGGCCGGAGAGCGTGCCCGGGGTGACGGTGGACCGCCAGTGCGGCTCCAGCCAGCAGTCGGTGCACTTCGCGGCGGCCGGGGTGGTCGCGGGCCACTACGACGTGGTCGTCGCCGGCGGGGTGGAGTCGATGTCGCGCACGCCGATGGGTGCCTCGCTGGCCAACGGCGGCCACCCCTACCCGGAGGCGTTCCGGACCCGCTACAGCCAAACCCCCAACCAGGGCATCGGCGCCGAGATGATCGCCGAGCAGTGGGGCTTTAGCCGCACCGATCTCGATCAGTTCTCCCTCGACTCGCATGAGAAGGCCGCCGCCGCACAGGATTCCGGTGCGTTCGACGACGAGATCGTCGGCATCAAGGACGCCGACGGAAACGTGGTGCTCAAGGACGAGGGCATCCGCCGCGGCACCCCGATGGAGAAGATGGCCCAGCTCAAGCCGGCCTTCAAAGAGGACGGGGTGATCCACGCCGGCAACTCCAGCCAGATCTCCGACGGGTCGGCGGCGCTGCTGTTCATGTCGGCGGAGAAAGCCAAGTCGCTGGGGCTCAAACCGCTGGCGCGGGTGCACACCGCGACGCTGGCCGGCGCCGACCCGGTGATCATGCTGACCGGGCCGATCCCGGCCACGCAGAAGGCGCTGAAAAAGTCGGGCCTGAAGATCGACGAGATCGGGGTGTTCGAGGTCAACGAGGCGTTCGCCCCGGTCCCGATGGCCTGGCTGCACGATCTGGGCGCCGACGAAAAGAAGCTCAACCCCAAGGGCGGGGCGATCGCGCTGGGCCACCCGCTCGGCGGCTCCGGCGCGCGGATCATGACCACGATGCTGTATCACATGCGGGACAAGGGCATTCAGTACGGCCTGCAGACCATGTGTGAGGGCGGCGGCCAGGCCAACGCCACCATCCTCGAGCTGCTGTGACGGACGCCCCGGCCGCGGTGCTCACCGAGCGCCGCGGCAACGTCCTGGTCATCACCCTCAACCGGCCCGAGGCCCGCAACGCGGTCAACAGCGCGGTGAGCACCGGCGTCGGCGACGCGTTGCAGCAGGCCCAGCACGACCCCGAGGTGCGCGCGGTGGTGATCACCGGCGCGGGCGACAAGTCGTTTTGCGCCGGCGCCGACCTCAAAGCGATCTCGCGAGGCGAGAACCTGTTTCACCCCGACCACAGCGACTGGGGCTTCGCCGGATACGTGCACCACTTCATCGACAAGCCGACCATCGCCGCGGTCAACGGCACCGCGCTGGGCGGTGGCACCGAGCTGGCGCTGGCCAGCGACCTGGTGGTGGCCCAGGAACGCGCGCAGTTCGGGCTGCCCGAGGTCAAGGTCGGGCTGATCGCCGGCGCCGGCGGGGTGTTTCGCATCGTGCAGCAACTGCCCCGCAAGGTCGCCCTGCAGATGGTGCTCACCGGGGAGCCGATCGGCGCGGCCGAGGCCGCCCAGTGGGGCTTGATCAACCAGGTGGTCCCGGACGGCACCGTGCTGGAGGCGGCGCTGGCGCTGGCCGAGCGGGTCACCGTCAACGCGCCGCTGTCGGTGCAGGCCAGCAAGCGGATCGCCTACGGCGCCGACGACGGCACCATCCCCGATGAGGAGCCCGGCTGGCGGCGCACCAACCGCGAGTTCGGCACGCTGCTGAAATCCGAGGACGCCAAGGAGGGGCCGCTAGCCTTCGCGCAGAAGCGCGCGCCGGTCTGGAAGGCCCGCTAGGGGTCGCAGGTATCAGGCCACCGGTGAGCGCGGCAACATGGTGGGGCGCAACAGGAACCGAGTGTCCAGGGTGGCGCCGGGCACCCCACGTCCGGCCGTATTCGCCAAGGGCATCATCGGCGGCACGCCCGCCGATTCGGCGGCGCTGACCGCCGGGGCCGCGGCGGGGCCGCCGATGCTCGGCAGCGCCGCGGCGGCCGGCTGCATCGCGGACGTGGCGGCGGTCCAGGTCTGCGGCACCGACATCCAGCCGATCGTGCTCGCCTGGCCTACCCCCGCCGAGACCGTCGACGCGCCGCCCAGACCCAGCCCCGCGAGGCCCGCCGAGCCCAGCGCCCCGGAGCTGGCGCCGGCCGCGACGGTCGACGCGGCCGCACCCACGCCGGCGCTCATCGCCTTGGCCCCGTTGGTGCCGCCCATCAACAACCGCATCAGCATGCTCATCGGCATCGTCGCCATCCGCAGCGGCATCATCATGGAACTCAACGAGGACAGCGACCCCAGCGACGACGAGCCGCCAGTCGTCGACCCTGACCCGGTAACCGGCGCGGCCAGGCTTTGCAACGCCTGCGGTGTCGTCGAAATCAGCTGCGACAACGCGGCTTGCGTGCCGGCGTCGGCGGAGGTGCCGGTGGTCTGGGCCAGCGCGGCGGTTGGGTTGGCGACCTGCTGCGGCGCGGAGAACGGGGTCAATGTCGAGGCCGCCGCCGAACTGCCCGCGTAGCCATACATCGCTGCGGCGTCCTGGGCCCACATCTCGCCGTACTGGGCTTCGGTGGCCGCGATCGCCGGGGCGTTTTGGCCGAGGATGTTGGTGGCGATCAACGACATCAGCTGGCTGCGGTTGGCCGCGATCACCGGCGGTGGCACCGTCATCGCATACGCCGCCTCGTAGGCGCCCGCAGCGGCGCGGGCCTGGGTGGCGGCCTGCTCGGCCTGCGTGGCGGTGGTGCTCATCCACACCGCATAGGGGCTGGCCGCGGCCGCCATCGACGCCGACGCCTGACCGGTCCATTGCCCGGTCAGCCCGGAGATCACCGACGAGTAGTTGGTGGCCGCGGACTGCAGGTTGGCAGCCAGATCGTCCCAGGCCGCCGCGGCGGCCAGCATCGGGCCCGACCCGGCGCCGGAATACATCCGGGCCGAGTTGACCTCCGGCGGCAACGCCCCGAAATCCATCGCTTTACCTCCCGTCGCTGCACACGCTACGAAGGTGCTGGTCATCGGGTGGCTACCGAAAGGTAAAGGCCTTGTTTACCTTCGCCCTGGCCAGGTTTGGACGATTAGGATCGCCGTTCATGGCGCAACTGCTGGTGGTCGAAGACGATGAAACCATCGGTCGGCTGCTGTCCGATGGGCTGCAGACCCACGGCCACGAGGTGCGGTGGTGCCGTTCCGGACGGGCGGCGCTGCGGGAAGCGGCAGTCCAGCAGTTCGACCTGGTGCTGCTCGACTTGGGACTACCCGACCTGGACGGAGTCGAGGTGTGCCGGCAGCTGCGCTCCACTCAGCCGGGCTGTGTGCTGGTGATCCTCACCGCCCGCGACGCCGAAATCGACGTCGTGGTCGGTCTGGACGCCGGCGCCGACGACTACCTCACCAAACCGTTCCGCTATGCCGAACTGCTGGCCCGCATCCGCGCTCACCTGCGCCGCGGGCCGGTTCCGACCACCCCGGCCGAGGCGTATGTCGTCGGTGATCTGGTGGTCGACCCCGCCGCGCGCACCGGCAGCTACGGCAACCACGTCATCGAGTTGCGGCCCCGGGAATTCGACCTGCTCGCCCGACTGGCCGCCGAGGCCGACACGGCATTGTCACGGGAGGCGCTGATCGCCGACGTGTGGGATGAAAACTGGTACGGCTCAACGAAAACCCTGGACGTGCACATCGGAATCCTGCGCAGAAAACTAACCGCTGCCGCCACGTCGCACGGCGCGGATCCCGCTGCCGCGCCGCAGATCACCACACTGCGCGGCTACGGCTACCGGCTGGATTCCCCCGGACGCGAGCCGACCGGAGTGCCGGATGCGTAGGCGCATCGTCGTCCTGGCGATGCTCGCGGCGACCTTGGCGACCAGCCTGTTCGGTGTGCCGCTGGCGCTGTCCGCGGCGCGCTACTACCGCGTGTCTGCCGGCAACAAGGTTGAGCGGGCCGCCAACAAGACCGCTATCGACCTGGCCGCCGACATGATCCACGGTCGGCTCGTCGACCAGGTGCCCGACCTGGAACCGGGCACCGGGGTGGCGATCTACACCCCCGACGGTCGACTCGTCGCCGGTGAGGGGCCGTCGACCGCCGACTCCGTGGTGCACCGAACCCTGCGGGATAAGTTGGTGCACCGCTCCGCCGCCAACGGTCAGATGACTGCCGCCGTCCCCATCACCGACGGTCCGCGCATCGTGTTTGTGGTCCGCTCCGCCGCCTCCACCAGTGCCCTGTACCTGCGGATTCTGCGCACCTGGGCGCTGATGTTGCTGCTGGAAGCCGTCGTGCTCGCCGTCACCTTCCAGCTCGCCCGCTGGCAGGCCCGGCGGCTGGCCCGCCCGCTGGAACACCTGGCCGCCACCGCCCGCACCCTCGGCGACGGCGACTTCAGCGTGCGCGCGCAGCCCAGCGGGATTCGTGAGATCGACGCCGCCGGTTTTTCACTGAACCAGACCGCCGAACGCCTCGATGACCTGGTGGAGCGCGAACGCGCCATCACCGCCAACGCCTCCCACCAACTCCGCACCCCGCTGACCGGGCTGCGCCTGGGGCTGGAGGCGGCGCTGGACTCCCCGCACGCCGACCACCGGCAAGCCATCATCGATGCCGTCGCCACCACCGAACGCCTCAGCGACACCATCGAGGATCTGATTGCGCTGGCCCGCAACACCACTCGCAGCACCGAGCGGGTGGAGCTGCAGGCGTTGCTGGACGAGCTTGCCGACACCTGGGGGCGCCGCTTGGCCGAAGCTGGGCGGGAACTGCGGGTCAGCGCCGATGCCGGCCTGCCGCCGCCGCTGGCCTCCACCGCGGCCGTCCGCCAGATTCTCGCGGTGCTGATCGATAACGCCGTCCAACACGGGGTCGGCGCCGTCACCGTGCACGCCCGCGACACCAGCGCCGCCACCGCGATCGACGTCGCCGATGAGGGAACCGGTCTCGACCAGGACCAATTCGACCTGCTGTACCGCCGCAGCGCCAGGGGGCACGGCCTCGGGTTAGCGCTGGCGCGTGACCTCGCCGAAGCCGAAGGCGGGCGGCTGCGGCTGAGCAGCCGCACCCCGACCACGTTCACCCTGTTCCTGCCGACCGCTGCAGCGGACGATTAACGGGCCTTTACGATGGCGGCCATGCCCGAGCCGCTCATCGTCGCCATTCGCGGTCATCGTCCCCAACTGCACACCGAATCCTGGGTGGCGCCCAACGCCAACGTGATCGGACGGGTCAGCTTGGCCGCCCGGGCCAGCGTCTGGTACGCGGCGACGCTGCGCGCCGAGGCCGAACCGATCGAGGTCGGCTTCGGCACCAACATCCAAGACGGGGTGACTATCCACGTCGACAAGGAATTCCCGGCGCGGATCGGCTCGGGGGTCAGCGTCGGGCACAACGCGGTCTTGCACGGCTGCACCGTCGAGGACGACTCGCTGATCGGGATGGGTGCCGTCATCATGAACGGGGCGGTGGTCGGGTCCGGCTCGCTGGTGGCGGCCAGTGCGCTGATCCCGCAGGGCATGGTGATCCCGCCGCGTTCGCTGGTGACCGGGGTGCCGGGCCGGGTGCGACGCGAGCTCAGCGAGGCCGAGGTGCGCCACAATCGGCACAACGCCGCGGTGTACCGGCGACTGATCGACGTGCATCGGGATTCGACCAGCTGAACCGCCGTGCCCGCTTGGTGCTGCGCCGAGATCGACGCGGGCGTGATGTCTACTCGCACATTTCCGCGCTGGTGTCGACCTCGGCGTAGCCCGAACCGTCGGGAGAAGGCTGCGCATTTCGGCCACCGCCGTCCGCCTGGGCGGCTACCTTGAACGCGTGCGGATGCTGATCGCCGACGCTGCGCGGCTGGGAATCACCCGGTCGCCCCGATTGATCTGAGACCGACGGGACACCGAGCATGACCCAGTCCACCCCGGCCCATCCTGGCCTGGTTCACGAGTTCATCGAGATCATCACCAACGTCGCTGTGCCGCATCACGAAGCGCCCAGGACCGTATTGCGTCGCCGGGCGGTGGTCGCCGTGGTGTTGGTGATCGGGACGATCGTGCTGGGTTATGCGCTGACCCGGCGACCCGGCGACTCGGCGTTCTACTGGCTGACGTTGGCGCTGGCCGCGGTCTGGTTCGTCGGTGCGCTGGTGTCCGGGCCGCTGCACCTGGGCTGCGTCCGGTTCCGCGGTCGCAACGAGCGGCCGGTGTTCACCGGCACCGGAATCGGGTTGGTGCTGGGCACGGTATTCGTGGTGGGCGGCATGGTGGCTCGGCAGATTCCGGCCGTGTCGGAGCCGGTGCAGCGGGTGCTGGTGTTCGCCGACCGCGGCACGTTGAGTTTGCTGGTGTTGATCACCGTGGCCAATGCCGTCGCCGAGGAGATGTTCTTCCGCGGCGCGCTGTACACCGCGATCGGGCGCTATCACCCGGTCGCGGTGTCCACGCTGCTCTACGTCGCCGTCACCCTGGCCAGCGCCAACCCGATGTTGGGGTTCGCCGCGCTGATCCTCGGCACGGTGTGCGCCATCGAGCGTCGGGCCACCGGGGGAGTACTGGCGCCCATCCTGACCCACCTGGTGTGGGGGCTGATCATGGTGCTGGCGCTGCCGCCGGTGTTCGGGACGTAGGTCCCGTCCCGCGCGAGCGTGCGCGTCCCCGGCCGACACGCCGCGCGGGACACCGATTCTGCGCACCCTCGCGGCCATCCTGAACGTGTGCGCACCTGCACCCCACGCTGGGCCGGGCGGCGCGCGCCGGGGCGGGCGGCGGCGTTGGTGGTCGGCGCGCTGCCGGCGATCGCGTTTCCGGTGCCGTCTTGGTGGTGGCTGGCCTGGGTCGGTGTGATACCGCTGCTGCTGGTGGTGCGCGTCGCGCCGACGGCCCGCGAGGGCGGGATGCGGGCGTGGTGGGGTCTTGGCGGATTCGTCCTGACCACCCAGTACTGGCTGTGGCCCAGCGCCGGTCCGCTGCTGGTGGTGCTGGCCGCCGGACTCGGTGCGCTGTGGCTGCCGTGGGGGTACGCCGCGCACCGGCTGCTGTCGGCACCGCTCAGCACCTGGCGCACCGGTGCCGCGGTGATCGTGTTACCCAGCGCGTGGGTGGCGGCCGAGGCGGTGCGCTCCCGGCCGATGCTGGGCGGCCCCTGGGCGTTGCTCGGCGCGACGCAGTGGAACCAACCGACCACGCTGGCCTCGGCCGCACTCGGCGGGGTCTGGCTGACCAGCTTTCTGATCGTCGCGGTGAATACCGCGCTCGCTGCCGCGATCCTGCACCGCGGTGTACCCGCTCGGGTCATCGCAGTGGCCGTCGCGGTGGTCTGTGCCGGACTGGGGCCGGTCTGGTTTGAGCTGCAGCCCGCACCGACGGGTGGCAGCACCATCCGGGTGGCGCTGGTGCAGCCCGGCGACATCACCAACTCGACGGCGCGTCGGGCCGCCGCCGAAGCGCTCACCGCGACCTTGGTCGGCCAGCGACCCGACCTGGTCGTCTGGGGGGAGAGCAGCATCGGCGTCGACCTCACCGGCCATCCCGACGTCACGGCGGCGCTGGCGGATCTGTCCCGGCGGGTCGGCGCGGACCTGCTGGTCAACGTCGACGCACCCGATCCGACCGGGAAAATCTACAAGTCGTCGGTGCTGATCGGACCGAACGGATCGCTGAGTGCCTACCGGAAATCGCGGCTGGTGCCCTTCGGCGAGTATGTGCCGCTGCGCCCGCTGTTCGGCTGGATCACCGGACACACCAAGGCCGCAGCCCAGGACCGGGGCCGCGGCAGCGGACCGGCGGTGCTGCACGCCGGCTCGTTAGCCGTCGGACCCTTGGTCAGCGTCGAAGCGACGTTTTCCGACCTTCCCCGCCGCGAGGTGCAGCTCGGCGCCCAGCTGCTGGCCTACCAGAGTTCCACCTCGACGTTTCAGGGCAGTTGGGCGCAACCGCAGCTGGCCGCCCAGATTGCGGTCCACGCGGTCGAGGTGGGTCGCCCGGCGGTGCACGCCGGGCTGTCCGGCATCAGCGCGGCCTTCGATGCGCGCGGCCACGAACTGGCCTGGTGTGCGTCGACCTACCGTGGCGTGACCGTGGTGACGGTGCCGCTGGGCTCGCCGACCACGCTGTACCAGCGGCTGGGCGACTGGGTGCTGGCGCTGGCGTTCGCGATCCTCGCGGCCGCCGCCCTCGCGGCGCTCCGGTGCCGCCGATAATGGCCGTGAGGGATCGATGAAACCGCTATCGACAGCACGCGAGTTCACCGCGTACGGCCCGTCGCACTGGGCCGTGCTCGCGGTGTTCGCGATCGGCGCGGCGCTGCTGGTCTGGATCGGACGCCGGCAGACCGAACGGCAGGCGCGCCGCTTCGCGCGTCTCCTGGGTGCGCTGACAGCGGTGATATACGGTGCGGTTCTTGTTTGTTCGTTGCTGCCACCCGCCGTCGGCCGGTCGGTGCCGCTGCGGTTGACCGATCTCGCCACCGTGGCGGCGGCCTACGCCCTGTGGTCGCAGCGACATTGGGCCTTTGCGCTGACCTACTACTGGGGCCTGGTGCTGAGCACCCAGGCGCTGATTTCGCCGGTTCTGGCGGGCCCGGATTTCCCGCACTTCCAGTACCTGGGCTTCTGGGCGATACACCTGCTCGTCGTCTGGGCCGCCATCTACCTCACCTGGGGCCGGCGGATGCGGCCCGGGTGGCGCAGCTACCGGACCACGGTTCTGGTCACGCTGGCGTGGGCGGCAACCACCTTCGCGTTCAACAGCATCGCCGGAACCAACTACGGTTTCCTCAACGAAAAGCCCGCCGCCGCAACCCTGCTGGACGTCCTGGGGCCGTGGCCGGTATACCTGCTGACCGCGGCCACCCTCATCCTCATCGTGTGGGCCCTGATGACCTGGCCGTGGCAGCGAGCACAGCGGTCTAGGCGTCGGTGAAGTTCGGGTCCCGACGCTCCTGAAACGCCTTGGCCCCTTCCTTAAAGTCGTTGGCGGTCAACAAGATGGACTGCCCGACGTACTCGCGGTCCAGCGCGACGTCCAGCTCGGTCAAGGTGGCGGCGTTGATGGCGTGTTTGGTCTTGGCGAACGCCACCGCCGGGCCGGCCATCAACCGCGCCAGCACCTTGACCACCTCGGCGTCGAACTCCTCGGCCGGATACACCGCGCTGATCAGACCCCACGCCAACGCGTCGGCCGCCGGCAGCCGCTCGGCCAGCAGCGCCATCCGCATCGCCCGGATCCGGCCGATCGCCGCGGCCACCAACGCCGAGGCGCCGCCGTCGGGCATCAACCCGATCTTGGTGAACGCGAGCATGAAAAACGCTTTGTCCGAAGCCAATACCAGATCGCAGGCCAAGGCCAGCGACACCCCGACACCGGCGGCCGGGCCCTGCACGACGGCCACCACCGGCCGGGGCAGCGCGGCGATCGCCCGGATCGCGCGGTTGGCCTCCACGATGATCTCGGTGGGCACCCCGTCGGCGGCGTCCTCGGCGCTGATCCCGGCGCCGGAGCTGAAGCCGCGGCCCGCGCCGCCCAGCCGCACCACCTTCACCCGCGGGTCGCGTCCGGCGTTCTCCATCGCGTCGGCGATGCCGGCCAGCACCGGCGTGGTCACCGAGTTGAGGCTGTCGGGGCGGTCGATGGTCACCGACAGCACGCCGTCGGTCAAGGTGACGGACAGGCCCGCGACGGGCGCCAGGGTCTCGATTCCGGAATCAGTGACGGTCATGGGCCTCACTGTAAAGCGGCCGGGTTGTGGGTCACGAACCGGTGGCTGCGAAGATGCACATCACATACTCACGAGGAGGTCGGACATGGCGGGACCACTGGCAGGGTTGCGGGTTATCGAGTTGGCCGGGATCGGTCCGGGCCCGCACGCAGCACAGATCCTCGGTGACCTGGGCGCCGAGGTGGTGCGGGTGGAACGGCCACCGAAATTTCCCGGGGCGTCCAAGGACACCATGCTGCGCAACCGGCGCTCGGTGACCGCCGACCTCAAGTCGGCGGAGGGCCGCGAGCTGGTGCTCAAGCTGGTCGCCAAGGCCGATGTGCTGATCGAGGGGTTCCGGCCCGGTGTCACCGAGCGCCTCGGGCTGGGCCCGGAAGACTGCGCCAAGGTCAACGAGAAGCTGATCTACGGCCGGATGACCGGGTGGGGGCAGACCGGGCCGCGCGCCCTGCAGGCCGGTCACGACATCAACTACATCTCGCTCAACGGCTTGCTGCACGCCATCGGCCGCAAGGGGGAGCGCCCGGTTCCGCCGCTGAACATGACCGGCGACTTCGGCGGCGGCTCACTGTTTTTGCTGGTCGGCATCCTGTCCGCGTTGTGGGAGCGGCAGACCTCCGGCAAGGGGCAGGTCATCGACGCCGCCATGGTCGACGGGTCGGCGATGCTGTCGGCGATGATGTGGAGCTTCCGTGCGCAGGGCGTGTGGAGCGACGAGCGGGGCGTGAACATGCTCGACACCGGCGCGCCGTATTACGACACCTACACCTGCGCCGACGGCCGCTACGTCGCGGTGGGCGCGATCGAGCCGCAATTCTTTGCCGAGTTGCTGGCCAGGCTGGGCCTGGATCCGGCCGAGCTGCCCGACCAGAACGACGTCAGCCGGTGGCCGGAGCTGCGGACGCGGCTGACCGACGCGTTCGCCGCGCACGATCGCGACCACTGGACCAAGGTGTTCGCCGACTCCGACGCCTGCGTGACGCCGGTGTTGTCGTTCGGTGAGGTCGAAACCGAGCCGCACATCGCCGAGCGCGACACCTTCTACGAGGTGGACGGCTATTTGCAGCCGAGGCCGGCGCCGCGGTTCTCCCGCAGCACCCCGGACACCCCGACCCCGCCCCCGGTACTGGGGGCCGACAACGACACCATTCTCGGCGACTGGGTATAGTCCCAACCAACCGGTAGGTCGGCATTGGGGCCGGCCAGGAAGGAAACGCGGGAACGTGCAGATCAAAGACGCGGTAGCGGTGGTCACCGGCGGTGCTTCGGGGCTGGGTCTGGCCACCACCAAGCGGCTGCTGGATGCGGGTGCGCAGGTCGTGGTCATCGACCTCAAGGGCGAGGACACCGTCAAGGAGCTGGGAAAGCGGGCGCGTTTCGCGCAGGCCAACGTCACCGACCCGGAGTCGGTCACCGCCGCCCTGGATGTGGCGGAATCGCTTGGGCCGCTGCGGATCAACGTCAACTGCGCCGGCATCGGCAACGCCATCAAGACGCTGAGCAAAAACGGCGCGTTCCCGCTGGAGGAGTTCACCAAGGTCGTTCAGGTCAACCTGATCGGGACCTTCAACGTGCTGCGGTTGGCCGCGGAGCGGATCGCCAAGACCGAGCCCGTCGGCGAGGAGCGCGGGGTCATCATCAACACCGCCTCGGTGGCCGCGTTCGACGGCCAGATCGGCCAGGCCGCCTACTCGGCGTCCAAGGGCGGCGTGACCGGCATGACGCTGCCGATCGCGCGGGATCTGTCCCGCGAGCTGATCCGGGTGGTCACCATCGCGCCCGGCCTGTTCAAGACCCCGCTTTTGGGGTCGCTGCCCGAGGAGGCGCAAAAGTCGCTGGGCGCGCAGGTGCCGCACCCGGCCCGGCTCGGTGACCCCGACGAGTACGGCGCGCTGGCCGTGCACATCGTGGAGAACCCGATGCTCAACGGTGAGGTGATTCGCCTCGACGGCGCGATCCGGATGGCACCGCGATGAGCCTCACCACGAAGTTCACCGAGGCGTTCGGGGTCGAGCACCCGATTGTGCAGGGCGGCATGCAGTGGGTGGGCCGCGCGGAATTGGTTGCCGCGGTGGCCAATGCGGGTGCGCTGGGGTTTTTGACCGCGCTGACCCAGCCGACCCCGGCCGATCTGGCCAACGAGATCGCCAAGACCCGGGAGCTCACCGACAAGCCGTTCGGGGTCAACCTGACCATCCTGCCGACGATCAACCCGCCGCCCTATGACGAGTACCGGCAGGTGATCGTCGACGCCGGCATCAAGATCGTGGAGACCGCCGGCTCCAACCCGGCCCCGCACCTGCCGATGTTTCACGACAACGGGATCAAGGTGCTGCACAAGTGCACCTCGGTGCGCCACGCGGTCAAGGCGCAAAGCCTCGGGGTGGACGGCATCAGCATCGACGGGTTCGAATGCGCCGGGCACCCCGGCGAGGACGACATCCCCGGTTTGGTGCTGATCCCGGCCGCGGCGGCCAAGATCGACATCCCGATGATCGCCTCCGGCGGGTTCGCCGACGCCCGCGGCCTGGTGGCCGCGCTGGCGCTGGGCGCCGACGGCGTCAACATGGGCTCGCGGTTCATGTGCACCGTGGAGTCCTGCATCCACCAGAACGTCAAGGAAGCCATCGTCGCCGGCGACGAGCGCGGCACCGAGCTGATCTTCCGCCCGCTGCGCAACACCGCCCGGGTGGCGTCCAACACCGTGTCGCGCGAGGTCGTCGACATCCTCAACAAGGGCGGCCAATTCCCCGACGTGCAGGAGCTGGTGGCCGGGGTGCGCGGCCGGCGGGTGTTCGACGACGGCGACGTGGAGGCCGGCATCTGGACGGTGGGCACCGCGATGGGGCTGATCAACGACATCCCCACCTGCGGGGAGCTGGTGTCGCGCATGGTGGCCGAGGCCGAGGAGCTCATCAGCGGTCGGCTCGGCGACATGCTGGAGGACGAGGAAGAAGAAAACGTCGCCTGACGGCGAGGCGGCCCGCGTAGCGGGCCGTGGAGGAGTCGGGCAATCGGGTATCGACTAGCGTCGATGCGCCGAATGTGCGCCTGTGGCGATATTTTCGTGGAATTCTCGCCGTGAGTGCACGTTCGGCGTCCGCCGCTGGGTCAGCTGAGCGGCCTCAGGTCCAGACGTCCGCCGCCGGTAGCGCAATCATTCGATCGCCGAACCGCAATCTGGCTGTCCCGGTGTGGAGAACAAATCCGGCGATGAACTGGCCCCCGACCTTGTCGAGCCGATCTCGTAACAGCGTCAACCACCGGAAGTCATCGCTTCGCGGTGTGGTGCTGGCTTTGAACTCGATCGCAAGGATTCGTCCGTCGTCGGCCTCTAGAACCAAATCGACTTCGGCGCCATCGCTGTCGCGAAAGTGGAACATGCGTACTGGCGTTTCGCACCAAGTGCACTGTTTGGCGATTTCATTGACGACGAATGTTTCGAACAACGCTCCCGAGGCCGGGTCGTTGACCCGTTGTAGTGCGCTGGCGTCTTTAGCCAGCAGGTTGGCCGCTATCCCCGTGTCGGCGATGTAGAGCTTCGGACGCTTGACGACCTTTGCGGTGAGATTTCTGCTCCACGCCGGCAATCGGTGAACCAGGAAGACCGTCTCCAGCCAAGGCTCGTACGTGTTGACGGTGGAGCGATCGATACCCAGTCGCTGCGCCACGGTGTTCAACACCAGTTCCTGCGCCGTCGTCGCGGCGAAGTAGCGCACCATCTCCATGAGCGCGTCGGCCCGGCGGATGTCGGCGGCGACCGCAATCTCGCGTTGGAGCACCGTTTGGACGTAACGAGCGAACCATCGGCGGCGTCCTCGCACGCCAAGTCCCTGTGCTGCGGGATACCCGCCCAGGCAGAGAGCGTCGAAGTAGGCCGATCGTGCCGGTGTCGGCCCTTGGTGTGTGAGCAGTGACTCAGCGTCGGCGAAGGCGCGATCAACGAAATCGTCGTCCCCGCCAGTGAGTTCACCCTGAGACAACGGCCATAAGGTAACGATGTCAGTTCGGCCGGCCAGCGTTTCGGCGATCATGGGTACCGTGAGGAAGTTCGTGGATCCCGTCAGCAGGTATTGGCCCGGCCGGTTGTTCACATCGACCGCCGACTTCACCGCCAGGATCAACGGTTCACCGACTCGCTGAACCTCGTCGATCACCAGGGGGGTGCCACTGGTGGACAGATAGGTGACCGGGTCGCTGGCCATTGCATCGGCGATGTCGGTTCGGTCCAGAGTGACGTATGCCGCGTTATGGCGTTCTGCGAAATGACGCGCAAGCGTCGTCTTGCCGGTCTGCCGCGCACCATGCAGGACGACTACGCGGAACGCGGCGAGCGACTGCTCGACGACGTCGAGGGCGCGGCGCGGTATCCACGTTTGATCCGCTGGCTCCACGTCGCCAGGGTACTGACTAACCGACAAATTCTCAACGCTCTAGCCGACAAAATATCTATCTGCTAACCATCATTTCATCGACCGAGTAACCAACAATTCTTCGCTGGTCATCGCATTGACAGCCGCAGGCCTTCCACCGGGATGGTCGACACCAGACTCACGTCACCGTCCGTTGGCGGTGACGAATTCGGCAATGGCGTCCTGCATCTGGGTCAGCCCAGGTTCTTCGAGGGGGTAGTGGCCGACGTTGGTCAACAGCACAGTCTGCACTGGGGCGCGGGTGATGTGGGAGAGCACGGGCTGGCTGAGTTCCAGTGGAGTCCAGCGGTCCTCGGCGGGCTGGGTCAGCAGGATCGGGCAGGCATCGAAGTCTTGGGGTTCGACGGCGGGTGAATAGTTCATGTAGCTGGAGAGGAATCGGGTGGACACCCAGTTGCCGCCCGAGGTGCGGTCCGCGGTCATGATTTTCAAGGCGTCCCGGTTGTTGACCAGAGCCGACATCTTGGAGGCCAGCGTCATCGGGACACGCACCCGCGCCGCCGGGGTGCGGGCCAGCAGGCCCAGCAGGGGCGCACCGAGGCGGGAGCCGACTTTGTCATGTGCGGTGTCGTCGCGGACCTTTTGGTTGCGCTGATCGAGGAATGTCATCCCGACGATTCCGCGCAGCGTGCCTTTCGGCGCCTTGGCGGCAACGTGATAGGTCAGCATCCCGCCGGCGCTGAGGCTGTAGAGCACGATCGGCCGGTCATCGCGGGACTGCTCGTAGGCCAAAAAGTCCACCACCAGATCGACCCAGTCGTCGTAGGACACGGTCGTCCCGGGGCGCACCTGGGTCAGGCCGTAGCCGAGGTTGTCCAGCGCCACGGTCTCGAATCCGCGCGCCGCCAGTGGGGCACCGACGATCAGGCTCATCTGCCGTCCGTTGGTGCCGACGCCGTGGTGCAGCACGATCTTGGCGGGGGCGCCGGGGTTGGCGTAGCGGTCCAGGTGCACCCGGTGGCCGCGCCATGACCAGAACTCCTCGGCCGGGACGGTCTGATCGGTCAGGCGCAGTCGCTGCGGCAGGTAGTTCTGCAGGTCACGCCAGGCCTGCTGGTCGCGGTAGAACTCAGGTTTCGTTTTGCCCATCCGGGGACTTCTCGGCCTCCGCACCTCCCACTGTGGGGCGTGCCCTAAGATTGGAATTTACTCCAAGAATGGAGGGCGGTAAAGTTTGATGGGTGAGTGAGGTCGGTAACACCCGGACCGCGCGGCGGGCGGCAGCGAACCGTGAGGCGATCATCGATGCCGCCGAAAAGCTACTCGTCGAGGGTGGCATGGCTGCCGTCACCGTGGACGTGGTCGCCGCATGCGCCGACGTGGCCATCCAAACCGTCTACAACCGGGTGGGTCGCCGTCCGGAGGTCTTGGTGGCTATCGCCGAACGCGCCGTGGAGGACAACCGCCGCTATATGGATGCCGCCTTCGCCACCGACGGGTCGCCCACCGACCGGATCATCGCTGTGGCACGGGCTTACCTGGCCTTCGCGGTTGAGCGGCCGCACCAATTTGAGGTACTGAGCAACCCGCCCGACGAGCCGCAGGCGCTGGAACGCATCGCCGACAAGATCGACGAGCAGGTGGGCCGACTCGCCGACGTTTTGGCTGCCGGAGTGGCCGACGGGAGCTTTGCCTCCTCCGTGCAACCCGACACCGCGGCCACCGCGCTGTGGGCCATGATGGAGGGAATCCTGGCGCTGGGATGGCGCGCCGATCGCAAAGTGGTTGAACCCCAGCAGCTTCGCGAGATCGCCGAGTTCGCCATGACGACCATCCTCAACGGACTGCGGCCACGCTGACACCTGGTATGCGGTGATATCAATTCGATATCGTGTGGTCATGGGTATGACGCTGCGAACCAGTGAGCAGCAGACCGAAGCGCTGCGCCGGCAGGCCGCCGCCGAGGGGCGGTCGATGCAGGCCGTCGCGCTATCGGCCATCGACGAGTACATCGCCCGGCGCGCCCACAAGGCCAAAGTTGGCGAGGCTCTGCCGCGCATGGTGCGCGAGGAGGCCGGGGTGCTGGAGCGTCTCAAGGACACATGACCCGCGCGGACCACGATGATGCCGGCGTGGCCGGAATTGCGGAGTCGCGCCGATGACTGAGAACCTGGATCTCGACGACCTGCTCGAGATTGCGTGTGCGGCAGTCGGTGCGGGCGTAGCGGTCGGGGATTACGGCTTGCTTGATTGAGCCGGCCTGCTCATCGCGGTGACAAACGCAGGCCCTCTACCAGGATGGTCGACACCAGACGTGCGTGTTCCTCGACGGCGGTCGGCTCCGTCGGTGAGGTCGCGTCGAACTTCGTCGCCAGCGGCACCAGCGCCTGGGGTGCGGTGGCGCCGTGGGCGAGAAGAAAGAACAACGTCCGCAACGGAATCGGGCGGATCACGCCTTGCTCGGCAAGGTGGGTGAGTAGCCGGTCCACGTCGGTGAGTATGGGCGCGATGTAGGTGTCGTAGATGTAGGTCAACCGGTCGCTGTCCTGACGGCCCTCGATGTTCATCAACGCGACCAACTCGGGATGAGCCGCGGAGAACACCACGTACCGGTGCGTTGCCAGCCGCAGCTGTTCGAGTGGATCGCTCAGAGTCGGGTCGAACAGTCCCTGCATGTGCCGCGCCAGACGGCCGAAGCCGAAGTCGACCGCCGCTTGCCACAGCTCATCCTTGGTGCCGAATCGTTGATAGATCAGGTTGTGGCTGACCCCCAATTCCCGGTTCAGGGTCCGCAGCGACATCCCGTCGTACCCATGGGTGGCAAACATGGCCAACGCCCTATCCAGGATCTCCTCGGTCGGCATCGAATCCGACGCCCTCGGACGCCCGCGCGGTCGCTCCGGCTTGATCTGGGTGGGCATGCAACCAATAATGCCACACACTCTGTCAATTTTTATATTGACAGGCAGCAATTTTAAGCCTAGCGTGTGACTAGCCGCACAGCCCACAGGAGTAACCGCCATGACCCGACCGCTGCATGTCCCCGTGCTGATCGCCGGGGGAGGACCTACCGGCCTGGTACTCGCCGCGGAGCTGTCCCGGCACGGTGTGGCCAGCGTGCTGGCCGAACGCAGCGAGCACACCACCTTGTTTCCGAAGATGGACATCACCAACGGCGCCAGCATGGAACTGCTGCGCCGGCTCGGCGTCGACGCCGAACTGCGTGCGCTCGGGGTGGGCGCCCAGCACTCCTTCGACGTGATCTTCGCCCCCGGCCTCGACGGGCCCGAACTCGGACGGTGGCGGCTGCCGTCGGTCGATGCACAGCGAGCCACAATCGCCGCGACGCGGGATGGCAGCGTGCCCGGTCAGCCCTGGCAGCGCTGCTCACAGGCGATCTTCGAGGCGATGATGATGGATAGAGCCCACCGCGACCCGCTGGTTGACGTTCGGCAGGGCTGGCGACTCGAGCACTGCAGCCAGATCGGCGATGTGGTGGTCGCTGAGCTGGTCGACCCGGATGGCCAGTCTGTGACGGTCAACGCCGACTACCTTGTCGGCTGCGACGGTGCCTCAAGCCGGGTCCGCACCGACCTGGGCATCAAAATGGACGGGCTGAAAGACATCCTGACCTTCGCCCTGGTGCATTTCCGGTCGCTGGATTTGACGAATCTGCACGCACTGGGCCAGTTCTGGCACCTGTTCACCTCGACAGGGGCGGTGCTGATCGCCCAAAACGAGATCGACACCTGGACGTTGCACCAAGACCTCGGCGCGCAGGTCGACGATCCCGACCCCATCGGTGACCCACGAGAGTTCGTTGCGCGCGCGCTCGGACGACCGGTCGGTATCGATGAAGTCCTCTGCAGAAGCGTGTGGCGCCCCAACGCGCTGCTGGCAGATGCCTACGGCCGTGACCGGATCCTGTTGGCTGGTGATTCGGTCCACACCATGATCCCGCTGGGCGGATACGGGATGAACACTGGACTGGGGGATGCGGTCAACCTCGGGTGGAAGCTCGCTGCGGCAGTTCAGGGTTGGGGTGGGACGCAGCTCCTGGACAGTTACGAAGTTGAGCGGCGCGCGATCGGGGAGCGCAATCGCACCGCCTGTGTGGAGAACGCTATGGTCCAACTGCAATACCGAGAGATGGTCGATGCGGAACTCCTCAAGGCTGAGGGCGACGCCGGGCAAGCGCACCGGCGGCAGGTCGCAGAGTTCCTCGCCGCCAACGACGCCGAGAATCTCAGCCTGGGCATCGAACTCGACGTGCGCTACGACACCTCGCCGGTCGTGGTGCCCGATGGCAGCGTCGCGCCGCCGTGGGACCGTCGAGCCTTCCTGCCCACCGTGCGCCCCGGGCACCGCGCCCCCAATATCGTGCTTGGTGAGCACAACACGCTGTTCGACCGATTCGGCCCCGTGTTCACACTTGTCGATGCCCTCGACGACAACACCCAATCCTCCAAACTTCTCAGCGAGGCCGCCCGGGTCGGCCTTCCGGTGCGGCATCTGACGCTGACCGATCCCGCCCTCGCCGACCTCTACTGCCATCGGCTGGTGCTGGTCCGCCCGGACTTGCACATCGCCTGGAGCGGTACTGACACCACGGACGCCGCGGAGATCGTCGCCCGCGTGCGCGGCATGCACGCGGCGACGTCGACCGACGCCAACGCTTGAGAAAATCCCACCTCACCAGAGAAACGGACACCGATGAATACCCTGCTGTGGACACTGCAGATTGTGCTGGCTGTCGTCTTCGTGGGCGCCGGCGCCATCAAACTGATCCAGTCTCGGGATCAACTCGCCGGCCGTATCGGCGCCTGGGTTTACGACTTTCCCGCTCCGCTGATCAAGCCGCTCGGTCTGGTTGAAGTCCTCGGCGCCATTGGGCTGATAGTGCCGCCGGTAGTCGACAATGCACCGATCCTGGCGCCGGTCGCTGCGAGCGGGCTGGTTGTCATCATGATCGGCGCGATCATCATCCACAGTCGACGGGACGAGTATCGCGACGTGAGCGTCAACGTGCTGCTGGCCATCATGGCCGGGGTCGTCGCCTGGGGACGGTTCGGGCCCCACGCGTTCTGATCAAGCTCAGGTAAGGAGTGTTGCGATGAGTCACCCAGTGGGCGCCCACACCGACCTGCACAGCGAGTCGGGTGCACTTAAGGGCGAGCACCCCGGCCGGTCGCGTAACCCCGTGATCAAGGTCCGCGACATCGCTTGGCTGGAGTTTGTGAAACCGGACCTGGTGAGGGCCGAGGCATTCGCGCATGCTTTCGGCTTCGCCACGGTGCTCCGCACCGGTGCCGAATTACATCTGCGCGGCACTGATGCCGGCCTACCGTGCGTGATCATTCGCCGCGGCAGTAGCACGGGTTTCCGTGGTATGGCATTTACCGCCCACGACAACGCCGACCTTATCCGGCTGGCGGAAGCGACCGGCGCTCGAACTAGCCCCTTACCCGACGCCATCGGCGGGCTCAGCGTCGACCTGATCGACCCGAGCGGCATACCGGTCCACGTTGTGGCCGACACGCATCAACTCGATGCGCTCCCGGTGCAGACGCCACACACCTTCAATTTCGGTGACGATCTGCGCCGAGTGAACGCGACGCAGCGCCCACCGCGGGTTCCGACCAGGGTGCAGCGCCTCGGGCACGTGGTGTTGCAGAGCACTACATACACTAAGTCGCTCAACTGGTATCTCGACATCCTCGGCATGATCGTCAGTGACTTCCTGTACTTTCCCGGACAACGCGACCGCGGACCGACGATGAGCTTCATCCGCTGCGATCGCGGCATGACGCCGGTCGATCACCACACCGTGGCGATTGCGCTGGGTGCATCGAACCGCTACGTACATTCCGCGTATCAGGTGTGTGATCTCGACGCGCTGGCCGCCGGCGGTGAATACCTCAAGGACCACGGCTACCAGCGATCCTGGGGGATTGGACGCCACATTCAGGGAAGTCAGATTTTCGACTATTGGCGAGACCCGGACGGCTTCCTCGTCGAACATTTCACCGACGGTGACCTGTTCGACCGCACCCTGGAGCCAGGGTGGGCACCGTTCACCGCCTCGGGTCTGGCCCAGTGGGGACCGCCCGCCAGCAAGGACTTCCTCGGGACCAATCCTAAATCCCTTCCCCACGAAGTGCGCTCGATGCTCACCGCGCTGCGGGCCAACAACGAGTTCGATATCCGTCGCCTGATCGGCCTGATGAAAGTGACCCAATCGTGACAGTCTCCGTCTTGCGCACCGTCGACGCGTGGTGGGTTCAAACTGCTGCTGGTGCCGCCCAGATCGCTACCGGCGCCACCACCACCGCCCAGCTGCTCGCCGATCGATCCGCCATCGAGGCCGCCGTCGACGCCGACCACTCGGTACTTGTTGACAGCCTGGCGCTGGTCTCGCCGGTGACCACGCCCTGTCGGGTGGTGGCGCAGATGACCAACTTTGCCTCTCATGTCAAAGACGCGGGGATGGATCCGAAAACGATTCCGCTGACCTTCTTCCGCAAGTCGTCCGCGTCGATCACCGGGCCTTTCGATGACATCGTCAAACCCCGCCACGTCCGGTTCCTGGACTACGAGGTGGAGATCGGTCTCGTCATCGGCCGCGACATCCCGGTCGGCACCACCGTTTCGGAGTCGAACCTGTCTGACTTCGTTGCCGGCCTGGTGGTCACCAACGACGTATCGGCGCGGGACATCCAGCTGCCCCAGACCCAGTTCTACGAGGCCAAGTCTTACCCCACCTTCACCCCGGTCGGCCCGGCGATGGTGCTACTCGACGCCGACGAACTCAGGCGATTTGGCGAGCTGAGACTGCGGCTGAAGGTCAATGGCGAACTTCGCCAGGACATGGTCGTGGACGGCGACATGCTGTACACGCCGGTGCAGGCGCTGCAGTCGCTCAGCAGGTTTCAGGACCTCGCCGCGGGCGATGTCATCCTGACCGGGACCCCGGTCGGTACCGCGCTGAGCGCACCACCGAAGCCGATCGCATTCGTCGCCAACCTGCTGCCGCCGACGCTGAAATGGAACGCCTTTTTCAAGGGGCAGTCGGGCAATCCCAAATATCTCCACGACGGAGATGTCGTGGAGACCACGGTCAAGACCGATGACGGCACGATCGATCTTGGTCTCCAGCGCAACACCGTTAGGTATGCGTGAGCATGGACCTGCTGTGGCCGAGGTACTCCGCACCCGGCGACCTAGCGGCTATCGAGGAGGTCCCGTTGGCCGATCGGGGCCTGCCCACCTCGACCTACGCGATGCTGGTCCGCGCGGCCGCACTGTGGCCCCATCGGCCCGCGGTGACCGCATTACCCGACGGACGGTGTTGGCAACAACCCGCGCGGCGTACCTTTGCGCAGCTCCTTCACGATGTGCACCGGATTGCAAATCTGCTGCGGGATTTGGGGATACAGCGGCAGAGTGCCGTTGCTCTCATCGCACCGAACTGTGACGAGCTGATCACCGCCACTCTGGCAGCCCAACTCGCCGGCATCGCCGCGCCCATCAACGGTGCGCTATCGCCTGAGCACATCGGCGAATTGGTTCGCCGCAGCGGCGCCCGGGTATTGGTTGCGGCCGGCCCCGAACTTGATCAGAGCAGCTGGGCGATTCCTCAGCACTTAGCCCGCACCGGCGCGGTCGACACCGTGCTGCTGCTACGCCCTACCACTGCGCCCCCTGCTGATGACCTGCCGCCGGAACTGTCTGGCGTCGCAGTCGGCTACCTGAGTCGGCTTGCCGAACGCTACGACGGCACGAGATTCTCCGGGCAGGCACCCGCCGCTGATGATCTGGCGGCGCTGTTCCACACCGGCGGCACCACCGGCGCACCGAAACTGGCGGCCCATACCCACGCCAACGAGGTCAGCGACGCCTGGATGATCGCCGCCAACGGTCTGCTTGACGAAGAGTCAGTTGTATTTGCGGGGTTGCCGCTGTTTCACGTCAATGCGCTGGTGGTCACCACACTGGCTCCGCTGCTACGCGGGCAACACGTGGTGTGGGCCGGACCGCTTGGATACCGGGATACTGCCCTCCACGAGAACCTCTGGAAAATCATTGAGCGCTACGCCATCTCCGCGATGAGCGCCGTACCCACCGTGTACGCGGTGCTAGCCCAGTATCCGGTGGATGCCGACATCGCGAGTATGCGCATGGCCCTGGTTGGTGCCTCGACGCTGCCGGAGGCGGTGCGTCAGGGTTTCGAATCCCGGACCGGTATTCCGCTCGTGGAAGGTTACGGGCTCACCGAGGCCACCTGCGCCAGCGTACGCAGCTTTCCTACCCATCCGCGCCACGGATCGGTCGGCCAACGGATGCCCTACCAACACGTCAAAGTGGTGCGCATCGACAGCGATGGCACCTGGTATGAACTGCCCCGCGGGGCGGTCGGCAATCTTGTAATCGCCGGTCCGACTGTGTTCCCCGGATACGTGATCGGCCGTGATGCGGGCGGTTACCTGCTCGACGGCGACGGCAAAGTGGTGGACGGGTGGCTCGACACCGGTGACCTCGCCCGGATTGACGACGAAGGCTTTGTGTACCTGATAGGCCGCGCCAAGGATCTAATCATCCGCGGTGGGCACAACATCGATCCGACCATCATCGAGGACGCACTGTTGGCGCACCCGGACGTCACCGCGGCTTCTGCAATCGGCAGGCCCGATCTGCACGCCGGCGAAGTGCCGGTCGCGTACGTGACACTCCGCCCCGGAGCCACCGTCACCGGAGACGAACTGCGCGTCTGGGCCGGTCAGCGCGTCGTCGACCGCGCCGCCGCACCGAAAGCTGTCATGGTCATCGATTCGCTGCCGGTCACGGCGGTCGGTAAGCCATACAAGTTGCGGCTGCGCGCTGATTCGGCTCGCGCCGTCGCCGCCGAAGCACTTCATGAAGTGCCGGACATCGCCGCGATCACCGATGCCATCGAGAATGGCATCCCCGTAGTCACCATCGCCATTACCGAGAACTCAGACGGCCGGGCGGTTGACGACATCCTTGGCCGCTATCCGCTCACCTACCGCCTCGTGCGGAATCCATGACGGGAGAAACATACATGCGCAGGACAGCTTTCGGTTCGGACCACGATGCATTTCGCAAAACGATCCGTTCGTTCATCGAAGCCGAGGTCGTCCCGGTGTACGACGAATGGTATGACGCCGGCATCGTTCCCCGCGAGTTCTACTACAAGTTAGGCGAATTGGGCGTCTTCGGCATCGAAGTGCCTGAGGAATACGGCGGCGCCGGGATCGCATCGTTCAAGTTCGAGGCCATTCTTGCCGAGGAAGCCGCGCGTGCCGGGGTAACTCTCGGCGGCTCCTTTGTGCACGTGGGACTGTGCCTGCCATACCTGACTCTGTACGCCTCCACTGAGCAGCGGGAGCGGTGGTTGCCTGGTTTCGTGACGGGTGAAAGCATGTTCGCCATCGCCATGACAGAACCCGGCGCGGGCTCCGACCTCGCCGGGATGCGGACCACGGCGACGCTCTCGGATAACGGCGCGAGCTACGTGTTGAATGGTGCGAAGACGTTCATCACCGGCGGGGTACACGCCGACCGAGTCATCGTATGCGCTCGCACGGCGCCGCCACGCGACGACGACCGCCGTCACGGGATCTCATTGTTCGCCGTCGATACGACATCAAGCGGGTATCACGTTGGACGCAAACTCGACAAGATCGGCCTGAAAGTCTCAGACACCGCCGAGCTGAGCTTTACCGATGTCCATGTTCCGGTCGACGACCTTCTCGGGGAGCCCGACCGGGGGTTCGCCTACCTCACGCAGAGTCTGCCGCGCGAACGGCTGTGCATCGCCCTGCACGCTCACGCCCAAGCCGACGCGGCAGTGCGCTTCGCTCACCAGTACACGCAGGAGCGCACGGTTTTCGGTAAACCGGTGGCGCAGTTCCAGAACACCAAGTTCGAACTCGCGGCCTGTCGGGCTGAGGTCGACGCATCTGAGGCGGTCGCGGACCGTGCGCTGGATGCATACGACAACGGTGAGTTGTCGGCCGCCGACGCCGCGTCGGTGAAATTGTTCTGCACCGAAACCGCATCCCGGGTCATTGATCGCTGCCTGCAACTTCATGGCGGTTACGGGTACATCACCGAATACCCGATCGCCCGCCTCTACGCGGACAACCGTGTCGCCCGCATCTACGGTGGCACCAGCGAAGTCATGAAGATGATCATCGCAAAGGATATGGGGCTGTGAGGACTCAGAGGCCTGACGAACGGACCATCCGCGAGCTGTTCGCCGTCCTGGATGCTGGCGACATTGAAGCCGCGCTGGGCTTCATGACCGAGGATGTCGCATTCCGATTCGGTAGTGCGGAGCCCTCCACGGGTCGAGCTGCCTTCGCCGCCAACTGTGCCGCAATGGCCGAGGTCATCGCAACGATCTCGCATGAGCTGCTGACGGTCTGGACAACGGCAGACCCCGATCCAGTCGTGATCTGTGAGATGGCAGTCACATACCAGCGCCATGACGGTGCCCAGCTGACGCTCCCCTGTGTTAACACCTTTCGTCAGCGGGGCGGTCTCATTGCGGATTACCGAATCTACATGGACATCAACCCGGTTTTCACTGTGCGAAGCGCCTGAGGACATCAACTTGGATTTCGTCATGAGCGGGAAGCCTCATGCAGTAGGTCGCGTGCGGCTGGCAATTCACAGACACCCTTTACAAAGTGACGGATGATCAGCCGAGCGCACGCGGTCGCTTCAAGACCACCACCGAGCGCAGCACCTGGCCGCCGTGCATCTTTGAAAAGGCGTCCTCGATCGCGTCGAGCCCGATGCGTTCGGTGACGAAGCGCTCCAGCGGCAGCCGGCCCTGCAGATACAGGCTGATCAGGGTGGGGAAGTCGCGTTCGGGCAGGCAGTCGCCGTACCACGACGACTTCAGCGATCCGCCGCGGGAGAAGAAGTCGATCAGCGGCATGTCCAGCCGCATGTCCGGGGTGGGCACCCCGACCAGCACCACGGTGCCGGCCAGATCCCGGGCGTAGAACGCCTGCTGCCAGGTTTCCGGGCGGCCGACCGCGTCGATCACCACGTCGGCACCGAAGCCGTCGGTGAGGTCGGCGATCGTCTCCACCGGGTCGAGGTCGCGGGCGTTGATGGTGTGGGTGGCGCCAAAGTCGCGGGCCCAGTTCAGTTTCGTGTTGTCGGTGTCGACGGCGATGATCCGCTTGGCGCCGACCAGCGCCGCACCGGCGATCGCGGCGTCCCCGACGCCGCCGCAGCCGATCACCGCGACGGTGTCATCCCGGGTGACGCCGCCGGTGTTGATCGCCGCACCCAGCCCGGCCATCACCCCGCAGCCCAGCAGCCCGGCGACCGCCGGGTCGGCGTCCGGGTCGACCTTGGTGCACTGGCCCTCGTGCACCAGCGTCTTGTCGGCGAACGCGCCGATGCCCAGCGCCGGGGTCAGCGCGGTGCCGTCGGTCAGCGTCATCGGCGTCGACGCGTTGAAGGTGTCGAAGCAGTACTGCGGCCGGCCGCGTTTGCAGGCCCGGCACTGCCCGCACACCGCGCGCCAGTTCAGCACCACGAAATCGCCGGGAGCCACCGCGGTGACCGCCGACCCCACCGTTTCGACGGTGCCGGCCGCCTCATGGCCGAGCAAAAACGGGTATTCGTCGTTGATGCCGCCCTCGCGGTAGGTCAGGTCGGTGTGGCACACCCCGCAGGCGGTCACCTTGACCACGACGTCGTTGGGGCCCGGGTCAGGGATGATGATGTCCACCAGTTCGACCGGGTCGCCTTTTTTCCGGGAAATCACACCGCGCACTGTCTGACTCACCCCTAGACCTCCGTGTGGAAGGTGGAATGGCGACTTTCAATGATCGCGGGCAGACGCCCCTTCTGCGCCGTCACAGGACCTCCCTCAGGGCTGCCACGGGACAAGCGCTGAGGGCGCCCCGAGCTGCGCCGACCAGGTGGTTGGGAAGATTCTGCCCGTCGTGGTGATTAATGAGCTCCCCCTCCTCGTCCGTGGTGAACAGGGCGGGGGCTTGCTCGACGCACAAGCCGTGACCCTCACACCGATTGCGGTCGATCCCGATTTTCATGTTGTCCTCCTGTGGATGATTGCCCAGTGGGGCGATGTTGGCGACGGCAGAAGTCGACGCGGACCTAGGTGCTTGGACCCTTGGGCACCAGCCGGATTGGCAGGTTCTCGAATCGGTGAATCACGTTGTTGACGGCCCTTCCCGGCGTGCCGTCGAGTTCAATGTGGTCAACGTGTCGTATCAATGAGCGCAGGATGGCTTGCGTCTCCAGTCGGGCGAGACCTTGACCTGCGCAGCCGTGCGTCCCGTGCCCAAAACCGACGTGGCGGGAGGCGTCTCGCGTGATGTCGAAACGGTCGGGATCGCTCCAGACCCGCTCATCGCGATTCGCCGACGCATACATGACCAGCAGTCGCGATCCGGCCGGGACTCGAGTTCCGGCAATCCGGATATCGCGCCTGGTACGGCGCCCGAACGCCCGAACGGGTGACTCCAGCCGCACGATTTCGTTCACTGCGTTGGGCACCGTTGTGGGATCCGCCTGGAGCATCTGCCATTGATCCCGGTAGCGCGCGAAAAGCCACAGAGCCGCGGCGATCGCACTCGCCGTGGTGTCGATGGAGGGCGCTAGATAGTCGATGAAGACGCCGGGACATTCCGACCGCTTTAGGGTGCCCTCATCGACGCGCTGGAACAGTTCGTCGGCCATACTGCCCGGCAGCACGTCTCGGCGACGAGCCAGCCGATGTACGAAACCCAACATCGAGAAAGCGCTCGGCAGTGATCGGATCGCCAGCCTGTTCAATGGCCCGAGCATGTCGAACGTAGCACCGGCCCACCCGACTAGGTGCTCTCGTCCCCGTTCCGGCCATCCGACCAGGTCGGGGACAACGCTGAGCGGCAGCTTCAGAGCAATGTCGCCCACACCGTCCACGCGGCCTTTTGCTAACGCCGCAAGCACGGCCTGCTCGGCGAGATCCTCGACGAAAGTGTGCAGCGGTCGCAGCGCTCGGGGTGTGAGCCGGTGCGCGGTCAGCTTCCGGCGGCGATCGTGTGCGGTTCCGTCTGTCAGGAGCACGCTGTTCTTCCCGATGACCCGTGAGATCACGTTGAGCGCCACCCCGCCGCTGGAGTGGAAGGTGTTGTGGTCACTGAGAACAGACTTGACTTCTGCGTAACGAGGCAGTGCATATAACTTCTGTTTCGGCAGCCAAACGACGGGGCCGAGGTCCCGCATGGCTGCGTAATGTGGATGAGGATCGCGAATCGCGTTCTCTGAGTACAGGTCCGCCTCATAGACGGGCGCGTTGCCCGGTGGCCTCGAGCCAGCTTGACTTCGCGCCCATGGCTGCGGCGTACGCCTGCCGCCGGTTGAGACCGGACACGAGGGTGGAGAAGGTGAGAAGGTCATGTGGTGATCGTCACAGGGTGTTGGTGGGCAGAGGTAGGGGCTGAATGCACCAGTTTTGCGGTTTCGTGGTGCAATGGGCACCGCATCCATAGACTGCCGCTGTGACCTCACCCCGCTGCACTGACCGGACGCGAGAGCTGTTGCTCGCGATGGCCGAGGCACTCGTCCGCACTCAGGAAAGCTGGCTGGCCAAGCTGGCAGCCGATTCGCTGAATGCGGCCGGGATGGAGGCTGCGGCTACAGATCCGGTTCTGCGAGCATCGGCTGAGCGTGCGTTCCGGGCTAGCTTTCTCCATTGGTTCACGCAGAACATCCGTTATCCAGGCGCCCGCGTTCCTCCCGGCCTCGACGAGGAGGTCGTCCACATCGCGCGCGACCTCATCAGACGAGGTCTCGAAGACCTTCCACTGGCGGCCTACCGTTCGGGTCAGGCCTCGGCTTTTCGGCTGGTGCTGGACATGGCGTTCACACTCACCCGCGACCCAACGGAGCTCCAGGACCTCCTCGATGTTGCTATCTGGTCGATCAACGACTTTGTCGACAGCACCGTGGCCGGGGTCCGGGACATGATGCGGGCCGAGCGGGCCGAAATACTGCGGGGCAGTCAGTCCGAACTCCGTGAGACTGTCGCCCTTGTGCTGGACGGCGCGCCGATAGCAAAGCAACGCGCCGAATCGAGGCTGGGCTACCGGCTAGATCAGGCACACACCGCGGTAGTTATCTGGAGTACAGAACCCGACGCCGATCTCCGCCGGGTCGACGATGTCGTCGAAATGCTCCGGAGACCGCGGAGAACCCGGCCCCTCACGGTGATGCCAGACGCATCTACGAAGTGGCTGTGGCTTCCGGGAACCGACGACATCGATCGGGACCAGCTGCGCAGTGCTGTGGATCCCGCCGCATCTGTACGGGTTGCGGTCGGTGGGCGAGCTGCGGGCGTGGAGGGATTCCGGCGCAGCCACCTTGACGCCATTGTCGCGCAGCGCATGGTGGCGCGACTGGACTCACCTCAGCGCGTCGTCTTCTTCGATGACGTTCAACTCGTGGCGTTGATGACCAGCGACGCGGAGGGCGCGGAGCAGTTTGTGCGGCAGATCCTCGGCGATCTCGCGCAGGCGTCTCGAGAGATTCGTGACACCGTGCTGGCATACGTTGAGGAAAACGGTAGTGTCCGCCAGGTCGCTGGCCGACTCTACGCACATCGCAATACCGTCGTGCGTCGAGTGGCGCGGGCTGAATCGCTGTTACCCCGACCCCTCGCGGAGAACCCAGTCCAGGTGGCCGCTGCCTTGCAGGTGTTGCGCTGGACCAGACCCGGGCGCTGAATGTCGATCTTCCCGGGCCGGCTTCATGCGCGTTCCCTCAGGTCGGGTTGGGACGTGGTCGCAGCGTGGCCTTTGGCAACGGAGGCGCCGGCAGTCGGGATAGCGCTCCGCGATAGCCCTGCACGGCACCGAACCGGTCGGCGTGGTTTTCCCACAGCCGACGGAAGGCGACGATGTCGTCGTGACTACGCCCGACGAAGTTCCACCACATGACCAACTGCTCGGTGAACGGCGGACCGCCGAGAAGCAGCACACGAGCGGAACGCTCCCCCAGGTTGTGCAGGGGCAGCCCGTGGTTGCCCGGAGGCTGGTACGCGAGGTCAGCGACATCGAGCGCGCTCCCGGCGACCGCAACTGTGCCCTGGTTGAGCAACACACCGTGCTCGAACGTCGGATTGACATCGAGGAGCATGCGGGCGCCGGGGGCCAGGTCGACCTGTGCGCCGAGCAGCGGCGTGAACGTGCGGACCGGAGATCGCGCACCGGCAAGCTCACCGAGAAAGGCCCGGATGGTACCGCCGGAAAGCGAAACAGGCTCTGGCACATAGTGATCGAAACCGCAGTCGGTATCACGGTCGGCATCCGGCAGCGCCACCCACAGTTGCACGCCGTGCAGAACTGTCGTCGAGGCGGTGGACACCTCGGAATGGCAGATGCCGGCTCCGGCCGTCATCAGGTTCAACTCGCCTGGCCGCACGAGGGCGTGCACCCCGGCGCTGTCGCGGTGCTCCACCTCGCCGCTGAACAACCAACTCACCGTCTGCAACCCGGTGTGCGGATGCGGCGGCACATCCATGACGGTGCCGTCGCGGACGTCGTGCGGGCCGTAATGGTCGGCGAAACACCACGCCCCGATCAGCGACCGCTCCCGCTGTGGCAGTGTGCGGCGCACCCGGACTGCCCGCACCCCACCCAAGGGCACTTCGCGCGGATGTAGCACGCCGGTGAATGTCGATGCGGCACACGCCACTTCGCCCGGGGCGGTGTCGGTGTTGCTCATCGCCACACACTACCCCTCAGTGCGCCATACACGATCACCGACGGGACTCAACGGCCGCGTTTTCCAGCGCGGGCGCCTGCTGCGGACAGTAGAAGCTGATCGCGGTCGCAAGAAACTCCCACGCCTGTACTTGTGTGGTGTGTCTTGGAAGATTGGTGGATAGGAAATGGGCCGACCTGTCGGCGTTGACGTCTAGGCCCCGATTCAGTCGTTCGCAGACGATCTTGCCCAGCCACGCGTTGTAGTCGCGGGGCCCGTAGATGCCGTGGGTGTGGAGCTGATCGCCAAAATCGGCGTCGACGTCGGCGTGCACCTGCCCAGCCGCAGCGATTGCCACGGCAACGATCGCAGCCAATAGCTTGGCGGGTTTCATCGCCCTCACCAGTCCCACACGGATTCATCATCGGGCTGGTATTGGCTACATGCATCTGCTGTTTTGGCTACAACACCTTTATTGTTGAAGAAGATCTTGCCCCAGTTGGGCCACGCCGCCGTCAAGGGGTCGGCGAAATGAGTCACCCATTCCTCGGACTGGGCTCTGCGAGACTCTGGACTCAAGGAAAGAAACCAATGAATTTCGTCCTTGGCGGCCTGTTGGACGCTCGGCGGGTGATTATGAAGGTCAATCATGTACCGCTCGTAATAAATCGGTGTGACGTCTCGCGCAGCTCCCAAGAGTTGCTCGGCGGTGCAGGTTGTCCGGATGATCCTGCGAGGTATCGGATAGTCCTCTGTGGAGTCGGCGACGGCGACCCCGGGAAGGGCCACCGCGCCGATGCCGAGGGCCAGCAGGGCAGCGCCGGCGCGGAAAGCAGGATTCGTACGTTGGCGGCGCATCCCGTCTGCATCAATGCCTTTCCCGTTTCGAGCCGAACGGGAGTGTTGATCCGACGTCCGCAGCAGTGTTTTTGATTTCGAGTTACATCCTTCAGTCACCGTGGTTCCTCCTGAGTCGCACCAAGATTCGGTACCGTTTGCATTCCCATCAGCCGTCATGGCATATCTCCGTTGAGTTGTGCGGCGACATTTCCCTGCGGGAGTCGCGTGCTTTCGTCCGCCGCCCTGAGAACGGACGGCGCTGCCTACGCCAACGGGACTCTTTGCTCTACGGTGCCGGTCGTGTGTTCCGTCAGTGTTTGCGTTCAGACGACGCCGTTGGGGTTTAGGGCTCGGACTTTCCACCGCATCCTGGGGATCATCATCGGTATTAGCTTGGGAGTCGGGTTGGAAAATGGAGCGGCGTTTGTCTTCGGATCGCCGATGAGCTGCAACACGTCCCAATGCTCGATGGCTTTCCCGTCCTCGTCCATCCGGTAGATGTCGACGACGGCGATCCCGGTGTCTTTGGGGTTGTCGTTGATGAAGTTAAAAAACCGGCCGTGCGTCCATACCCAGTCGCCGGACGCCATGATCTTGTCAACCACCAGGCGGGCGTACTTGCGCTCGGTGGTGAGCGTTTCGAAGTAGGCGGCCAGCCCGTCGGGGCCATCGGCGATGAGCGGATTGTGCTGAATGTAGTTAGGGTTGAGGTACTTCGCCACAGCCTCCTTGGGCCGCTTTTGGTTGATCATCAGCTCGCACCAGGCAAGGACGTTGTCCTTGTTGCGCACAGCACGAGAATCGTTGGGATCAATAATTTCAATCATCACAAGCTCCTTGGTGATCGATGAGCAGTTGAACTGGTTGTCCGGATTGAGCCGCTGCACTGTCGGCACGGCTGGGACGTCGTGGCCATCGCGTCCTTTCCGTCGAGGACGTCCCATAGCACAGGTTCGCGCGCCACCGGGTGAACGGTCGTCACCCGATCCGGGCGATCTGCCGGCGGCTCAGCCGCGCGGGCAGCGGACTTCGAGCAGTTCCAAGCCCAGTGCCTCGATTTGAGCGAGCACGCCATAAAGCGCCGCCTGATCGGGCAACCCACCAGTAAGCACCGTCTCGGCGCCCTGCACCTCGGCGTTCAGCGCGGGAAAGGCCGCGAGCATCGTCGCGCTTAGCTGCCCGCGAACGCGGATCTCATAGCCCGCCGATGGCGGGTTAGCCGTATTCGCCGCACCGTCCATCGGCCAAGCGTCGCATTCGAGGGGGTGAAGGCACATCACCCCGATCGGGTGAGGCGATCCTCCCAGCGGCGGCCGGGCGACCCCAGCATCCCCGCCTGGCGGGGCGTGGTCGACCACCTCGGCGCTGTGGATCTCGTTGGCCGATCCCCGATGCGGACAGGTTGCTGGGAAAGACGAGCGAATCCGGCGAGGTCGAGGGCACGTACGACGGTGGACCCGACTTGGCTGGTGGTTAGCGGGCAGGCTCAGAATTGGTTTCCGGCAAGGCACTTCCTCCGGCCGCAAGCCGCATGAGCGTCGTGTTGACATCGACACCGGCCGCCACGTGATCCGGCCGAGCCGCGTTGCTGTCGAATTCATGCGGATAGCTGGCCCACGGGTGAGTGATGATGCTGTGACTGGCGCCCGAGGCGACGAGCACCACGAGCTCGTTTGCGGCGCGTTCAATCCGCATGCCCAGTTCACTGGTAGCCCAGTCCTCGGGTGCAGCGAAAACCGCCGTGGGGAGCGTGAGAGCACGCAGGTAGGCGAACAGCTGCCGCATCTGATCATCGACGACCAGCGCGTGTCGAGCGGTTCCGGCAGTGGCGGCGAGCAGCACCGGCTTGGCGACCACCAGATCGTCATCGAGCAGGTCTACGAATGACTTGAACAGCCCGCTGATTCCAGCCTTGTAGACCGGGTAGCGGCGATGACGGCGTCGGCAGTCGCTAGTCGGTCCGTCGCGTTCTGGAGTCTTTCGTTCGGAAAGCCGGCGATGGTGGCGTGCGCGATGTCGACTGCAAGTGGCCCGAGCTCGATCACGTCGACGCCCGCAGCTATGCCCGCCCGTCGCAGCTGGTCAATGCTCTTCTGGGCCAGCCGGTCGGCGAGCAGCCGGGTAGACGAGGGGGAGCTCACGCCCGCGTTCACGATGACGAGGCGGGCGGGGGCAGCAGGCATTGTCGATCCTGTCGCGTTCGCGGCCGGGTCGGGATCAGGCACCGTGGTGCTCATCAGTGTCTCAACTCACCAGCGGGAGGTTGGCGACGAGGTTGGGATCGCTGTCCTGATACGGCGACGTGCCTGTGACATTGTCGCCGCGGTTGGGGTTGGGACGCGGCTGACGCGGTTCGCCGTCGCCGTATTTCGCCTTGACCAAGCTCTCGTGAGTAGGGGCGTCGGGGACGCCGGGCGCGTGCCGCGCCTCCATCTCTTTCCGAAGCACCGGCACGACCTCGGTGCCAAGCAGTTCAATCTGCTCGAGCACCATCTCCACCGGCAGTCCCGCCGCGTCGACGTTCCACAACTGACGCTGGTAGTCCCCGAAGCCCTCCTGGAAGGTCAGGGTTTTGTCGATGACCTCCTGCGGGCTGCCGACGCTCATGGGGGTGGAGCTCATGTAGTCCTCGAGCGCGTAGCTGCGGCCATAGATGGACGAGCCCTCGAAATACGGACGGTACGTTTCGACGGCGTCCTGCGAACGCTTGGCGATGAACGCGTGCCCGCCAAGCCCGATGATTGCTTGTTCGCGTGTGCCGTGACCGTGGTGCTCGAACCGCTCCCGGTAGAACTCGACCAGCGGCCGGAAGTGGAAGTTGGGGGCGAGGATGTTGTTGGCGAAGAACCCGTTCCCGTAATACGCTGCCTGCTCGGCGATTTCGGGGGTCCGGATGGATCCGTGCCAGACGAACGGCGGCACGTCATCGAGCGGGCGCGGAGTGGAGGTGAACCCTTGCAGCGGGGAGCGAAAGCCGCCCTCCCAGTCGACCACATCCTCACGCCACAGGCGGTGCAGCAGGTTGTAATTTTCCAGGGCCAGTTCCAGACCCTGCCGGATGTCCTTACCGAACCAGGGATAGACCGGCACCGTGTTGCCGCGCCCGATCATAAGGTCCATCCGTCCCTTGGCCACATGCTGGAGCATCGCGTAGTCCTCTGCGATCTTGACCGGATCGTTGGTGGTCACCAGCGTGACCGCCGTACTCAGAACGATCCGCTGCGTCAATGCCGCGATGTGCGCCAGCAGAGTAGTCGGTGAGGAAGAGAAGAACGGTGGGTTGTGGTGCTCGCCGATGGCGAACACGTCCAGCCCGACCTCGTCGGCCTTCTGGGCGATTCGAACGATGGAGTCGATCCGCTCTGCCTCGCTGGGCGTGTAGCCAGTGACGGGATTCCGGGTGATGTCACTGACTGAGAAGATTCCGAATTGCATCTAGCGCCTTTCTCGTCGCGTCGTGGGCTCAGAACCATCTCAGCCCCTGCATAGACCCGAGCGTCGCAGTCGCGCGGGTGAGGGCGCATCGCCCCGATCGGGTGACGATGGTGCTAACGCCGGGCGGACGGTCCCAGTAGCCCCGCCTGGCGGGCGCGCTCGACCGCGTCGGTGCGACGGTGCACACCGAGCTTGGCGTAGATGTGACGCATGTGGGTCTTGACCGTGTTGAGGGACAGGTAGAGCTCGTTGCCGATCTCGGGCGCTGACAGGTTGCTCGGCAGGTATCGAAGTACACGCAGCTCGCCCTCGCTGAGACCCTCTACCAGTGGGGTGGGTTCGTCGGAGCGCTCGGGGAGTGACGACCCGGCAAGCACGTCGAGGATGTCCTGGAGCAGGGCGGCGTGGGCGGTGCGGTGCCGCTGATGGCGCTCGAGCAGATCGAGGGCCGGGATCATCAGGAAGGGCAAGACGAGCGAATCCGGCTCGGCTAGGTCGAGCGCGCGTTCGATGTCAGACCTGGCGGCCTGCGGGTCGCCCAGCTGGTCGTGCGCGAGCGCGTCGAGGATCAGGGACATGATGACGGTGAAATTGCGAATCACGGGAACCGCACCGGCCAGCACGGGGGCAACGGCGTCGACGGCCGCCTGCGCATTGCCCTCGGCAAGGTGCACCGAGGCGAGCGCCGCACGCGCCTCACCCCAATCGCGATGCACCTCGGGCATCGTGGCGAGCGTTGCGCGGGCGGCTGCACTGTCGCCCAGCCGCACCTGAGTGTGTACCAGAGCCTCGCACACCTGGACGGTCAACACGTGCGGTGTGACGAGGAGCGTCTGCAGCTGCGCCGCCGCGCGGAACGCCTCAAGCGCCTCAACGAGCCGGCCCTGGCCGACATGTAGACCGCCACGAGCCAGATGCAGGAGCAGCCCCGTGGCGGGCTCGAGTTCTGGGCGCAGGGCCAGCGCTGCCCGGTCGAGCCAATGCTCTGCCTCGTCGAAACGACCCTGCCACACGTCGAAACCAGCCATTCGCGCAAGCGCGACACCGACGATCGGCTCGGCTCCCCAGCCGTGGGCGTCTGCCAGTGCAATCCCTTCCAGGCAGCGTTGCCGCAGAAGAGCGAACGGTCTGGCGCCCATCGCCGAATGGGCCAGACAGCCGATCGCGATGTACGGCCGTTCGATCCGGCGCGCCAGCTCCAAGCCCTGTTCCAAGTGCCGGTCCGCGTCCTCGTCGCGACCCGACCAGCGTTCGACGATGCCGAGGTTCATCAACGCCAAAGCCCGCGCGTCGGTCGCCAGTGCGACGTCGCTTAGCGTCTCCGCGTCAGCGGGCTCAAGCAGCGGCTGCACCTCGCCGAGCACGCCGCCGAAATCGCCACGCCGACGAGCCACCACCAATCGCGCAACGCCGAGCATGACCTCCAAGCGGCGCCGCCGCTCGTCGGGCACCACCGAAAAACTGCGCTCGGCGATAGCCAGGTATGCCGCCGCGTCGTTGAGCGAACCGCGCGCGAGCTGATCGGCGGCGATGACGGCGGCCAGCTCCGGATCGGAGACTTCATTGGCCGGGAAGCCCGCGAGCAGCGCGCTCACAGTCGCGCCCTGGCCGTCGAGGGCGAGGCTGACGCCGTGGTCGGCGATCAGGCGGGTGGCGAACCCCCAGTCCTGTGCAATCTGGGCGTGTCGAACTGCATCCACCACGTACCCCTGCTCCGCGTACCACTGTGCGGCGGCGCGGTGCAGGGGCGCGATGGCGTCCGGGTCGGTTCGTCGCAACTCCAAGCGCAAGAGATCGGCTAAAAGGTGATGGTAGCGAAACCAGGAGCGCGCAGAATCCAACGGCGCGACAAACGCATTCGCATCGGCCAGCGCGTGCAGGATCCGCTCCGATCCCGTAGTTTCGAGGAGGAAGTCGGCGACGGCACCATTCACCCGCTCGAGTACCGAGGTCCGCAGCAGGAGTCGCCGGACCTCGCCGGGCTGTCGCTTGAGTACCTCGGCAAGTAAGTAGTCAGCGACGGTGCGCTCGCTGCCCGAGAAGTCAGCGACGAACGATTCCGGATCCGGATGCCCCAGGAGCGAGAGCGTCGCCAGCCCCAGACCTGCCGCCCAGCCCTCGGTGCGTGCCTGCAGAAGGGTAATGCTGTCCTCCGACAAGGCAATCCCTACCACGGCAAGCAGCTCTCGCGTCTCGTCGAGCGTGAAGCGCAACTCGGCCGCGCGGAGTTCGCTCAACTCCCCGGCAAGGCGCAGACGGTGCAAACCTAGTTGCGGATCGTGGCGGCTTGCGAGGACCACATGTAACAGCCTGGGGCGCCGCAGCAGCATCGCCTCGAGCTGCAGCAGCGCCTCGGGAGCGGCTAGCTCGTGCAGATCATCGATCACCAATACGACCTGCGCTTCCAGCGAGGCCAACTCGGCCACCAGACGCTCGACGACCGCCTCACCCTCGAACTCCGGACTGGGCGTCAGTTTCTCCACGAAGGCGTCCACACCGACGGCCGCGCGTAGCTCCCCAATCACCGACAGCCAGAAATGCTGCGCGTCCCGCTCACCGCGTTCCACCGATACCCAAGCCACACGATCAGCGAGTCCGGCGTCGTCGATCCATGACTGAAGTAGCACCGTCTTGCCGCTCCCCGCAGGGGCAGACAGCAGTGTCACGCGGCCACCGGCTGAGAGTCGGCTGAACAGCGCTGGCCGTGCGACCACCGACGGAGCGGCAGACATCTCGGGAGCAGACGGTCGGGACACGGTACCCAGTATCCGGCTATGCGCCCGGGGAACCGACGGATCGCCCGGATCGGGTGACGACATATCACCCGATCCGAGGTGAGGCTGGGCCGCACACCAGGGCCAAGATCGCCCCCCAATCTGAAAGAAGGACCAATGCCAACCATGCGACCCATCGACCGTACAGCCGTGATCACAGGTGCCGGATCCGGTCTGGGCAAGGACATCGCCGTGGGACTGGCGGCCAAGGGCTATCGGGTCTGGGGCACAGCCAGGTCCGAGCAAGAGGTGAGCAGCCTGACCGCGGTATCCGAGGGCCGGGTGGCCTTGAACATTGTCGACGTCACTGACGAGCAGGCCCTACGCGAGTTCGCGGCCCAGGTCAGCGTCGAACTCGATGCCGGTTTGAATCTGTTGTTCGGCAACGCCGGGATCCTCACGCCGGGCCCGCTTGAGGTCGTGTCCCTCGACAAGATCCGCCACGAATTTGAGGTCAACGTCTTCGGGGCGCTGGCCACGGTCAACGCCTTCCTCCCCGTACTGCGCAAGGCACGCGGGCGGGTGGTATTCACCAGCTCGGTAACGGCCGCGTTTCCGGTTCCATTCAACGGCCCCTCCAGCGCGTCGAAGGCTGCACTCGAAGCTTTCGCCGACATCTACCGCACCGAATTGCACCCCTTCGGGGTTGACGTGGTGATCGCCCAGCCCGGCAACATGGTCACCGGGGGGCCGGCCAAAACCGCAAACGCGCTGGTCAGCGCTCACGCTGCAATGACCCCCGCAGAGCAAGCGCTATACGGCGAGGTCTTCGGCCGCTTCATGACGATGTTCAATGTTGCCCAGGCCGCCGGTATGTCTTCGGAGCTGGCGGCCGCCAAGATGATCGCGCTCAGCGAGCAGGTGCCGGCTCCGACCCGCGCACCGATCGGCGCGGATGCAGAAAGCTTGCTGGCCTTGGTCGCGCACAGCAGCGATGAGCAACTCGACGAGGCCCGCCGCAGCATGTTGGCCGACACCCCTGGCAGTTCCACGCTGGCGGAGAACTAGACGGTCTCGTCCCGCAACGATCTGGCTGCGATGCACCAGCCGTTCAATTGGTCGTTACGGGAAATAGATCATCAGCTCGTTGGGAAAGCCGCCGCGGATTCGAAATGGAAGTGTGAAGTGAAACGATCAACAGTTGCCAGTAAGGTGACCGCCGTCTGGATCCCGTGCGCGGCTTTGCTGGCAGGCGCCCTCGGCGTTGTGGGTGTCTACAATCTCCACGGTATTTTTGGATCCAATTATCGCAATACGAACGCACCCACCGATCAGATCGTTTCGGTCAACAAAAAAGACGTAATATACGAACTCTTCGGCCCAGAGCGGTCCTCGGGAATGATCAGCTACCTAGATGAGCATGCGCAACCCCACAAGTCGAGTTTCACGAGTCTGCCCTGGTCGCTGACGATCACGACCACCGCGACCAGCGTCATCGCCGATATCTTTGCCCAAGGCGACGCGCAGCCGTTGGGCTGCCGAATCACCATTAACGGTGTAGTTCGCGATGAGCAATCCTCGGATGGCGTCGATGCCGCCACGTTTTGTTTGGTGAAGTCGGCATGACCGGCTCGCATGCTGACCGCGGCTCGCGGCCATTGCTTCCGCGCGTCATCCGGGCGCTGTCCATACCGATCATTCTTTTTTGGCTTGCAATGGCGGCGGTGCTAAACGTCATCAGTCCGCAGTTGGAAACGGTGACACGAGAGAACTCCTTATCGCTATCACCCGCGGATGCACCATCGGTTACCTCGATGAAGCACATGGGCCAGAAGTTCAATGAGTTCGACTCCGACAGCGTGATGATGATCGTCATCGAAGGAGGCAAACCCCTCGGTGACGAAGCGCACAAATATTACTCGCGGTTGGTCGAGACGCTGGACCGCGACACACAACACGTGCAGCACGTTCAGGACTACTGGGGGAGCCCTGTCACCGCTGGAGGTATGCAAAGCGAAGATGGTAAGGCCGCCTACGTTCAGGTGAATTTGGCCGGGAATCAGGGTACGACGCAGGGCACGGAGTCCGTCGACGCGGTTCGCGAAATTGTCGCTAATTCTGGACCGCCGCCGGGAATCAAAGCATATGTCGGCGGTGCGGCGGCTCTTGTCGCCGACACCAATGAAGCCGGCGACAAAAGCATGGTGAAGATGACCGTGGTCACGCTCATTGTCATCGCCGTAATGCTATTTTTGATCTATCGCTCCCTGGTGACCGCTATCTTGACGTTGGGTGTCGTGCTGGCCGAGATGGCGACCGCGCGTGGCGTAGTGGCATGGCTAGGTGATCACCATGTCATGGGATTGACCGTATTCGTCGTGAGCATCTTGACCGCGCTGGCCATCGCGGCCGGAACTGACTATTTCATCTTTCTCCTCGGCGGCTACCACGAGGCGCGTTCGTCGGGTCAAGATAAAGACGCAGCCTACTATACGGCGATCCACCGTGTGGGCCATGTCATCCTGGGATCCGGATTAACAATTGCCGGCGTCCTGCTATGCTTGCGTTTCACCCGGCTGAATTACTTCAATACCCTGGCGATTCCTGCGGCGCTGGGAATGGGTGTCGTCCTTATGATGGCACTCACTTTAGGCCCCGCGGTCTTAACCGTGGCGACCTCCGTAGGACTGCTCGAGGCTAAGCGCCCGATGGCGACGCGCCGGTGGCGAAGAGTGGGAACGGTTATCGCCAGATGGCCGAAGCCAGTTCTTGTGTCGGCTCTGGTCGTGGTGGCGGTCGGAATTATCATTCTGCCGTCATACCGGCCAGCCTACGACGCACGGCTTTACATACCAGATTCTGTCTCATCTAATGTTGGGTACGCTGCGGCAACGCGTCATTTTCCCGGGCCCAGGATAAATCCCGACCTGTTGATGGTCGAAGCCGACCACGACTTACGGAATCCGCGGGACATGTTGGTTCTCGACAAGATCGCCAAAAGCGTTTTTCACGTTCGAGGAATCGCGCGCGTGCAAAGCATCACCCGCCCGCTCGGGCCACCGGTAGAGCATGGTTCGATTCCTTTCCAGATGAGTATGCAAAGCACTACATTGCAGGAATCCCTGCAGTTCTTGAAGGCCCGGACCGGCGACATAATGAATATCGTGACCGATTTGGACGGCATGATCGCAGTGATGGAACGTATCCACGGGTTGATGGGCCAAATGGCGGACACGACCCACGACATGACGGCCACGATGCATGATATACAGGAGACAACTTCCGAGGTACGAGATCGACTAGCTGACTTTGATGATTTCTTTCGGCCTCTGCGCAATTACTTCTACTGGGAGCCGCATTGCTTCGATATACCCATATGTTGGGCGCTTCGTTCAATCACGGAGTCGGTAGATGGGGTAGACCAACTAACTGAGCAGACGGGCACGATGTTGGACCATCTGGACAGGATGGATGCGTTGATGCCGCAATTAGCCGATCAAATCCCGCCGTTGATTTCTATCGCAAAAAGCATGCGGGCGACCCTGTTCACCACGCACAGCACGTTTTCGGCAATGCTGACGCAGATGGATCGGCTGACCGACACCGCGACCGTGATGGGGCAGGTGTTCGACGAAGCCAAGAACGATGATTTGTTCTATTTGCCACCAGACGCTTTCCAGAGCCCTGACTTCCAGCACAGCCTCAAGCTCATGGTGTCCCCGGACGGCAAGGCCGCACGACTCACGATCACCCACGACACCGAGCCCGCCTCGCTCGACGGTATCGCTGCCGTGCAGGATGAATTCCAGGCAGCAAAGGAAGCCGTGAAAGGGACCCCACTGGCGAACGCCAAATTCTATCTTGGCGGTACGGCGGCGACCTATCGCGATATCGACCAGGCGGCTCGCTACGACCTGATGATCGCAGGGCTCTCCGCGATCATCTTGACCTTTATCGTCATGATGCTGCTTACCAGGGCATTCGTTGCCGCCCTTGTCATCGTTGGCGCGGTAGTGTTGTCGCTGGCTGCCTCGTTCGGTCTATCCATCCTGATCTGGCAGCACATCTTGGGCGTTGATCTGTACTGGATTGTGCTCCCGCTGGCGGTCATCGTGCTTATCGCCGTCGCGTCGGACTACAACCTGCTATTCATATCTCGGCTCAAAGAAGAGGCCCCTGCCGCAATGAACACGGCTCTGATCCGTTCCTTCGCCGGCAGCGGCGGTGTCATCATGTCCGCGGCACTCGTCTTTGCCTTCACCATGATCTCCATGATCACCAGTGATCTGCGTTCGATCGGTCAGGTCGGTACGACCATCGGTCTTGGCCTGCTGTTCGACACATTCATCGTTCGCTCGCGGGTCTGCTGCACGGATAGGTGACAGTTTCGGTTACGCGGCCTGGCTGGCCGGTGTGGTCATGATTGCTTCGAATTCGA